>JAAUTG010000008.1 GCA_012031785.1 Saprospiraceae bacterium | reverse complement strand
CTGTTGCTAAAATTGGATTGGGCTTGCAGGATAAGCTCTTTTTAGGTAACATGGATGCTAAAAGAGATTGGGGGCATGCAAAGATTATGTGGAAGCAATGTGGCTGATTTTACAACAAGATGTACCTGAAGACTATGTAATCGCCACTGGCGTAACAACTTCTGTTAGAGATTTTGTGGTAGCTGCTTTTCAAGAAATTGGAATTGAGTTAGCGTTTAAAGGCGCTGATGAACAAGAAGTTGGCATTGTAGCATCTTCAACAAATCCCGACTTTTTTGTAGAGCCTGGTAGAGAAGTTGTAGCAGTTGATCCACAATACTATCGCCCAACAGAAGTGGAACTTTTGCTTGGCGACCCAACAAAAGCGAATCAAAAACTTGGTTGGATTCCAAAATACGATCTTCAAATGTTAGTAAGTGAAATGGTAAATGCTGACATTCAGTTGTTTAGAAAAGATCAAGTGCTGGTTGGAGCAGGGTTTGAGGTTAGAAACGAGTTTGAATAACAAGAACTATTGGTTGTATTATTTTGTTGTTTAGATAGTTGAAATGTGGTAATTTTGTTAGTCACTAACGATTGGCGAATATTTCATTGAAATATTCGCCAATCGTATAATGGCTTACAGCTATTTCATCATGTTTTTGTAAACTTATAGTATGGATTTAGAATTAAGGGAACGAGTTTATTCATTAGAAGATACGCTGAATAGTTTTATCCAGAACGTAGATAGAACTATCTTTATGATGAATAAATCGAATCAAGAATTTAAGGACGAGATGCGAGACTTTAAAGACGAGATGCAGGACTTTAAAGACGAGATGAAAGATTTTAAAGACGAGATGCAGGACTTTAAAGACGAGATGAAAGACTTTAAAGACGAGATGCGAGTGTACCAATCACAAAACGAGAAACGTTCACTAGAGCGAGAAAAAGAGATGAAAGAATTTCGCAAAGAGTTGGGCGGAATATCAAATAAAATGGGTACATTAGTAGAAGACTTGATAGCACCAGCTATAAAGCCATTGATACAAAGATATTTTGGAGAGGAATTGATAGATGTTTCTACAAGGCGAAGGCGCAAGTTAAAACAGGCACAAGTGGAAGGTGAGTTTGATATAGTAGCTTTGTCTGAGCAAAAGGTATATGTCGTTTCAGTAAAGTCTAGTCCAAAGATGCAACACATAGACGAGGTAGTTCAAGAGGTGTCCAAACGATTTAAGATTTTGTTTCCAGAGTATAGTAACTTAGAAAATATCTTCATGCTTGGGGCACTTTCATTGGAAAAAGAGCTAATAGATTATGCGACAAGCCAAAATGTTTATGTATTGGCATATCGGGAATGGGATTACATGGATGTATTGAATTTTGAAGCAATTCAATCCTTACCTTAAAAAGCATCCTATCTAAAAAATGTAAATTAAGCGTTGAAGAATATCCACTTTTTCTTTCCTGAAATGACTGCTTCACAAAGGATTTACTATGAGCCACTTAGCGAAGAAAACTACTTGCAGTTACCGAAATTATTTGCTTTCGATTCTAGTCTTTACGTTTTAGACCGATACAAGAATGAGTATGGTGCGAAAATGGTATGGGAAGAATATATAAATTATGTAAAATATTCCCTAAAACATTGTGGTCACAATTGGTTTATGCGTCTGAAAGATACAAACGAATATATAGGCTTTTTAAATCTTTATGACCTAAACGCAGAATTGATAGATAGCAGAGAACACCGATGCACAGTTGGCTTTCAAACCGCTATTCCATATAGAAAACTAGGATTTACGAAAGAAGGGGTATCGCACTTGATTGCTTACGCTTTTAAGCATTTTGATATTGATTTCATTTTGGCTTATACCCACAAAGACAATATTTCTTCTCAATCACTCTTGAAAAACTTAATTTTGTCCCCAACAACGAAGACTACTACTTTTCTGATAAATACTCTTTTTTTGAATTACCGAGAAGTACAGCAAGATAAGGTCTTTCTACATCTATCAATATATGTTTAAAGAATTTCTTTAACAAAAAGCAACAATGGACAAACAAGACAAAATCTATGTAGCAGGGCATAGAGGTATGGTGGGTTCTGCTATCGTAAGAAAACTTCAACAAGAAGGGTTTGATAATTTTGTGTTACGCGCTTCGTCGGAATTAGATTTGAGAAATCAAGCGCAAGTACAATCTTTTTTTGCACAAGAGAAACCAGATTATGTATTTTTAGCTGCGGCTAAGGTTGGAGGTATTTTAGCTAATAATACCTATCGTGCAGAATTTTTGTATGATAATCTGATGATTCAGAATAACATCATTCACAACAGTTATTTGAATGGTGTGAAAAAATTGCTCTTTTTAGGTTCGTCTTGTATCTATCCTAAATTAGCTCCACAGCCCTTACAAGAAGATGCCTTACTGACAGGAGTTTTGGAGCCTACTAACGAGCCTTATGCCATCGCAAAAATTGCAGGTATTAAAATGTGTGATGCCTATCGAGCACAGTTTGGGTGTAATTATATTTCGTGTATGCCTACTAATCTTTACGGACCGAATGATAATTATGATTTAGAAAAATCGCACGTTTTGCCAGCTTTGATTCGTAAATTTCACGAAGCTAAGAAAAATAACTTGCCTACTGTGACCATTTGGGGCACGGGTTCGCCCTTGCGCGAATTTTTGCATGTAGATGATTTAGCAGATGCTTGTTACTATTTAATGCAAACGTACAACGAACCTGGTCTTGTCAATATTGGTGTTGGAGAGGATATTTCTATCAAAGACTTAGCCCATTTAGTAAAAAACATTATTGGCTTTGAAGGGGAAATAGTACATGATTTAACAAAACCAGATGGTACGCCTCGTAAATTGATGGATGTTTCCAAACTGCATCGAGCGGGCTGGAAGGCGAAAATTGCTTTAGAAGAAGGGATAAAGTCTGTTTATGATGGGTTGAAAGGACAGAATTGGTTTTGAAAAGGAAACCTTTTACCCGTTTTCTTAGTTATTAAACAGTAAAATAGAAATTATGACATCAACAGAAGTTAGAGTAGATAAGATAGAGGTTGCTTTGTATGAATTTATTACTTCCACGAATAAGGCATTCCTTAACATGGAAAGGGAAACTGCTGTATTAAAAGCAGAGATGAAAGAGTTTAAGAACGAGATGAAGGACTTTAAAGATGAAATGAAGGAGTTTAAAGACGAGATGCTGGAGTTTAAGGTTGAAATGAAGGAATTTAAGAACGAAATGTTGGAGTTTAAGGATGAGATGAAGGATTTTAAATCAGAAATGTTAGAGTTTAAAAACGAGATGAAGGATTTTAAATCAGAAATGCAGGATTTTAAGGATGAAATGCGACAAGTTGTTGCTCGACTTGACAAATCTATTGCTACTGCTAATAAACAAATGGGAGAACTTTCTAATAGGTTGGGTACAATTGTTGAGGATATTGTAATTCCTAATATCCCAATGGTTTTTATGCAACTTACAGGCAATGTTCATCCACTCAAAGTATATGCTCGACATTGGATTAGCAATATTAATAATCCAAGTGACAGAAGGGAATTCGATGCGATAGCTTTTAACCATACCCACTTTTTAGTAAACGAAACCAAGTCCAAACCTAGTGTTGCCTATATTAACGAATTTATCGAAAAATTAAACGATATTTACTTCTTTTATCCAGAACATCGAGATAAAATTTTAATTCCTTTATTCAGTTCAACCTACTTGGATGAAAGTATTACGAACTATTTAACTCGGAAAAAAATCTTCGCTATGGCTATGGCAGAAGATACCATGAAACTCATCAACGCAGATAAAGTCCAATTGCCACAATAACAACTAATATTCGCAACGCAACATGAACAGACACCTAATACTTACTTTTGCTTATTCTTGGTTTACTATCACCATGTTTGGTCAATTGACGCATATTCCTTTGAGTAATACGTTTACCGATCAAATTGCTCCTGCATTATCATTTACAGCGCATAGTACGATTCAGCCTTACAATCCTTTTGAACATCGAATATTGGTAGATTCTTTACAGCGAACGCTCGATATTAATAATAATTTTACAAAGACTTGGCTTGGAAGAAAATTATTGAACGAAAACCTTGCCAATGTACAACACCTGATTATTCAATTTATTTAATCCAATTCTTGATTTGCGTTTAGGAAGGGATAATATTAGAGAAGAAGGCTTATTTGTTAACACAAGGGGATTACAGTTTGGTGTTCGATTGGGAGATAATTTTATCTTTTACTCGGATTTCTATGAAAATCAGGCGCAATTTCCAAATTATATCAACCGTTCCATCGCAGAAACTAATGTGGTGCCGGGTCAAGGTATTCCAAAACCTTTTGGCAAGACTGGAGGTCGAGATTATGCTTACGTAAATGGTTATTTTGATTTTCAAGCCAACAAGTTTCTCAATTTTAGGCTTGGCTATGGTAAAAATTTTTGGGGAGATGGATACCGTTCTTTATTGCTTTCGGATAATGCTTTCAATTATCCTTATCTGCGTATGAGTACAACCTTCTGGAAAATAAAGTATGTCAACTTATTTACCCAGATGTTGGATATTAATGCAACAGGCGCAGATGACACTTACATCCGAAAATACGTCACTTCCCATATTTTATCAGCAAAAGTTACGCCCAAATTATCAATTGCACTCTTTGAATCAACCATTTATCACGATAGTACAGGTACTAGAGGTTATGATATTAATTATTTGAATCCTTTTATTCTATACCGTCCTGTAGAGTTTGCTTTAAGTTCGGGTGGTGGTAACGTAATAATAGGAGGAAATATCAAGTATGAGTTAACAAATAATTTGTACGTATATGGTCAAGCCTTGCTAGATGAGTTTCTCTTTGATGAATTTTTTGGTGGTGAAGGATGGTGGGGTAATAAATATTCCCTACAATTAGGCTTCAAATCGTTTAATACGGTTATTCCCAATTTGATGATACAGTCGGAATTTAATTATGTGCGCCCCTACACCTACACGCACGGAGTGACTTATCAAAATTATGGACACTACAATCAGCCATTGGCGCATCCGCTTGGAGCTAATTTTATTGAATCAGTATCACTACTGCGTTACCGATACAAACGATTTTTCTTTGAAACCCAAATAATGTACGCCTTGCAAGGGAAAGATAGACCTAATGTTAATTTAGGTGCTGATATTTACTTATCCAACGACACTCGTGAGCAAAACAAGGGTAACGAAATATTGCAGGGTATTCAAACTACTACCCTATTGGCGGACACCAAACTAGGTGTGTTAATCAATCCGAGTAGTAACCTGCGTTTTGAATTGGGTTATCTTTATCGAAAATTTACTCCAGAATTAGAGACGGCTCGCCTATTCAACGAAACTGTACATTACTTTCATCTTGGGTTAGTCACTAGGTTGAATAATCAATATTATGATTTTTAATCGGGCTTAAATGAAAATGATGTTGTAACTTTGTGTGGATTTAAAAAGGTTCTGCCATGTATGACATGATTTTAGCATTTATTACAGCCTTTACATTGACTTACATCTCTATTCCTTCTATCATTCATATAGCAAAGGTTAAAAATCTTGTGGATGAACCAGGAGAAAGGCGTTCGCATGTAGTGAAAACACCTTCTTTAGGGGGAATAGGTATCTTTGCAGGTTTAATCTTTTCAATTGTACTTTGGACACCTTTTTATGTGTTTGGAAACTTACAATATATTCTTTGCGCGTTTCTAATTATTTTTCTGATTGGTGCAAAAGATGATATAGAACCTGTTTCACCTCGTGTAAAGTTAGCAGCGCAATTTCTAGCCGCAGGTATTTTGGTTTATAATTCACACATCAAAATAACAAGTTTGTATGGGTTATTTGGTGTGAATGATTTGCCAGAATTTATTGCTATTCCGTTGTCTTTTTTTACAATAATTGTAATTGTAAATGCCTTTAATTTAATTGATGGCATCAATGGCTTGGCTGGTGGTATCTCTACGCTTATTCTTACCGTATTAGGGGCTTGGTTTTTTCTAGTCAGCAACGATGCCTTCAAAATAGAATATAAAGAGCTAAGCGTAGTCGCCTTTGCTACGGCTGGTTCAGTGGTTGCTTTCCTACGTTACAATATCACACCTGCTAAGATATTTATGGGCGATACTGGTTCGTTGATGTTGGGACTGGTGTGTTCTATTTTAATCATTAAATTTATTGAAGCACACAAATACTTTCCACCCGATATTCCTTATGCTGTTGAAGCCGCGCCAGCAGTTGCTTTTGGCATACTTATTATTCCCTTATTTGACACTTTGCGCGTCTTTACAACCCGAATGTTGAAAGGTCGCTCGCCATTTAGTCCAGATCGGACGCATATTCATCATTTATTACTTGATTATGGCTTTTCGCACAGTCAGGCCTCTGCAACTCTTGTTGGAGTTAATATACTCTTTATTGTAATGGTGTTCTACTTTCAACACATTGGGACACTAAATCTCTTAATTTTAGTTTTGTTTCTTGCTGCTTCTGCCACAGGATGGCTTTATTTTTTGGTACATAAAAAGAAAAATAAATTAGCACAAACAATTGCATAAATTTGCATAATCGTAACATAACTTTGTGATATGAAAATGGTAGCATTGTTTAGTTATGAATTGCGAGTTTATCATTTAATAATGAATGAGTTATGGAAGTAAAGCAATATTTTATTTATTGCTCATTGCTCAATTATTAATTGAAGTATGAATGGTCAAAAATGAATCTATGATTCTTGTAAAATAATAATAATCACTCGAAGCTACTTATTGTTGCATTTGCGCACAGAATATTGAATGGTACATAAACAAAAAATTGCCTTAGTTGCTAATACGACTTGGAATATATCGAATTTCAGAAAAAATATTCTAAAAGCCTTACACGAAGCAGGCTTTGAATTGATAGTTATCGCACCAGTAGATGAATATATTGACTATTTGACTGAATTTCCTTATGTTAAGCATGTTCCAGTTAAGCATCTATCTCGAAAAGGTATTAACCCACTTCAGGATTTATTGTTAATTGCTGAACTCATTCATTTGTATAGAAAGCAAAAGGTTGATCTAGCACTTCATTATACAATCAAACCTAATTTGTACGGCAGTTTTGCGGCACGTTACTTGGGGCTTGATAATATTTCTGTCATCACTGGTTAGGCTATACGTTTATCCATAATGGTTTGATTAACAGGCTTTCCACTTTTTTATATCGTATCGCTTTAACTTCCAATAGCAAAGTTATTTTTGAAAACCACGATGATAGAATCCTATTCCTTAAAGATAAATTAGTAGCTGCTGACCAAGCGCTTTCTGTGAAAGGCTGCGGCGTGGACATTATTAACTTTCAGCCTATTCCAAAATCATCTCATCAAAATACACTCGTCTTTATCTTTGTGGGTCGGTTGCTATATGATAAAGGAATTATAGAATTTGTCGCAGTGGCTAAAAAAATCCGCCTTCTATATCCGACGGTTCAATTTTGGGTGCTGGGAGAAATAGATACCCAAAACCCAGCCGCCATCAAAGAAACAGAATTACAGGATTGGATAACACAACAATATATTGATTATAAGGGGTTTGTGAAAGATGTTCGCCCATATCTTGCAGAAAGTGATTGTATTGTGCTGCCTTCTTACCGAGAGGCAATACCAAGAGCTATTCAAGAAGGAATGGCAATGGGAAAACCTGCCATAAGTACCGACGTTCCAGGCTGTCGAGAGGCAATAGAACATGGGAAAAATGGTTATTTAGTACCCGTTCAGAATACAGACATCCTCTTTGAATACGTCAAAAAAATTATCGAAATGCCTACTGCTCAACGTATTGCTATGGGCGAATACGGGCGGCAAAAAGCACTCCACGAGTTGATGATCGCCTCATCGCCGACCAGATACTTACAGTAATTCAAGAAGTTCTACAAAACTGAAAATTACCTGTTTTTTAACTCAACTTCAATCCATCTTACGGAATAAGCAATACATAATTAACTCATCATTCATAAGCCAGCTTAATCCATGAAATATCTGCTAGTCTGTAACTTTCGTCCGCATTTGTCAGGTATTATTTTCCCTGAATATTACCTTGCGGATTTGGACGAAATGCGACAACCAAAATACCTACAAAAACGAGTCAATACAGTTACCATTGATAGTTACGCTCTAAACAATGATACTTACCCAAAAATATTACAAATTGCAGCTACTTTACAGCCTAATTATCTGGAGGAAAAATTTTCAGAAAATCAAAAAAAAGTCCTCCCCGCTCAAAGATTTACTAGAGTCTAAAATCATCCGTGAGTTACTTCTTGCTCACTTAGACAGGGTGATGAATCAATTACTGATATTGATGCAGCAACAACAGGTGCCTGTGGTTTTTAACTTGGCAAAAAATCAGCCTATAAGCCAACATCAATGCCACTTTGAAGCAGATAAACTTACGCCTCAACTATGCTTTCGCAAAGGAAGCGAAAACATGATTTATCAACTGCATTTGTGGCTGGGCAATCAACTTATCATACCGTCTAAAGTAGGAATGATTAAACTTACCAACGAATCCGCTTGGGTCATTTTGGGTAATCGGTTGGCACAAGTAGCGCATATCAATGGGAATATGCTCCAGCCATTTTTGAAGGAGGATGTTGTAATTGTAAAGAAAAAGGTCATTAAAGATTACTTTGAAAAGTTCATCCTCAAAGTGGCTACGAAGGTAACTTTAGATACCGAAGGCTTTGAGGTGCTGACAGATCGGCAACTTCAGTACGCGACTTTGGAGATCACAGAGCATTTTATGGAACAATCGTTTGGCTTGAGTTTACAATTTCAATACCAAAATACTCGCTTTTATTGGTATGACAAACAACGGAAACACACGCAATTGCTGGTTGATAAAGACGATATTATTGTGCAACTCACCGAACGAGACCTAACCGCCGAGCAAGCACTAATAGATACCTTATCACTGTTAGGGCTTAGCAAAGAAACTACAAGTTTATTTCAACTTAAAGATGCAAAAGCGAACTATTTTCCCTAGTTCATTGGTTGGTTACTCATAAAAATCAATTGGAGGAGGCTGGATTTACAATAAAGATACCGAAAATACAAGATAAAAGTTATTGCCCTTGACACCTTTCATAGCCAATTTACTGCTCAAGTTAGTAATGACTGGTTCGATATTCACGGCACTGTCTCTATTGGGGCAGAGACAATTACTTTTGCTAGTTTATTTCCTTACATCAAACGGCAAGACCAATTTTTCCCTTTAACTAACGGTACTTTTTTCATCATTCCGACCAGTTGGATGCATCGTTATCATGCCCTTTCTTTACATGGAAAAAAAACTGGTAATTCTGTGCGGCTTAACAAAGCTTTGTTCACTTTGTTAGATGATTTGAAGGAAATTCAAATTAGTGTAAATAAAGAAGTACCAACTTGTGAAATAATTGATTACCAACCTTCTGTTCATTTGAAAGCTAATTTACGACCTTATCAATTAGAAGGTGTAAAATGGTTAATTCAACACTATCAACAAGGCTTTGGAGCCTGTCTTGCTGACGATATGGGGCTAGGAAAAACCCTCCAAACTATTGCTGCATTACTGTATGTTAAAGAAAATGGTGCGCTTTCTACTGCTTCAAACGCTACCACACAGCTCAATATTTTTGAGCAAACTTATCAGCAAGACTACTATCAAAGTCTTCATGCGCTAATTATTTTACCAGCTTCGCTAGTGTTCAATTGGGAAAAAGAATTGAAAACCTTTGCACCTCATCTAATGAGGCTAAAATACATAGGGAGCAAACGAAAAGTGCATGAAAAACTACTCCATCGCTTCGATGTGGTACTAACGACTTACCAAACCGCTCTGAAAGATAAAGACATTCTGAAAAAATATCAGTTTGAATGTATTGTACTAGATGAAAGTCAGCACATTAAAAACAAGTCATCGCAAGTTTTTAAAGCCATCAACGAACTAAAAGCAGGATATAAAATATCACTTTCTGGTACACCCATTGAAAATTCACTGGCAGACATCTGGTCGCAAATGCAATTCATTAATCCCACTTTGTTGGGCAGTTTCAACTTTTTTCAAAAACATTTTATCACTCCCATCGAAAAGCAACGCAACGAATTAAGAACAGAGGATCTTCGCAGAATTGTTCAACCATTTTTACTCCGTCGCACCAAACAAGCAGTTGCTAAGGACTTACCCGCTTTATCCACTCAAGTTGTGTATATTGACATGAGCGAGGAGCAAGAAAAAATATACGAACGCGAAAAATCAGCGGTTCGTAATCATTTGTTGGAGCATTATCAATTAGGTGATTTCACTTACCGAAGCCTCGTATTACAATCATTAACCAAACTAAGACTAATTGCCAATCATCCTATACTATCCGTTCCAACTTTTGAAGGCAGTAGCGGAAAATTTAGTTACATTCTGCATCAGTTGGATATCATTCGTAAAAGTGGACATAAAGTGCTAGTATTTAGCGCATTCACTAAACATCTTGCCCTTTTTGAACAAGAACTCATGCAGCAAGGCGCAACCTATTGTAAGCTCACTGGTCAAGATAGTGCTTTGCAGCGCGACAAGGCAGTGGAAGAATTTCAAAATAACTCATCCATTTCCACTTTTCTTATTTCCCTCAAAGCAGGTGGCACAGGTCTTAATCTCACCGCAGCAGATTATGTTTTCATCCTCGACCCTTGGTGGAATCCTAATGCAGAAGATCAAGCTATTGCTCGTGCGCATCGCATCGGACAAACTCGCCCTGTTTTCGCAACAAAATTTATTGCGAAGGACACTATTGAAGAAAAAAATACTCACGCTTCAAGACCACAAACGCCAATTGGCAGATGATATTTTAGCTACATCAGGGCAGCGCGATTTCCAGCGCGATGAATTGATTTATCTGCTGGAATAGGTTGTTTTAAATGTTTAGACTAGAAATGAGTAACCAATAAATTGTGAAAATTTATTGGTTATCATATAATAAACTTATAACTTGGTACTCATAATTTATACCTCAGCACTTTTTGGTTTTTTTATCACCAAAAGTCTTCTACCACACACTGGTATTTTCCAGTAAAACTAAGGTCTTTCTATACCTTTGTTTTTAACATACTTTTCTAACCAACTATCCATCTCCCAAAGTTGGTGCATCACTGATTCACGAGCGCGGTAGCCGTGACTTTCGTGAGGCAGCAAAACCAACCGGACAGTAGCTCCATGTCCTTTTAAAGCAGTATAAAAACGCTCACTTTGCATAGGAAAAGTGCCAGGATTATTGTCTGCTTCACCATGAATTAAGAGTAATGGTGTTTTCAAGCTGTCTGAATAGTTAAATGGAGACATTTTGTGATAAATTTCTGGAGCCTGCCAGTAAGTGCGTTCTTCTGCTTGAAAGCCAAATGGTGTAAGTGTTCTATTATAAGCCCCGCTTCTAGCAATACCTGCAGCAAATAAATCGGTGTGTGCTAATAAGTTAGCAGTCATAAATGCACCGTAAGAGTGTCCACCTACTCCGATTCTAGCTCGGTCAGCCACACCCATTTCTACTAGTTTATCAATCGCGGAAGCAGCTCCATCCCTTAATTGTTCAATAAAGGTTTCGTTCGGCTCTTCATCGCCCTCTCCCACGATGGGCATACTAAAATCGTCAAAAACTGCGTAACCACGTGTTACCCAATAAATTGGCGTACCCCAACCCAATCGAATAAATTCGTAAGGAGAATCATTCACTTGTCCCGCGGCATCTTTGCTTTTAAATTCTCTTGGATAGGCCCACATGAATACAGGTAACCTACCATCGCGCGTTTTATCATAATTAGCTGGTAGATAAAGTGTACCCGTTAGTTCGATGCTGTCGCTGCGTTGATAGCGAATAATCTCTTTCTTTACTCCTTTTAGACTTTCGTAAGGATTAGGGAAATCAGTAATTTGCTTTTCTGTTTGTTGCATCAAATTGCGAATAAAAAAATTGGGCGGCTCTGTATTGGATTCGCGGCGCGTCAGCACTACACCGTTTTGCATATCTAACAAATCAATAGGAATCTCATAGTAAGGAGCTTCAGAACGCCAAAGTCGTTTGCTGCTTTTGGTATTCAAATCAAATTCATCAATAAAAGGACGATTGCCTTCTGATGAAGCACCTTGCCCTACCAGATAAAGCAGGTTTGGACTACCTCCACGCTTTAGCACATAGCGTCCGTAAAGATTAGCTTCCAATTCAAAAGCACCTGGTGAATTATAGCTATCTTCTGAAGAACGGTCAAAAATTTTAACCTTCCCAGAAGCACTATTTTTAGGTTGCCAAGAACTGGTAATCACCTGTCGGCTTTGCCACCAATTTTCGTAAGCAATAGCCAAGTTATCATCGCCCCAAGTAATTCCAGCATATCTGAGTTGAAAAGCAATTTCTTTCTGAGGCGTTCCTGTGAAAGGTGCCTCCAAAGAAAATAATTGATCTCGTAACGCTACTTCTTTTTTAGGGTCGCCATCATCCAAAGCTTCTACCCAATATAAATTAGCTGGATGGTCAGCGCGCCACATAAAATTTCTAGCACCAACAGGCACTGCATTAAATCCAATTGGAATACTCTCTGTTAAAGGAATTTTAGCTAAGTTCCGAACCAATTTTCCTGTTTTGTCATAAATATCTACACTGTACGGAAAACGGGTGTAAGGTACGATGTATGAAAAAGGTGGGTGAACTGTATAAATCAGTAAATAGTTGCCGTCAGGAGAAGCACTAAAACTTTTGATTATGCCTTCTAAACCAAAGGGCGTAGCTTTTGCTGTTTCTGTATCTATGCGTAGTAGCCTCGCTGTACTGTAATAGCTGAACAAGGCTTCATCGTATTTATTTTTCAACAAATCTTGGTAAGTTCTGACTGGTGCAGTAATTCCGTCATTGATTTGAACCACTGGTCCTTTTGGAACAGCAGAAGGTATAGGAGGTGCTTGTCGCTCTGTCAAAATGACATTACAGATAATCGTTTTATTGTCCGCTAACCAAGTGTACGCATTATTGGTCACTGCATCGTTGATGATGGCTTCTGTGAGGCGTTTGGCGATAGCGGTTTTCAAGTTGGCTGTCCAAAGTTCTATGCCATTATCCGCAGTATGAGTGAAAGCGATTTTACTGCCATCTGGCGACCAACTCAAATTTTCTACTTTAGCTTGTTTCGGTAATCCTGTAACCGTAGTCTCTTGACCAGTAGTAATGGATTTTATAGTAATACTAGTAAAATAACCTGTGCGGCTTGTTCCATTTGTTCTTGGATTAATACGAGTGCCAGCTAAACGGAGTTCTTCCTGTGCTACTTCTTCTATGGAAGGCATACTCGGACGTTCCATAATTAACATTGTTGTACCGTTTGGGCTAAGCATAACAGCCGGAGTGAGCGGAGCATCTGCTAAGTCGGCAATCGCTTTTGGCGGCATTTGATAGTTAATATCCACTTGTCCTTGTGTTGTTTTTGTGATAAAGGCTACAAAGAAAAACAATAATTGTATGCTATACTGAATTTTCATGTGTATATATAAATATTGGTGCAGTAGATTGATTTATCTTTCAATATAAGAAAGGCTAAAATTAGAAAAAATATGATTTTTAAAATAGTCAAATCACAGAAAAATAACAGGTATAATTCCTTTAAAAGTAAAATTATTATTTAATAAACTACTTATTTGCGTTGGTATATTTTTCACTAATATTCCTGCAGGATTTCAGGATTGTTCTGGATTTTTTCATCAAAGTGTAAAAAAAGTCAATGGTTAATGGCTATCCTGACCCCAAAATAGTGAGGAATAGCTGTCCTTTGGCGGGATGGTATTGTCAAAATAAAAACCTTTTGCTTGTGGAATACCCTGAAGCCGTTATCATAATGGTACAGCCACGAAGATTTAGTTACCCAATTTTGGGTAATTGGGAACAACAGTGGATTGGAATTGGTAACGTTATGAGTTTACTGTGATATATCATGCTCAAAAATAAGTAAGCGATTTTTAATCGCTTACTTATTTTTCTACATGTACTTGGTTGAGTTTCTATCCGTGATGATATCTTTCAACTCTTTCAAGAGCTTATATTTGCTGGGCATCACTTTTTGAGTGCATCTTTTACAGCTACAAAAGTACCGCGTTCCATCATATCAGGAATCATTTTTTTACAGTATCTTTCACAAAAAGCAAGTCGTGATAAAGAATGGACTTTAAAGATGGAATATCGTGCCAGTCTCCTTCCACCGCATAAGCTTGTTCAAAGATACCGCCTTCTTCCATTTCTAAGGGTTCTAAGGCGATGAATCTTTCTTCTTGATGGACTGCAACCGTTCTTACCTGTTCGGTTGTACCTTCTGGAAAATCCCAAGCGTCGCCTTCTTTTTTGACCATGAATACTTCCAAGCCTTTTTCTTTGAGCCGATAGATAACTATGTTAGATTTTTCTTGCATCCTTCAAGTATTATGGAACGAACAACCAAGTGCAAAAGGGCAAACCAGTTTTTCTTAGTTGATGTTATTAATTGCGTGTTAACAAAAAGTTACAAAAAATGTTTTAAAAATAATTTGTGTTAGACATTGAATCTAAAGTGCATAATGTCGCCATCCGTTACGACGTATTCCTTGCCTTCCACGCTCATTTTTCCAGCTTCTTTTACGGCTTGTTCTGAACCATATTTGACAAAGTCTTCGTACTTAATCACTTCCGCGCGAATAAAGCCTTTTTCAAAGTCAGTATGGATAACACCAGCTGCTTGAGGTGCTTTCCAGCCATTTATGATGGTCCACGCACGCACTTCTTTCACTCCTGCTGTAAAATAGGTAATGAGGTTAAGTAATTTATACGCAGCGCGAATTAAACGATTCACACCTGGCTCGGTTAAACCCATGTCCTGTAAAAATTCCATGCGCTCTTCGTAAGATTCTAACTCCGTAATATCTGCTTCAATTCCTGCACTGATTAAAATCACATCTGCATTTTCTGCCGCCACGCTTTCTATAAATTTAGCAGTGTAAGCGTTGCCTTCATGAATAGCAGCTTCATCCACGTTGCAAACGTAAAGAATTGGTTTTGCGGTCAATAGGAACATATCTTTTAATAGTTCTTGCCCATCTTCATCCAATTGTAATGACCTGGCGGGTTTTTCACTTTCCAAATGTTCTTTGATTTGTTCTGCTACTTCCACCAACTTTAAATCTTCTTTTTTGCCACTTTTGGCTTGTTTTTTGAGCTTGTCAATACGCTTTTCAACCGTGTCTATATCTTTGAGCATCAACTCTATATCTATTACTTCCTTATCTCTCACTGGGTTCACGCTACCATCCACATGTACCACATTATCATCCTCAAAACAGCGCACCACATGAAGAATAGCATCCACCTCTCTGATATTAGCAAGAAATTGATTTCCAAGACCTTCTCCCTTACTCGCTCCTTTTATCAAGCCTGCAATATCCACAATTTCAACCGTTGTAGGCTGTAAGTTTTGTGGTTTCACCAATTCAGACAACTTATCTAATCTCAAATCTGGCACTGTAATCATCCCCACATTGGGTTCTTTAGTGGCGAATGGATAATTGGCTGCCAGTGCTTTAGCAGAAGTGAGCGCATTGAATAATGTTGATTTTCCTACATTAGGCAAACCAACAATTCCACATTTTAGTGCCATAATTTTTTATTTTACATACTATGCTTTAGAGCATTAATCCTCAAAAAGCGACGCAAAAATAGTAGAAAGCAGCAAGCTAAGTGCATTTATCTCAAAGAATTTGAATCCATCGTAAGATTTGTAGGATTTATAAGGTTTAGAGGATTGATTTACAGCGGTAAGGCGTATCTTTGTGAATAGTTAAAAAGCATACAACATGATGTTCGATTTGAATGATAAGGCGATTTTGGTGACGGGAGGAACAGGGTCGTTTGGAAAGAAGTTTGTGGAAACTGTATTGCAGGAATACCCCAAAGTAAAACGCTTGGTCATTTACTCTAGGGATGAACTGAAGCAATATGAGATGAATTTAATTTTTTCTCCTCAAAAATATCCAGCAGTTAGGTATTTTATTGGAGATATTCGGGATGGAGACCGATTCAAACGCGCTTGTGAGGGTATAGACATTATTGTTCATGCTGCCGCTTTAAAGCAAGTACCCACAGCGGAATACAATCCTTTTGAGTGCATCAAAACCAATGTGTTAGGGGCGCAAAATGTAATAGAGGCTGCATTGGATTGTGGCGTGAAAAAAGTGGTAGCTCTTTCTACCGATAAAGCCGCAGCGCCTGTCAATTTATATGGTGCAACCAAACTTTGTTCGGATAAACTTTTTATTGCAGCTAATAATTTTAAGGGGGCAAGAGAACTTTCTTTCAGTGTCGTGCGATATGGAAACGTTATGGGTTCTCGTGGCTCAGTAATTCCTTTCTTTTTAGATAAACGACACGAAGGCGTACTTCCAATCACCGATGAACGCATGACACGCTTCAATATTTCGCTAGAAGAGGGCGTAGAGATGGTGATTCATGCTATTAAATCAGCTTGGGGCGGTGAAGTGTTTGTTCCAAAAATTCCTTCTTATCGCATTATGGATGTGGCTGAAGCCGTTGCTCCTAATGCGGAATACAAATTTGTAGGAATTCGTCCTGGCGAAAAAATCCACGAAGAGATGATTACGGAAGCAGATTCTTACAGCACCGTGGATTTAGGAAAGTATTACGCCATTCTTCCTCAAGTACCAGTTTGGGATTTGCAGGCGTACAAAACACATTTCAAGGCTAAAGAAGTAGAAGATGGTTTTAGGTACAACTCTGGCACTAATTCAGATTGGTTGAGTGTGGAAGATATTCGGAATCTAATTGCACAGCATGTAGATAAAAAATTTTGTGGTTTAGGTTAAAAACGAATGTTAATCTGTTGGTCTTTAGTCGCTCAAGTTTAAAAATGATAAAAGCCCAATTTTATAACATAAAAATATAAAGTGCGCCAACTTTGAGTGGCGCACTTTATTTAACACTAATTCTTTATTTCCACTTTTCCTGCTAAATCCAATATGAAAGCATACTCTAAGGCTGTTTCTTTGAAACGACGGAAACGCCCAGATTGCCCTCCATGGCCAGCATCCATATTCGTATGCAGCAGCAACGGTTCTTCATTAGTTTTCATTTCTCTCAGTTTTGCCACCCATTTTGCCGGCTCCCAATATTGTACTTGACTATCGTGCAATCCTGTCGTGACAAGCATGGCAGGATAATCTTTAGCTTCTAAATTATCATAAGGAGAATATGACTTCATATAGTCGTAATAAGTCTTATCATTTGGATTCCCCCATTCATCGTACTCAAAGTAGTCAAAGGTATGGTCTCATCCAGCATGGTAGTTACTACATCCACGAAAGGCACGGCTGCGATGATTCCTTTCCAAAGATCAGGACGCATATTTGCCACTGCTCCCATTAGTAATCCGCCTGCACTGCCTCCCATTGCAAAGAGCTTATCTGGATTTGTATAGTTGTTTTGTACCAGATGGTCTGCACAGTCAATAAAATCGGTAAAAGTGTTTTTCTTATTAAGTAATTTGCCATTCTCGTACCAAGCCCTGCCAAGTTCTTCTCCTCCTCTAATATGTGCAATAGCAAAGGCAAAACCTCTATCTAAAAGACTTAAACGAGAGGAACTAAAATATGGATCCATGCTTGCGCCATAAGAGCCATAGCCGTATAGCAAAAGCGGCTGCGCACCATCTTTTTGGAAAGATTTTTTGTACACAATAGACATCGGTACTTTAACGCCATCTCGTGCTGTCACATAGACGCGCTCTGATTCATAATCTTCTGGATTATAGCCACCTACCACTTCTTCTCGCTTCAGTAAGTCACGAGATTTGGTGCGCATATTGTAATCGTAAGTAGAAAAAGGTATCGTGAGTGAAGTGTAAGTAAAACGTAGCACTTCTGAATCAAAGTCAGGATTGATAGATGTTCCAGCCACATAAGCCTCCTCCTCAAATGAAATGTAATGTTCTTCTCCGCTCCAAGGTCGAACGCGCAGTTGAGTAATACCGTTTTTGCGCTCACTTAGCACCATATAATCTTTGAAAATATCAAAGCCTTCCAACAAGACATCATCTCTGTGTGGAATCACTTCCATCCAATTTTCTTTAGTAGTTGCAGTTTCAGGCGTTGACATCAAGCGAAAGTTTTTAGCATTCAAGTTCGTTTTGATGTAAAAACGGTCGCCAAAGTGGTCAATACTGTATTCCAGATTGCGCTCTCGCGGTTGAATCATTTTGAACTTTTCTGTTGGTTTGTCTGCTTCCAACACCTGATACTCTTGTGATAAGGTTTGAGAAGTAGCAATCACGATATACTTCTCTGACTTAGTTTTATAGACAAAACAATTGAACGTATTATCTTTTTCATGGAAAACTTCTACATCCTGCGATACTGGTGTTCCTATTTGGTGTCGAAAAATTTTATACTGCCGTAAAGTAGCGTCCTCTTTGGTAGCATAAAATACAGTTTGATTGTCATTTGCCCAAACTGCTCCACCACCTGTATTTGGAATTACATCTTCCAATAAGGCACCTGTTTCTAAATTTTTGAACCGAATGGTAAATATTCTACGGCTCAAGGTATCCTCTGCATAAGCTAGTATTTTATTGTTCGGACTGATGTTTCTGCCACCTATGCTGTAAAAGTCATAACCTTGTGCTAGTTCATTGACGTTGAGCATAATTTCTTCTGGCGCGTCCAAATTTTCTTTCTTACGGCTGTGGATTGGATATTCCTTGCCTTCTTCAAAGCGAGTTAGATAATAGTAACCATTGTATTTGTAGGGAACGGACTGGTCTTGTTGTTTGATACGTCCTTTTATTTCTTCAAACAAATTATCCTGTAAATCCTCCAAATGGCTAGTCATCTGCTTCGTGTAAGCATTTTCAGCTTCTAAATAAGCAATCACTTCTGGATTTTCTCGATTATTCAGCCAGTAGTAATCATCGCGGCGCGTATCGCCGTGCATGGTTAATTCTTTCGGTATCTTGCTTGCAACTGGTGCTTTTAAGTCTTTCTTCTGGTACATTCCAACTTTATTTTCTGTTTCTGACGTTTGTGTGCAACTCCATAGAGTTGTGCCTAATGCGGCTATCAAAATAAATAAGCATACAAAATTGTTCAACATAAGGCTTGTTTTTTGATTACAAAGCAACAAAGCCCATCTGAAAGATGAGCTTTGTTGTTTCGAATGTAAGAAAATTAATGTTTAAAAAACGATTTAATTTTTCATAATGGCATTGTAAGCCCCGAATTTACTTTCCAATTCTTTCAGATAAGTTTCGTCATCTGCTTGCTCCACCAAACTCATCATACCTTGCATGGTACTCATAGCAATAGAAAGATCCTGCTCAAAACTGCCATTTCCTGTTCTATCGGATTCAGACAAAGAAAAATAGAAATTTAGATGCTCCAACGTTTCTTGTTCCAAAATTTGTAAATGCGGTTTGGCTTTGTCGTAAGCACCAGCTTTTAGGTACAACTCCAAGAAATACATAGAATTATAGTCGTAAGGGAAACTCTTATGTGGAAACGCCTCAAAGTATTTGTCTATCAGAGCAATAGCTTTATCCTTCTTCCCTCTTGCAGCAACACGTTGGTTGTGCGCAACATCATCAGGCGATGGCTTTGAATACTAGGCATATAACTTCTATCCACAAAAAGTTCCTTCTTATCGAAATTACCCCATTTGAACTTTTCCATCACGTTTTGATACACAACTTCAGTATTTACTCTACCGCTGCCCACCACAGAATACGTATTATCCGTTTTGGTGTTCACTGGAATCAAGCGTAATGCTAGTCCTTCTAACTGCATGTAATCTCTAAGTCCTTGCATTTTAGAAGGTTGGCAAGTAACTGCAAAATAAATTGGACGCTTGAACGCATTAGTAGCAATAATATCTAAAATGGCTAAATCATCTTTTATCAAAGAATTTTTATCAATCGCAAAGGAGATTCTATCCACTATTTTAGCAGTATCCGCTGTGCTAACTGTGCCATTTGCTAACACTTCTTGCTTATTCACAGGAATAAACACGTTGCGGGAAGCGTAAAAACTTTCAAATGAACGATTTTCATATTTGAAAGGATGATCCTCTCCAATGAACTTCACAAATTGCTGCAAATTCATGTAAGCATCATTACTTGGGTCGTTATCAGAAGGGCGATAGGGTGTTACCACGCGCTTTCTACCACGGTAGGCGTTACTCGAAATGGTCATTTCAATTGCTGGAGAATCGTTTACTTTTCTACGCATTTGGTCAATATACCAATCCACTGCAATCAAACTTAGATTCACCACCCGCACATCCGTTCTAATTCCTTCCACTTCTTGAGCATACCAAAGTGGATAGGTGTCATTATCTCCATACGTAAAGATGATGGCGTTAGGTGCCACGGAGTTCAAAAAGTTAGAAGCATAGTCCCGTGCGCCTGTATGGTGTCTTCGGCTGTGGTCGTCAAAATTTTGAGTACCCATCAATAAAGGAGCTACCAACACCAAAGCAGTGCTGACTGCTGCGCCCACTGTGCCGCTCAATTTGATGCGTTCTATAAAAATTTGATACAAAGCTACTACTGCCATTCCAACCCAAATCGCATACGTAAAAAATGAGCCTACTAACACATAGTCGCGCTCGCGTGGCTCGTTTGGTGGCTGGTTAGAGTAATGACTATACCTATACCTGTGATGATAAAAAAGGCAAATAGTCCAAGTGCTTCATTAGGACGCTTGCTAAGATGAAAGACCAAACCCAGCAATCCAAACAAAAATGGCAGCATAAAATAGCGATTTCTGCCTTCATCTGTGCGCATTGTTTCAGGTAATTCACTCATGTTGTGTAAGCGCGCCTCGTCTATTATATTAACTCCAGAGAGCCAGTTACCTTCCGTGATGTCCCAACTGTAAAAACCTTGCTCTGCATTTTGTTTGCCTGCAAAATTCCACATAAAGTACCGCCAGTACATCCACCCCATTTGATAGCGAAACATAAATCGAATATTATCTGCCATGGTCGGTGTTTCGCGTTTACTGTCCCAACTCTGCATCCACATTTTATACAAATCTGGTCGTCCCTGCGTATAGTCCTGCATACGTGGTAGAAAGTGTTTATCACTATTTTGATAAACATACTCTATTTTTTCATCTACAATTTCGTATTTGTCACCTACCAAACCATAGCGAGGAGTCACTTTAGAATCGCGAGGCTGTGCATCATAGTCTGGTCCTTTAAGCAAAGCGCGTTCTCCGTACTGTTCGCGGTTGATATACGGCAACAAGCGCGTTGCGTCGCTGGGTGTATTCATGTTGATAGGCGTGTTTGCATTGGCACGAATCACCACCACTCCAATCGTGGAAAATCCTACGGCAGCCAAAGATAGTGCAATCAAGACTTTCTGAAGTAAGGGTTTTTGATTGCGCTCCGCAAAATAAAGCCCAGTTACTACCACCGCACCAACAACTAGTAGGGTTGGAATCAAACCAGAGTGTACAGGCATTCCGAAACCATTAACCATCTGAATATCAAAAAACGCCCAAAGCTCAGGAATACCTATAATAACAAGCGTTTGAATTACCACAATTAGCACTACTCCCAAAATAGCCGCTATCACCATACCTAAAAAGTTGGGATTTTGATATTTTTTAAAGTAGTAAAAAAGTGCCAAAGCTGGAAAGGTCAACAAACTTAATAAGTGAACACCAATGGATAAACCTGCTGCATAAATAGCAAAAACTAACCATCGGTCTGTGTTAGGTTCGTCAGGTAGCGCATACCACTTTATCACCGCCCAAAGCGTTAGTGCAGTGAAAAAGGTGGACATGGCATATACCTCGCCTTCCACTGCCGAAAACCAAATAGAACTGCAAAACGCCGTGGTCAATCCAGCCGCTAAACCCGCACCAGAAAGGGCTAGAGCCTGTCCGGAAGAAAGAATTTCATTGCGTTCAGCTAATAAGAAACGACTCAACATAATGGTTATCCAACAAACAAAAGTGGCTGCAAACGCGGTAAACATACCTGACATTAAATTGACAGAAAATGCAATATTTTCTGGATTGTCGCTCAGTGTAGTTGCCACTATTGTAAACAATCGCCCAATCAAAACAAATAATGGTGCGCCAGGTGGATGCACTACTTCTAGTTTGTAAGCTCCAGTGATAAATTCGCCGCAGTCCCAAAGACTACCTGTTCTTTCGGCAGAAAAAAAATAGACCGTCATAGCGACTGCAAAAACGAGCCAACCGACTACGGTGTGTTGAATTTTGTAAGAATTCATTGACTTTTTAAATATTAATGTGTTGTTTTGGTATGATACGATGTACCGTAATAGCAATATTCTGATTTTAGTTGAAGTTGCTTCGGTAAGCAATTTACAAACAATTATTCACTAAACAATTACGATACAGCATACATCCCAAATAAAAATTAACGATACTTGCGTAAAATGATGCACTTAAATCATAAATAGATGAAAACAAAATGCTAAAAATCAATTATTTAACGTTTAAATCTGCATTAATCTTATTTTTTGGTAGCTCTGAAAGTAGCAAAAGTAACAAATTATATGAAGTATCAGTTGTTGATTAAATTTTAGTTGTTTCACAAAAAAAATATTTATTATGATTTTCAAATGGATTATCGCTAGTTTTATCATTTATAGTATCTACAGGTGGGTGGATTTGAAACGAATTGCCTCGTCAGTTGGGCGAAATGATAAACTTCAAGACAAAAACCAATCAAAGGACGGAGAGTATATTGATTACGAGGAGATTAAGTAAATGGAAGCGTTCAAACAAGAAAAATCATTACCAGCTTGCTTTACTTTTTTTCAAGCAGCTACTCAGGAGTATGCGCTTCCAGCACGCTTTACTTTCCCATTTCATTATGAACCACACCCCCTCTGTGTTTTAGCAGCCCATGAATTACAACATTACCTAGATACGCAGACTGAATGGACGCATCCTTTTTGGGCAGATGATGAAGGTGTGCATTCGGCTATCGGAAAAATGTTTGGCGTATTGATTGTGGAAAGTGAGGAAAAACAACTTGGCTATTTAGCCGCATTTTCTGGAAAATTAGCAGGTGAAAATCATCATCGCCGATTTGTGCCGCCTGTTTTCGATATTTTAACGCAAGATGGGTTTTTTAGGAAAGAAGAAGCGGTATTGAATCAGTTGAACCAGCAAATTGAAGAATTAGAGCAATCACCTGACTTAATAGGATGTCAAAATCAACTAACCTTGACCATTCAACTTGCTAAAAATCAAATTGATGAATGTAAACAAAAAATAAAAACTGAAAAAGCAACCAGAAAGACGCAGCGTGAAATGGCTCGACAAACTCTTGATACAGCAGCTTTCATAGGATTAGAAGAAGATTTGCGGAAGGAAAGTATTAAGCAGCAATATTATTTGAAAGACCTTATTACCTACTGGAATGGACAAATAAGTGATGCACAAGCACAGCTTGACCAATTCTTACAAATCATAGAGAACCGAAGGCAAACAAGAAAACAAAAATCTGCAGCGCTACAACAGCAACTGTTTGAGCAGTATCAGTTCTTGAACCAAGCTGGTATTAGCAAAGGGCTAGAAGTCATTTTTCAAGCTACGGCTCAAAAGCAGCCACCAGCGGGCGCGGGAGAATGTGCGGCACCAAAACTGCTGCAATATGCTTTTCTTCACAAGTTGAAACCCATTGCTATGGCAGAGTTTTGGTGGGGACAATCTCCAAAACTAGAAATTCGAAAACATCAACAATTTTATCCAGCCTGTCGTGGAAAATGCGAACCGATTTTGAAGCACATGCTAGAGGGAATACCACTAGATGATAACCCTATGTTACAAGCGCCTTCCAAAGATAAGGTAATCCATATAATCTATGAAGATGAATATCTTTTAGTCATTAATAAGCCTTTTGAACTCCTGTCTGTACCTGGAAAAAATGTTAAAGATTCTGTTCAATGGCGCATTCAGCAACAGCATCAATACAATGAAAGTCCCCTGATTGTGCATCGTTTGGATATGTCCACTTCTGGTTTAATGGTGATGGCAAAAACAAAAGAAGCACACAAAGCGCTACAATATCAATTTCTTAAACGCCTTATCAAAAAACGATATGTTGCATTACTGGACGGCATAGTTCAGAAACAAGAAGGTACCATTGATTTGCCGCTTCGCGTGGATTTGGAAGACCGCCCACGCCAAATGGTGTGCTACGAATACGGTAAATCCGCTAGAACACATTGGGAAGTAATAGATTACGTCAACGGGAAAACTCGAATTCATTTCTTCCCTGTCACAGGACGTACTCACCAGTTGCGCGTTCATGCTGCTCACCAACTTGGTTTGGGCATACCGATTATGGGAGATGATATTTATGGCACAAAAGCAGACCGCTTGTACCTTCATGCAGAAAAACTACAATTTAATCATCCAATTCATCAACAAAATATGGAATTCGAGGTTGCCGCTACCTTTTGATAAACCTTTAGCCGTATTTTGTATTTTGATAGAAATAAATCTTCAATATGTTTACAGGAATTATTGAAACTATGGGAACGCTCGTCGCTACGCAGCACGAAGGCTCAAACGTTCACCTTACCTTTGAATCCGCGGTTTCTAATTTGCTCAAAATTGACCAAAGCCTTTGCCACAATGGGGTTTGCCTAACGGTAGTAGCGATTGGCACGCATCAACATACCGTGACTGCGGTAGAGGAAACTTTAAAACGCTCCAACCTTGGGGCATTACAAATTGGGAGCCTCGTCAACTTGGAGCGTGCAATGCTGCCAAGTGCGCGCCTAGACGGACATATTGTGCAGGGGCATGTGGACGGTGTGGGTACTTGTTTGGCGGTAGAGGACTTAGACGGAAGCTGGTACTATCAATTTGAATACCAAGCAAATGCAGAGCATATTTTGGTGGATAAAGGGTCTATTTGTATAAATGGAGTAAGTTTAACCGTCGTAGAACCAATAGACAATGTGTTTTCAGTAGCCATCATTCCTTACACTTATCAACATACTAATTTTAATCGCCTAAAAGTGGGGGAGAAAGTTAATTTAGAATTTGATGTAATTGGAAAATATATTGCCAAGTACATGAGCGTTTATGGGAATTCGGGACAGCATGTTTAGTTGAGTGTAATCAACTGATAATCAGCTATTGTTAAATGTGTACTGGAAGATTTAGTCTTCAAATGATTTTGATGAGGTTCTCGGATTAAATGAGAACCTCACTAAAATCAAGGGTTTGAAAAATGACGATAAGAAAGATGTGAAAACAAAAAACGTCGGCAAATCTAAAGTGACCTCGGCAGGATTCGAACCTGCAACCCTCAGAGCCGAAATCTGATATTCTATCCAATTGAACTACGAAGCCAAAAATGACTACAAAGATAATCTACTTTTTGATACGAAACAAGAGGTGATTTTTCATTTTCCGAATTTTTTATTTTGCTACTCAGGAGTAACTCCTATTAAGCCACTTACTTTTTGTGGTTAGTCGTTTGCTTAGCTACAATTATTTTAAATAATCTAGGTTTGCATGCTTTACATACAAACCTAAAAAACCATTTTAAAAAGCGAATAGCTAAAATGTACACAGCAAACGGAGCAAGAGCAATAAATAAATTACTCTTATAAGTAATTCACTATTAGACAATAAAGTCAAATGTTGTCACTTCTGATTCATACCTCATCACTCAAATTTTTCCTTCTTTCATCCACCAAAACGTCTTCAATAAAGCAGCTACAGAAATGGAATCCGTAATCTGATTTTGCATGACTAGGTCGAAAGTATCGGACAAAGGCAGCTTTTTAATCATCAATTGTTCGGTATCCTCTGGCATGGATTCCCCAAATTGCAGGTCTTGAGCAATAAAAACATGACCAAATTCATCGGTCACAGAATTGGAAGTATGAACATCCAGCAATTTCGTCCAAGTTGCAGCACGAATACCTGTTTCTTCCAGTAACTCTCGTTTCGCACTCTCTAATGGGGCAGTCCCAATTGGGCAGCCACCTTCTGGAATTTCCCACGAATACTGCTCCAACACATAACGGTATTGCCCCACCAGCCAAGTATTATAGTCTGCATCCAAAGGTACAATGCCAATAGCTAGATTTTTGAAATGTACTTTTCCATACACCCCAGAGGTGCCAGTAGGGGTAATTACTTCACGATGTGTTACTTGTATCCAACGGTTGTCATACACGATGGATGAATTTAAAGTTTGCCAAGGATTTTCTTGTTCGTTAAACATAACCTACTAATTTATAAACTAAAATACCAACCCATTCTTTTATTAATTGCGTCCATTTGTAGAGTGCTAAAATATCAGGTTGAAGAAAAAATTTCAAATTCCATTGCATTTTTTTGACCAATGGTCAGTAGCGTAAGGTACGTACTGAATACCCACTTTATCAAAACAGGCGCGCGCGCGTGGCAAATGAAAAGCAGAAGTTATCAATAAATATTGCCCACTCAAACTATCTTGTGATAATAAATTAGCAGTAAACACTGCATTTTCTCGTGTGTTTCTTGCTTTGGGTTCTATTAAAATATCTTCTAACTTCACGCCCATACGCTGCAAAAAAGCAGTTGCTTCAACAGATTCTGAAGGACGTTTCTGCCGCAAATCACCGCTGCCGCCAGTCAATAAGATTTTTTTCACTTTCCCTTGAAGATACAATTCTAAGGTGTGGCTAATTCGATTGCCTGAAGTACCTAAGTTGTAGCGATCATGATTAGGCAACACTTCTAGGTCGCTGTGTCCGCCTAATAAAATAGCAACTTCAAAAGGAGTGGTAATTTGGTCGGCAGTTAAAGTTTCTACTTCCCACCAATGGGCTACAACGTTAAGCAACATAGCGTTAGTAAAAAATAAAAGACATATTATACTTGCTACTAGGTATTGTTTTTTGCGTTTTGGACGTTTGGCAAACCAGCTCAAAAGTGATAACGCTAATGTCCAGTTAATAGGCTGAATAAGGAAAAAAAGAACTTTGGAGAAGAAAAAAAACATAGGATTAAGGATTAATTTACATACAACAAAAATGAATCTATAAAGCTAGGAAGTTTAACCATCATTCCAATCTTGTTTTACTCAACTGGTGTAGGTTCAAAAATTTTTTCCAAGATTTTTAGCGTCACTAAGTAGGTAGGCTTTACGCCTTCCACGCCCAAACTACCTGATGCTAAAGTTGCGCCCGTCACCAAAGGATTATCAGAAGCGTAGTAAGCATAACGCAGCGTAACGTTTGAGTGAATACTTTTTCGTATTTTAGAAGCAGCTTGGATGGCTTTTTGATAATGTGCGCCTTCCATTTCCAGCCCTACTGCACGCCAAGAAGAATTTAAAAAATAGTAAAGAATATCCTTATTTTGTAAAGAAGTGCCAAGCACAGTCACCATCGGACCTTCATAAACTGCTAATCCATGTCCTTCAAAATCTTGTTTAGTAAATTGATTTTCAATAGGATAATTATCAGCAGTGCCTTCGAAGATATGTGCAGTAGCCACCATAATATCTCCTTTTTTCCCTTCCAAGATTCCTGCCTTTCCCATAATTGAAATAGACTGTACGTTCAAAGTCAGTTCTTTTTCCCCTACTCCCAAGGTTTTAAAAGTTCATCCATTGTTTCGTAAGCCTGCTCCCCGAAAGCATAATCCATCACAAACAGTAGAGGCTGCTGCGATTTTACTGCCGCTTCATTCCATGTTAATTCTTTGGGTAACCAATTTTTATCAATCTGAGTAGTATCAAAAATTTGTACTCCAATATTAGCACCACTGCTATCTTGCAATACATACATTCCGTTTGTTTGAGCAAACTGTTCTACTTTTTGTCGTACTTCCTTGGCGCGCTCTAAGCTCAAATTCCGAGCAAGTTCTTCCAAAGTCGTTTCCTCTGGTCGCACAGCAAACCCATATAAAGTATTCATCACACTGTGCAAGTTCGCGCTAATAATGTGGATGGGGCGAAGCATCCATGATTGGTCTTTTAAAAATTGTTTGATGTGATTTGCCCAAACTTCTCCATGAACGTGGTGCCCTATTTTTTCGCGCAAAGCAGAAGAAAAAGAAATTTCGCGGTCTTTTTCAGTTTGCGCTTCTTCTATTGAGATTTTCCCCAACCAATAGGTAATGTGAAATAAGCTACTCACATGCTTGCTTGCGGCTGCAAAACGTTCTGATACCTCTACCACCTCGCGGTAAGTCCTGCCTAGTATGGTGCTTAAATAAGTGTAAGCAACTTCTGATTTAAACTCCTCGCCAATTCTTTCTTTATTTACAATTTCTTCCAGCATCAGCCATTCTCGTCTTGGATTGCCGCGCACATCCAAGCTATTCATTCTTATTTTTTCTGCTTCCATAAACATAAAGGTCAGATGCGTTAAAATATCGTAGATATCACTTCGACCGCGTGTCATTTCAATAAACATCTGTTCCTCATCAATTCGATAAGCGTTTCTTCGGCGGTTTGGCGCAATAATAGGCTGAAAATGAGCATCATCGAAACCTTCTTTGGAAATTAGTTTGACAAAGCGACATTCTTCAATTCCTTTAGGTAATCTCAAGAAAATATAGTGCAACCCATCTAACTCTACTCGTTCTGTGTCGTTGAGTGAGCCGTAAATTTCTGGCTGTAACACGCGCAAGGCTTCTATCAAGCTCGCCCAGATTCTCCTAGTGGTTTGTAATTGCCGCGAATAAATAAGTGTCGCATTGCAATATATAAACGCTGGATAGCTTCTCTCGATTCCTGCGCTCTAGTTCTTTTGATTTCGTGTATGTTCATATTGTGTGATTTAACGTTCAATTTTTGTTGCAGTTGATATTCACTAATATTGCCCCACGCTTGAAAAGTGAAAGTCAGTAACCAAAAGTGATCACATTTGCTCACAAAAGTAAAGCCAAAACTGCATACCTCCAAATGAACCTACCATTACCAAATAAAGTTTGGATGGAAGACGGTAAGAGCAGTGGGATTACTAAAGAGAATGAAAACTTTGAAGATGTTTAGGCTAGCCATTTTTCTTTCTTCAGCATAAATAATTTGCATTTTAAAAGGCTTTAGCTCCGATACCGTTTACAGAGAGAATCCAAAGAAAGGTTATGATGCCACTAAATGGCGTTCTTTGGTGACTGATTTTCTGCAAACAGCGTCGCCACTATACCTATCCAGGTCGCTAATAATTTAATTTTTGCTCAAAATCTCTTGTGGTTAAAATTTTCGGAGTTTTCAGAAAGCGTAATTTTTTCTCACCAAAATAAACGGTAATGAGTAGCCTAAAATAGAATAGATGAGAAAAATTTTGTACTTCCAGTAAATCCCCTATTTTTGTGCTGTACCACTTCTAATAACAAATAAAAGCTAGAATCACCTCACAAAGCAATGGAAATAATAAAAGCACAATAAAATAAACTTCTAATGAGTAAAAAAGTAGGATTTGGTTTGGTGGGTTCTCAATTCATTACCACCATTCACACGGAAGCCTTAAAGCAAGTAGCTGATGCAGAAATTATAGCTGTGATGTCTCCCACAATAGGTAATGCAAAGAAATTTGCAGCAACACATCATATCCCGCATCACTTTACTGCACTAGAAGATATGTTGGCGTTGGAAGAAATAGATGCCATTGTGATTGGTGCCCCTAATCATTTACACTGTGAAATTACCTTAGCTGCTGCTGCTGCGGGTAAACATGTGATTGTAGAAAAACCACTTTGCATGAACCTAAAAGAGGCAGATTTAATGATTGAGGCTTGCAAACGTGCGAACGTAAAGTTGATGTACGCCGAAGAACTTTGTTTCGCGCCTAAGTATGTGCGTTTAAAAAATCTATTGGACGAAGGCGTACTGGGAACACCTACTTTGCTCAAGCAATCTGAAAAACACGATGGTCCTCATGCCCCACATTTCTGGGACGTAGAGCGTTCTGGCGGAGGTGTGACGATGGATATGGGTTGCCATGGCATCGAATTTTTAGATGGGTATTGGGTCGCCCCAAAATCAAATCTGTTTATGCGCAAATGAGTACACAAGTGCATACTGATAAAACAATTGGCGACGATAATGCGATTATCATACTAGAATTTGAAAATGGAGTTGTAGCGATGGCAGAGGAAAGTTGGACTAAAATTGGAGGGATGGACGACCGCGCAGAAATTTATGGGTCAGAAGGTGTGGCTTACGCCGATTTGTTGCAAGGTAATTCTATTCAAACTTACAGCACTAAAGGAATTGGGTATGCAGTGGAAAAGGCAGGAAACACAGTAGGCTGGAGTTATGTCATCTATGAAGAAGCATGGAATTATGGGTTTCCGCAAGAGTCGCTCACTTTACGGATTGTATTAAGAATGATAAGCAGCCTTTGGTGACAGGAGAAGATGGAAGAGCCGTACTAGAAGTCATATTCGCAGCTTACGAATCCGCAGGGACAGGCAAAAAAGTAATGTTGCCGTTTGAAACTGACGCAGACAAACCTTACAAACTTTGGAAACCAGTAGTGACAGAATGATTGGTGATGGAATGTCGTCAATTTAAGACTTGACGAAACGTGATGGTGTCGGTGTGACTGGTAGTCGTTCCGACACTAAATGTTTATTTTTAGTGATTTATATATCTAAAAATATAAGAATTATTTCATCAATAATAGCATTTTATGATTTTTAAAAATCATATTTCCACTATAATTTTCTAAGAACCATAAACCGCTAATCATTCCATCACTCTTTCGTCCATCCACGCTTGAAGCTCCAGAAAGGTAGCTTGTAAAAGTTGGATGTCGGATTCGTGATAGCCGTCCTTGATGCACTTTTGGTTAAAAACAGTGGCAGGGTTCAATGCTTTTAAATCAATTACCTCTTCGGCAGCCAAACTACCATAATGGTTATAAGAAGTTCTAATTTTTAGCAATTCCAAATGCAAGGGTTCTGCAAAAGCACGCAATTCGCTGTCCACGTCTGGAATAGGTGTATCTGCTACCACCACTGCGTCCACCCAGACTGGCAAGAGTTGGTGCTGATAATCCTCGTGTAGTTTAAGTAGGCGTTGTTTTAGTGTTTCTAAAGGTTTTTCAATAGATTTTAATCGCCTAAATAAAGGCACAGGAATGTCCGTGATAATGGGTTGTTTACCTTGAAAATCAAGAAATTTTACAATTTTATGATCTGCGGTCTCGCTAAAACTAAGCGGAATTAACGAGCCACTATAATGTGCGTAACCAATCGAATGCGCACGATGAATATGCCCAAGCGCGACATAATCAAAAATAGTAGGAAACTGACTAGCGTCTATATTCTCAAAGTCGCCGATATAAATATTTCTACGCTCTTGGTCTGGACGGATGCCTTTGAGGTATAAATGCCCTGTGGCAAGTATGGGAATATTAAGCGATTGGTAGGGGAGTAGTGCAATTCCAATATTTTGATAATATTCTTTGATGCCTTTACGAATAGCATCAATGCGCGCTTGTGCGGTTTCTCCCGACACGCTGTACCTCAAATCTTTGTCTCGCAAAAAAGGAACAGCCGCCACAACTGCTTCTATATTGCCAGCTTCGGAGCGAAGTTCTATAATTTGATCCTCTATTTCGCTACCCGCAGCTCCCACCACATGAATATTCAAGGCTTCCAGCAAATCTTTAGGTGCTTCCAATGTAGAAGGCGAATCGTGGTTGCCTCCAATGATAATAACGTGGCGACAAGTGCTGCCTAGCAATTTAGTGAGAAACTGATAATACAGCCGCCTCGCATAGTTAGGTGGATTCCCAATGTCAAATACATCGCCAGCTACAATCAACGCGTCTGCTTTTGTAGCTTGAATAGTCTCTGCTAACCATTGCAAAGCCATTTTATGCTCTTCGAATCGGTCGTTGTGTAAAAAACGCTGCCCCAAGTGCCAATCAGAAGTATGAATAAATTTCATGGTAGTTACCTTTTCTTACTTGATTTTTTTGCTCTTGGTTTAAACTCGTCATCATCGTCATCAAACTGCGATTCATTAAAAAACATACTTATTATATCGTCTATAACCATATCTTCAGTAATTTCTATTAATGATTCGTCAGTTGCGACCATTTCGTTTAAGAAATCAGGTATTATCCCTGTATTGCCGTACTCTAGGATGCCGTCTCGCAATTTTTTGAAGTTTTCTAAGGCATCTTCTACATCTTTCAACCAATCTTGCGTTCCTACACCTCGTTGTTGTGCCTTCATTTCTTGCCCATACATATTGCCTATGTCGGACTTTTTTACATTTCTTAACTCTGCTTTCACTCTATTAAGTTGGCTATTGAGCAGTTCTACTTCTCTTTCCAAACGCTGGATTTCGGCATCCAGAAAGTCTGCAATAGCACCTTCTTGCTGAATACCCATTTCTAATAAAGTCTTTACTTCGCTGTAAGCACTTTGTAGTTCTAATAAAGTCGCTAAATCGCCGCGCTCATAAGCCGCGTTAATTTGTTGCATCAGCAGGTGGAATTGCTCCTGTTCTTGGTTGGACTTTGCTTTATCAGGATGAAAACGAGCCGCCAATTTGACATAAGCCTTTCTAATATCTTTTTGGTCGGGTTCTGCTATTTCCTCTTCAAATTGAGTAAAAAAGTCAAAAGCGCGTTGCCTATCAAAGTTATCTGTATTAAAGCCAGCTTTCCTGATTTCTTCCTCATTTAGCTCCATGTTTGGTATTCCGAAGCCACTTTCCATATTCTCGAACTCTTGGTTAACCACTTTTAGCAAATTGGTAATTTCTTTTTTTTCCTCTTTAGAGATTTTTTTAGATTTTTTAAGCGTTGCTGTTATTTCCTTTATCTCTTGTTTCAAGTTGCGGAGTTTTTGCGCCAAAGCGATTAAACGTCCTCTAATGCCTTGCTGCATTTCCACAATATCCACCTTGAGTTTATCTAGTGTAGTGGTATTCTTTTTTAGGTTAGTAAGTAAACTTTTTTTTCGCGTTTCTAACGCCTTCAAGCGTTTTTCTTTTTCTACTATCACGCTACTTTTTTCTACTTTTCTTGACATGAGGATAATTAAATTGATTTAATAATAATGGTTCAACGGTCGTCTTAAAATTTGGTTGAAGACGACCAGCGAAATTGCTGAAAGTCAAATTTGTTTTCACAAGATGGGTTAAGCCAATTACTAATTTTTACAAAATTAAGTAAGTCGTGGACAAAGTAGTTATGACACACTTGTTTTTTCCAGTTAATAAGTGATATTATACAAGTGAACCCATCCTGCAAACTTTCCAAAAAAATATTTCCCACCATACCCAACCCTTATCCAACAGTTGCCTGTCTAGCTAACAAACAAAATTAAAGTGCCATGAATAAATTATTATTGTTTACCGTTTTGGGGCTTGCTTTTATATCCTTACAAAGTTGTTTGAAGGACGAATGTGAAGCTACACGCACCTTTATTGCTTACGAGCCAATCTATAAAACGTTAGATCAGATTCGCGTTCCGATTGTAGCGGGAGAGAAGCGAAAATTAGAAAATCCTGGAAAAATCTATTTTTACGATAACTTTATCTTTGTCAACGAATTGTACGAAGGCGTACATTTGATTGATAACAGCAATCCCCAAGCACCTGTTATTACTGCTTTTATCAACATTCCTGGTAATGTGGATATTGCAGTGGTGGATAATATTTTGTATGCCGACAATTATATAGATTTGGTGGCAATAGATATTAGTGCGCCAACAAGCCCAAAATTAGCCTATCGCGAGGAAAACGTGTTTTCAAGGTTTACTTTTGACACACAACGGGGCTATTTGGTAGATTTTTTACCAACCACACAAAAAGAAGAAATAGCTTGTAGCGATCCTCGATTTGGAACAAATAACTTTTGGAATAATGGTTGGTGGTTCCTTAGTGATTCGTTTAGAGGCGAAACCTTTAATGGCGCAAACATCAGAAACAACACATCGGGCGGAAATACTGGTGCAAAGGCTGGGGGCGTTGGCGGTTCTTTTGCTCGATTTGGTATTGCCAGCCAATACCTGTATATTGTGGATCAGTTTGATTTGCGCGTATTTGATATTCAGAAACCAAGCAATCCTTGAAAATCAATACTGTAAATATTGGTTGGGGATGTGGAAACCATTTTCCCTTATCAAGATAAATTATTTGTGGGTGCTAACGATGGCATGTATATTTTTGACAACACCGTACCAACACAACCGAAGCAACTTTCCAAATTTAGCCATGCGCGGGCTTGCGACCCAGTAGTGGTGGAAGGGGCAACCGCTTATGTGACGCTACGTGGCGGAACAACTTGCGAGGGATTTAACAACCAACTTGATATTGTGGATGTGAAAGACCTCCTGAATCCTAGATTACTGAAGACTTATCCTATGAGCAATCCACATGGGCTTTCTATTCGTAAAAATATATTGTACTTGTGTGATGGGGAAAGTGGTTTAAAGTCATTTGATGTGACAGACCCATTCAATATGAAAGCATTAGACCATGAAAAAATCGCAACTTACGATGCAATCGCACTTCCAGGTTCAGATTTGCTAATGGTGATCGGTAAAAATGGATTGTATCAATACGATGCCAAGAATCCAAAAGATTTGAAACAATTGAGTTTGATACCAGTCCAAAAATAAAATTTTGCGCAAGCGGCAGTTAAATTTTGCCAAATTTGACTCAAAACAAATAAGCGGTGGCAAAGCAAATTCGCCTTGGCACCGCTTTAAAAAATAGCAATATGAAACCTATTAAATTGTGTCTTATTGTTCTGAGCTGTTTTCTTACAAACTTCTCTTGGTCGCAGAACATCTTACATACAGATAGCGTAACGATAGATGAGATATATTTGCATAATGGGAGTATTTTCAGAGGAAGCATTTTGAAGTATCGCACCAACAATACGATAAAAATGGAACTCTGGAATGGCTCAATCGCTAAGTTCAGTGGCAAGCAAATCTCAAAAATTGTTCAAACCACCACTACGCGACCACTTGCAACTCCCAAAATAAATCCCAAACCTACTTTCAGAAAGGATGGTTTTTATACAACTTTGTATGCAGGGGGATTAAATGGCTCAACACCTTGGACCAGCGAATACATTTTAGGGGTTACTTTAAATGGCTTATACGGCTACCAGTTTAATGGAAAATATAGCGTGGCACTGGGTTCGGGTATAGATTATTACTACATCAACCAACGAGAAATAGTGCTGCCTGTGTTTTTGGAAACGCGCTACCTAATGAAATCCCAAACGAGTTTAAAGCCTTTTTTCTCCTTGAGTGGTGGTTATGGTTTTGGGATAAAAGATGAAACTTGGAACATGACGGCAGCAAAAGGGGGGCTGGATGTTTCATCCTGCTTTTGGCGTACAATTTGGGAATACAAAGAGCTACAACTGGACTTTGGATGCAGGGGTGCGCTTGCAACGTGCAACTTTCACATTTGATTCCACACCAGCTTGGCAAAATGCGGATTCAGAATCGTTTGAACACCGTATGAACTTTAGACGCTTGGCGGTCAGGTTGGGTATGATGTTTTGATAGCACGACGAAAAAAACACAATGAATTATTCAGAACAAGACATCGTGGCGGGTTGCGTGCGCAACGAGCGATTCTTTCAAGAGTTGCTTTATAGGCGTTACTTTTCAGTAATGATGCACCTTTGCACGCGCTACACCAGCGACCGCGATGAGGCGATGCAAATTTTGAATAATGGTTTTCTTCGAGTGTTTCAGAAATTGAACACGTTTTCTTTTAGTGGTTCGCTAGAAGGTTGGATTCGGCGAATTGTTTTTCACGCTGTTTCTGACTATTTCAAAGGACATTCCAAACAACTCCGATTTTTAGAACTAGAAGACCGCGACGACGCGGTTCGGGACGACGCAACAAGCAATTTATATTTTGAAGATTTACTTCATATTGTAGAAATGTTGCCTCCAGCCACAAAAGAAGTTTTTACCTGTATGCCATCGAAGGAATGAGCCACGCTGCTATTGCTGAACAATTGTGCATCAGCGAAGGCACTTCTAAATGGCACTTAAACGCAGCAAGAAAACAATTAAAAGTATTGATTGAGCAACAACATAAAGTGACATCTCATGCAAATTAATCCAGAAGAGCAGTTTGACGAAACATTTGTTGATTTAGCATGGTCGCAAATGAATACGATTCTTGATAGGGAAATGCCAACCAAAGAGAAAAAGCGTAAATTCTTTTGGATTTGGCTATTAACAGTTGGCTTGTTATGCTCATCTGGTGCATTGCTTTATTGGTTTTATCCGCAATTGCAACTATCACCATCTAAAACCAATCCCCCAACCCCGCCAATTGCACAACAAAATACCACTTCCGTAGATGAAATCTGCGAGGATACCGCACTTTCCCTTCTTGAAGTGGAAGTGCCAAATGACGCTGCTGTTAGCAGGTCTGGAGTAGATAAATTCAGTGCCATAGTGCGTGAAATCAACCAAAATACAGCCGCTCAATTTGACGAAAAAATATCCGTTGAATCAAACGAAGTAAAAACTTCATATACCATAGCATCTGACACCTCTTTTGATAGCGTGAGTAGCAACCATGCAAATCCCGATATTTCAGTAGCTCCTTCTGCCAAAACCGTAGCCCTGCTGTTGCCATTGCCCATGAACGATAGCCCCATTTTAACTTTTTCCACACCTTCCGTAAGTTTTCCCCTTACCACCACACCAAATAAATCGCTTCAATCGTGGAATGTCGGCGTAGAAATTGGTGGTTTCTATCAATCAGCCACTAATGCAGGTGGCTATGCAGGAGCATATTTAGCATACCAATTGCAACCTCGATGGAATATTGATTTAGGTATCAATTACGTAAGGCTAGAGAGTGAAATATCACCTTTAGAAGTTGGATTATCAGGAAGTCAAGAGCGTATGCTAATCAATTCAAATGACTTTTTTTCCGTAGCACAGGTTGATTCTTTGATAGGAAAAACAGTCACTACTGCCTACTTACAAATTCCTTTGCAAATCAATTACCGAATTAGAAATCATTGGAAAGTGAGTGCAGGTGCAACTTACTGGATAGATATAAGATCAGAAGAACAAAAAACATTGGAAAAGTTCTTTTATGCAGACAACCAAAATTTTGTAACCAACAGTTTGCCTGAAAAAACTGCTTTGGAAGTCGCATCTTTTCAGTTTAGTATTCAAGGCGGTTTGTCTTACCAATTCACACCACATTGGAGCGTAACTGCCACGTATCAACGCATAATTACGACAGAAAAAAACAGTTTAATTGGACTAGGGACTCAATACGAATGGTAATGCAGCGTGGATATTCAAAATATCCACGCCACAGCCATGATTAAACGTAACCCAATATTTTTAGCATATCCTCGGCGCGTTGCTCCTCTTTGTAAAGCATATCCACCACATTGCCTTGCTCGTCCTTGTAAATCAAGATATGTTTAGGCGAAGGTATAAGACAATGTTTGATACCCCCATAACCACTCAACGCATCCTGATAGGCACCTGTGTGGAAGAAACCAAGATACAACGGTTCTTTGTCTTCTTCAGGATAGGCAGGTAGATATACCTGTGCTTCATGCACTTCGGAGTTGTAATAATCTGAATTATCGCAACTCAAGCCTCCAATGTTCACACTTCGATAATCGTTTTCCCATTTGTTGACGGGCAACAAAATAAATCGTTCGCCAATACCCCAAGCATCTGGAATCGTATTCATCAAAGAATTATCCACCATGTACCAAACTTCGCGGTCGTTTTGCTTTTTTTGTGCCAACACCGAAAACAAAACCGCACCACTTTCTCCTACCGTAAATTTGCCAAATTCTGTATAAATATCTGGTTCTTCAATTTCTTCTTCCTCACAAGCACGTTGTATTTGCAAGACAATTTCTCGAATCATATACTTATAATCGTACTCAAAACCTAAGGAGTTGCGAATAGGTAAACCGCCACCAATATTTAAAGAATTGAGCGAAGGGCAAATTTTCTTTAAATCGCAGTAAATCTTTATGGCTTTTTTCAACTCGCCCCAATAGTAAAGCGTATCCTTAATACCTGTATCAACAAAAAAGTGCAGGAGCTTCAGTTTAAATTTAGGGTTCGATGCGATTTTTTCTTGGTAAAAACTCAACACTTCTGAGCTGCGAATCCCTAAGCGCGAGGTATAAAACTCAAAATTAGGTTCTTCTTCCGTAGCAACTCGAATCCCTAAATTGCAAGTATTTTCAACATACTCGTTGTAATAATCAATTTCATTAGGGTTGTCCAAAACAGGAATTACGTTTGTAAATCCTTTATTGATCAACGAACTAATCTTGTACGCATAGTTCTTCGTCTTAAAGCCATTGTGGATAATCGTAATATCGTTTTCGATTTTACCCATGTCGTGCAAACGATGAATTAAATCAATGTCAAATTCGGAAGACGTTTCCAAATGTACATCGTACTTTAATACCTCATCCATCACATAGCTGAAATGGCAGCTCTTGGTGCAGTAACAATAGTAATAGTTTCCGCTATACCCCGTTGCCTTCATGGCACGATTGAACCAGTTGCGGGCTTTCTTGATTTGCATCCCAATTTTGGGTAAGTAAGTCAATTTTAGTGGAGTACCGTACTTGTCAATCAAATACTTTAGTGGAACGCCATTAAATAAGAGATTGCCACCTTCGATATCAAAACCTTCTTGAGGAAAATAAAAGGTTTGATCAATCAAGTCGAAATATTTGTTTCTCACTATGCAGTAAAAGATGTAATTGGTTAGTAATCAAACATTTGATATGGTAGTTTTCTGACGCTTCATCGCGCCGATTTACCCCTTCTTAAATAACCCTACAAAGTTAAGCAATAATCCAAACATTACCCCTTCAATTTTTAACCTTCGTCAAGATTACGGTAAATCTTTAATGGTGAAGACCTGTTCCTTAGTAATGTGAGTAGTACGTTTTTACGCTAATTTCCAGTACGTTTTTTTAAAAATAGGTAATCGTTTAATTAATAACAGCATGTAAAAAATATGATGTTAAAAAAATTAACGACAAAAGTCCTAATTCAATTTCAGTAGCACTACCTCATACCTCGTAATTAATAATCCACCAATAAAACATATTTTTTTTCAACAGGTGTTCTTCTTTTTCTATCATATTTAAAGCTATGTTATACTACAAATTCAAATTTACTCGTTTAAATTTTATGGTTTAGGGTTTACTTGTGGTTAGAGGCTACAACTGATGGTGCTCAGAAAATTACTGCGCGAATACGATTTTTAGGCTATGAAATACTGTGAATGAATAACTTAAAAACAAATTCTCACAATCCCGTAATAACTTTCTA
>JAAUTG010000114.1 GCA_012031785.1 Saprospiraceae bacterium | reverse complement strand
ATGAACTTCAGGACATTGCCAGTGAGTTTGAACAGATTGGCGAAGCTACTGAGTTTGACCAAGAACGCATCGTAGAGATACAGGAGCGCGTGAACTTAATTTATCGGTTGCAGAAAAACACCATCTTAAATCAGTTACCGAATTGCTCGCACTACAACAACAACTGCAAGCACAGTATCACTCTTTTGCCGACCTTTCCACTGAAATCACCATGCTGGAAATTACAATTCAGCAACAAGAGCAACAACTTTTGGAACTAGCGAAGGTGCTTTCCGAAAAGCGACAAGTTGTGGCACCACAGTTCGCGCAACAAGTGGAGCAAATGTTACACGAATTGGCAATGGAACATGCGAAAATTAAAATTGAGTTTAGTCAAGTTGCCGAACTATTGCCTTCTGGTGCAGATCATGTAAGTTACTTATTTGCCGCTAACAAAGGTAGCCGCCTTTTGCCCATCAAAGATGTCGCTTCTGGCGGAGAGCAGTCTCGATTGGCTTTGGTCACCAAGTCGCTTGTGGCTAGTGCCATTCCCCTGCCAACACTGGTGTTCGATGAAATTGACACAGGTATATCAGGCTATGTGGCACAAAAAATGGGTGACATTCTTAGAAACCTATCCAATGGTCATCAAGTCGTTTCCATCACCCATTCCCCTCAAGTAGCTTCTAAAGCCGACACGCACTATTATGTGTACAAACGCCTGAAAAACGATAGAACTGTGACACAAATCAAAGAATTAACATTGGACGAGCGAGTACATGTAATTGCAGTGATGTTGAGTAGTGATCCGCCTTCTGAATTTGCTATTCAAAACGCAAGAGAATTGGTGAATGGAAAATAGTAACTCATGTCGTGCCATTTGCTCCAGTACAGCTATTTTGCAAGTATGAAAAAACTTTTTCAACCGCAAATAGCTAACTGCCCATAGCCCAATACATAACATCGGATAATGATAAATACAACGTCACTAAACTACATGAAGTTGTATTTTTTAAAGTTACTTTGTGAAGCCTTTGTCGTCTAAGCTGAAAAATCATTATGAACTAAAATTAAGGTGCTAGATGCACCTTTTCTTTACAATTTTATTCTAAAATCAACATCTTCCTTAAACGTATTGAATTATGATGAAATCACTAACCACTTTTGGTCGTTTTGTTAATCTTGCTGTTAAATGTTTGCTCTAGCACAAACTACCGAAGAAATGCAAGCCATGAAAGAGGAAAAGTCTAAAGAATTGACCGCTTTAGAAACGCAATTGGCAGAATTGACAGGTAAAGTCAATGGTTTAAAAACTGAAGTGGCGACGCTAACTGACAAACTTACGCCTTATCCAAGATGGACTGTAGGTGCGTTGGGGACTGTGGGTTTGAACTTTGCTGGCTTTAACGACTGGCTATCCAAAGACCAACCTAGCACTACCGCCAGCACAATAGGGTTCACAATAAACAGTTATGCGAACTTGCAGCAACAAAAATATTTTTTGGCGTAACAGTGGTAATTTGAACCTTTCTTGGTTGAAGTTCGACAACAAAAACGACAACCAAGACAATGATGAATTTCAAGTAGCCTCTGATGCCTTTAATCTGTCTTCCCTGTATGGGTTCAAATTGACAGAAAAACTGGCTGTTTCTGCATTAGGAGAATACCGAACTTCTGTGTTGGATGGGAAGTTGAACAATCCAGGCTATTTGGATTTAGGCGTAGGAGGAACTTGGACACCGTTACCTAATCTTGTGGTAGTTTTTCATCCACTTAACTATAATTTCGTATTTTCAGAGACAGGCAGTGATTACGAATCATCTTTAGGTACAAAAGTGTTGGCAGATTACACTCAAAAGATTGGTAAAAACATCGCATGGCGTTCCAATTTATCTGCCTTTGTAAGTTACAAGGACTTAGGTGAACTATCTAACTGGACTTTTGTAAATAGTCTAAGCACTGCTTATAAGGGCATTGGTATTGGGTTTGAATTAAGGTCTGAGAAATAATAAGCAAGAAGCTAATGCTGCTAGTTTATCAGATAATCCTTACAAACTTATTATATACTAGGATTGTCTTACAGTTTAGCAAAGTAATATTTAATATTTTAAACATGAATACTGTATGCTTTGAGGATTGGTTGTCGTGTATTGACAACCAATCCTTAAAGCGTATTTGTATAACTTTCGATTTATTATCTTTCAGGGACAAGAAACAAATAAATTATCATAATTAATTTGTTGTAAAAAACTTCAATACTATCCCGCGCTCATCATTTCCTCATCTTTTAGATACATATACTTTCCAAAAAAGAACAATAACCAGTAGCAAGGCGACAATAGCCGCTAAGAAAACGATTTCAAGTACAGCTATATCAAGAGCTACTATTTTAGAAAGTGCAGTAAGTATATTATAAACGCCTAAAAAACAGCTAGTTCCAACTACCAATAAAGTTAAAAGGTTTAACATTAGCGAATTAGTCATCCCGTCCGGTAACAGCCGTATATCGTTGACCATTAAAAATACAAAAACAGTAAATAAGGGTAGTAAAACGCCATTAATTGCTTGTGCTAAAATAATGGCAGGAATAGGCTTAATGTCAAGAAGCGCGAACGCAAGTCCTATCAATAACACTACTGACCAAACTAGTCTAAATCTCAACGAGCGAGGCGACCAATCGTGAGGTTGACGATGAAAAAGACTGCTGGCAGTAACAGCTGCTGCCAAAGGTGCAGTAATGGCAGAACTTATGCCAGCCGCCATCAAACCGAATCCAAATAAAATACTTATTCTGGGATTGTCTTGTTTGGATAAAACTCTAGCTAATGCAGCAAAAGAAAATTCTTCTTCTACATGAGAACCCACAATTAAAATTGCCATAGAGATAATACCTCCAAGCAGTATAGAAATGGCAATACCCCAACGCATTTCATTGATTTGCTGCCCTTTTCCAATACTTGAACTTAAAAAAAGATTGTAAGGAACAATCGTCGTACCTACTAAACCGATAATATACAACATAGAACCATTCGGGAAAGAGGGTAGCAGCGATGCTTGTAAGATACTATAAAAGGAATCTGACTTTGAAAGGCGATGAAGATAAAGAAAATCCCCATCAATCCGACGACAATGCCGAGTAATTTAGCGATAAAAGTAATGTTCCCTATAAGTAGCACGAAGGCACAACTTAAAGCTACAAAAAAGGCTAACCACTTGGGAGAAAAACTGGTGATGAAAGAAAGCCCCGATAATGCCCCTAAAATGTTGCCAGCCTGATAAGCAGCACACCCGAACGACAAAGACAAAAAGAGTAGCATTTTGATGCTATCCCCCACGTCACTTTTGTATTTCAAGGCAATTATTTCTCCCAAACTTTTACCTGATGCTAGTGTGATGCGTGCAGCAGCTTCTTGTAAAAGTATGGTGGCAAAGGTTGCAAAAACTAAAGCCCAAAGTAAGTTTAAGTCGAATTTTGCGCCAGCCATAGCCGCTGTGGTGACTGTACCTGGACCAATGAAGGCAGCTGAAATAATTGACCAGAATAATACACTGATAAAACCCTGACGTAGTGTAACTTGCTTAGAATTAGATGCCATTGTTTTTATTGTAGCTAACTTGTTGATAGTTTGGATATTGTACAGCTACTTTTTTTATCTTACAAGCATGTTTAATCATCATCTTTCCAATTGATTAGAACTTTTGGCTTGAATAAAATACTTTTGCAAGAAGAGAAATTCACTAAATCTTTAAAAATCAAGTAAATCAGTCTTATCGGTTGTGCAAAATATATAAATCTCGGTGTAAAGGATTATTGATACTAAAAAAACAACAACTGACAAAATCCCGCCCGTAAAATTTATCATTTTTATACTATATCATCGCATTCTATCCGAACTAATTTCTACATTCGCAGCCATAAACCAACTTTAATATGCCAATTATAGTAGTAGTTATTAGTGTAGCAGTTCTTTTGACGCTCATTTTGTACTTTAAATGGAATACTTTTGTCGCGTTACTTCTGGTAGCCATAGGAGTGGGTTTCGCACAGAAAATGCCATTTTTAGAGATTATTAGTTCCATCAAATCGGGTGTAGGTAGCACTTTATCAGAGCTGGCACTGGTGCTAGGGCTAGGAGCTATGTTGGGGGCTTTAATTGCAGAGAGTGGAGCCGCCAATCGAATCACTCACGTCCTTATTAAAAGTTTTGGTATCAAAAGGGTACAACTAGCAGTCATTTTGGCAGGATTCATTGTAGGGATTCCCATTTTTTATAATGTTGGATTTATTATGCTGATTCCCATTATTTTATCACTAGCCCAAACCACCAAACTACCTTTGCTTTATATCGGGATTCCAATGATTTCGGCACTGTCCGTAACACACGGTTTTTTACCACCACATCCTGCTCCCACTGCTATTGCTGAAATTTACAAAGCAGATGTATCGCTAACGCTAGTTTATGGATTGATAATAGCTATTCCAACTGTCATGTTGGCAGGTTGGTTATTCGGCAAAACATTTAAAACTTACTTTACGGAGCTACCCAAAGATATTGTTAACATTAAAATTATGCCAATAGAAGAAACTCCCTCTTTTGGGATTAGTGTATTCACTGCCCTGTTACCTGTGTTACTGATGGCTTTTTCGGCTATTGCCAAATTAAATATTTCCGAAACCTCCTATGCTTATGAATTACTTTCTTTTGTGGGAGATTCTGTAATCGCGCTATTAATCGCTCTTTTAATCGCCATTTACACACTAGGGATTCGTATGAAAAATCTATGAAATCGCTTTCCGACACCATGTCTAATGCTGTAAAAGCAATTGCCATGATTGTCCTCATCATCGCAGGTGGTGGCGCATTCAAACAGGTATTGCTAGATAGTGAAATTAGTCAATACATTGTAGATAATTTTGAGGGAACTGAAGTTTCACCGCTATTTTTAGCATGGAGTATTGCTGCCGCTTTACGTATTGCGTTAGGCTCTGCGACAGTGGCTGCGCTCACGGCTGGAGGAATTGCTGCACCAATGATTGCTTCAGGTACAGTAAGTCCAGAATTATTGGTACTAGCAACTGGAGCAGGTAGTTTGACTTGTTCGCAGGTAATGATACGGGTTTTTGGATGTTTAAAGAGTATTTTAATTTAAGTATTGTTCAAACGCTTCGTTCTTGGACTGTAATGGAAACCATTGTTTCTGTTGCTGGGCTAGTGGGATGTTTGGTGCTCGATTATTTTGTTTGATGATGATTATTCATTCCTTAAATAGTTTATTATGAAAAAATGGATAGCTTTTAGTTTCATACTTATCGTTCTTGTTGCTTGCCAGTCTAATGAGCAGCAATCAAATGGTGAAGCTGTTGAACAAACACCAGCTTTTCAGCCTTTTACAATCGGAACTATCGAAATTATGGATTCGGTAGCTTATAAAAGACTTAACTCCAATTCTTCAATTGAAGTAATTGCAGAAGGCTTTACTTGGTCAGAAGGTCCAGTTTGGGTGGGAGCTTTAAATAGCTTGCTGTTTTCAGATGTGCCAGAAAATAAAGTTTGGCAATGGTCTGAAAAAGATGGTTTAAAATTATATTTAGAACCATCAGGTTATACAGGAGAAGGATTTTGGAGTAAAGAACCAGGTGCAAATGGTTTAATGCTGCATCCTGTAAACGGGAGTCTTGTACTTTGTCAGCATGGGAACCGTAGCGTAGCCTTAATGGATGCGCCATTAGTGAAGCCACAAGCTAAATTCGTTACATTAGCTGGTGCATTCAATAATAAATTGCTAAATAGTCCGAATGATTTGGTATTCGATAAAGCTGGTAATTTATTTTTTACAGACCCCCCCTACGGCTTAGAAAAACAAGTAGAAGATACTAAAAAAGAAATTCCTTTTCAGGGCGTTTATCGTGTCAATTTGGATGGTGATGTCAGTTTGCTACTAGATACCATCACGCGCCCTAACGGAGTTGCCTTATCGCCTGATGAAAAAATACTTTATGTCACTAATTCAGACCCGAATAAAGCTTACATCTTAGCTTACGAGCTGAATCCAGATAAAAGTATTAAAAAAGGTGGCTTATTTTATGACACTACACCGACCGTAAAAGCTGGTCAGGACAGAGGCGTACCTGATGGAATGGTAGTGTCAAAGGATGGAACTATTTACACCACAGGTCCTGGAGGTGTTTGGGTAATTTCATCCAAAGGGAAGGTTCTGGCAAAAATAAAAACAACTCAAGCTACCTCCAATTGTACTTTGGATAGCTCAGAACAGTATCTTTATATCACTGCTGATATGTATTTGATGCGCGTGAAATTATCTTAAAATTTACAGAGCGAGCCTCTCACATTACAACAAATAACCAGTCTAACAAATAAGGGACTGGGTAAAAATCTTATACCTATTTGAGCGTTGCTTGAAACTGCTGAAGTCTCAAGCAACTATTCTTTGGTAATTCTATTCGGGGGATTATAATTTTTACTTAACGCCTAAGCAATTGCGCTAACACCCGTCCTTGACTAATTTAATCTGCTACTCGCTCATGGATAGGACTTTGGCGATGCTTTAAAAAACCACCATTTCTCCCTGAGAAACAAGTTCTTATCTCTGCAAGAATAGCGATAGCAATTTCTTCTGGACTGACGGCACCTGTGTCCAATCCGATAGGTGCATGAAGGCGTGCCAACATGTTATCTGTAATTATTACACCTTCTTCCATTAGTTCTCTTAGCATTTTTTCTGTTCTTTTTTTTGGACCCAATACGCCAACGTAGGGTATTGACTTAGGCAAAAGTTGTGAAAGATTTGCTTTGTCGGTGTTGTAATCATGCGCCATCAACACGATTGCCGAAAAATCATCAAAATTGCTTAGCCCTTCTTGTTTGGAGACAAGTGCATCACTCACCTCAAAGAACATTTTAGGTGCTTTTTGCAGATTGGTTACGATAGTTACTCGCCAGCCCAAAGATTTTGCCAATTGCGCCAAAGGATATACATCATAATTGCCACCATACAAAACAAGGTGAATGGAAGGAGGTAATATTTCGATGAAAAAAGTCCATTCTTGTTCTTCTATTCGATAGGAAACAGTAGCGGAACGGCATTTTTGCTTTGCTATGGCTACGTCGCTTTCCAACATTTTCATCAATTCGGAATGGTTTAATGCAGTCCCCATCTCCTCTAAATTAGTAAACATTGTACCTATTAAATCCTTGTGATGACTAGCTAAAGCTATGGTAATGAGCAATTGGATTGTTCGACTTGTGCTACAATATTTCAATACTTTTATTGGATGATAAGCCTCTTGTTTGATAGGTGCAACTAAGACTTTAATTAAGCCGTTGCAGCCCAACCCGACTCCAATTTGATGCTGGTCCTCTTCTCTGGTATCGTAAGTGACTAGTGTTGGTTTTTGCTGCATGATAGCACTTTTGGCTTTTCTAAGTGCGTCACCCTCCAAGCATCCGCCACTGATACCACCTATCCAAGTGCCATCCTCTATAATCAACATTCTTGCACCTGTCCTGCGGTAAGAAGAACCTTCTACCTCCACTACAGTTGCTAAGGCTGCTTGTTGATTGGCAGCTTGTGCTTTTTCATAAGCAGCTACTATTTTTTCTATTTCTTTCATGCTTTAAATTTGAGTAGTATAGTTGATTTCGTGGATGATTGTTCTAATATTAGTTGTTGGTCATTTGTTGGTTTAGTTGTTTGTTTTAACGTGAAAGGCTCGCTTCTTATTGATGTTAAAAATTAATTGAATTTAGAACTTGTTGGGGAATTTGAAAAATAGAGAATTGTGTCTAACTTTGGAATGACCAAACTATAAAAGATGACTAAACAGTTCGAAGAACTTACCAATTCTCAATGGGCTGCAATATCTGATATTTTTGGTAAAAGGAAGCGAAAATTATGCCTTCGCTGGTATTCCTTGGAAGTATCTGAATCGAGATGAACCAGAACGTATATCTTTTAAATCAAAACCTAATAGTGCCTATTACGGCACTGATATATCTTCAAGTCCTTACATAATGATAAATCCAGATCAATTATCTTCTAAAGGTTGGAACGAAGTATCCTTAACTGCATTTTCAGAAGATTTTTCACTAGCCCTAAGGTGCGCCCATAGTAGAACAAAAATAGAACCTAAACTTGTGGCAGTGTATCCATGGACGGAGCAAGGAAACTTCTACACCTTCTATGTCAACCAACAGTGTTATCTTTTCATGGAATCGGGCGAGATGTATCACTTGAGTAAAGAAGCGGAAAAAATTGGAACACTGGGCAAAAACTTAGTGGACTATTCCATTTTACACGACCAAGACCAAGATAAGCTGTTCGTGATAGCCAAAAAGCATTTGGAAGAACAAATTCCTTTTTCGGCGTTGTTGGAGAAGTATGGGGAGGAAATAAAACTAAAAAGTAAGTAGTCGAAACAGTCTTAACATTCTATTTTAAAAACGAAAGTAAAACCTTTTCAGATATGAAAAATTCATGTACTTGGTTTCAGATTTTGGTGGTAGCTGTGCTGCTATTGAATACCTCAAATGCCGTAGCGCAGCAGATAGATGTAGAAATAAAAAATGACCTACTAATGGCTCTGCAAGTAATGGCGCATGAATACCGCAAGCCAAGCAAGGGTAACATTCAAGTTAAAAGACCCTGATAGCGTTTGTATTCCTATTGGTTTTCAAAAATGTAATTAGAACTAGGTATGAGATTATTATTGCTTTTTATCAGTACTTTTTGCTTTGCTACTACAATGGATGGTCAAAGTGAAGATCCAAAGCTAGAAGTTATGAAGTGTACTTCTGATAGTGCTTTATACAGCGCTTTTTTACTGGATTTAGATAGTCTGGGCATAATGAAAATGTTAGCGCCAGAAAAAGATACGGTTTCATGGATCATCATAAGCGATAAATGGTGAAGTTCATATAGATACTTCTAAAATAAAAAGACCAAAACAATTACCTACAAGAAAGCTAACTGGGGTTAGCTTAGCAAAGCAAAACCAAGCTCTTTTAGAAAAAAGTGACTTTTGTTCTCTTCTATTCTATGTAGCAGCATTTGATAGACTTTTAAGCACTGGTTTAAATCCTTATGGTTTGGTTCATGTTGATTCATGCTTTAATTTCCGATATCAAACGGATATTGCTAAAGAGGAGTTAAGAATGTATAGAAACTTCGAAGACGTAAAAAAAGTATTATGAAGAGTACATCCTTAAAATTTATTACGAAAAGAGGAAAGAGGAAAGTTTTGAAGAAATTATAAATAATATAATCACTTATGGAAAGTACAGTTACCCTGACACACTTCGGAAAATTCTGTTAGGAGCGTTGTAAAAAAGCAGAGGAATAGTATTATCAGTCCAAAATCAATGATGACAAGATGTAAAATTAAAATGGATGTTCACATCCATGACGTACTTCAAGCAAATCTGAAGATTGCTTGAAGTGTGGCGTTTCTCGCAAATCAGGAGATTTGCGGAACGTGCGCGATGGATGGGAACATCCGCGCGAGCAAATGAAACTCTCTTACCGTTTTATCTGTTTATGAATAGTAAAATAGTATTTTATGGAATTACGGGTTCAGATTGGTTATCAACAACTGGTGCAATTGATACAGCAATTGCCCAAACAATATTTTGAGCAACTCCAATACGATATGGTTAGCGGACAACTCAAAGCACAACCCAAAATGGATAAGTCACAATTTAAAGATTTTTTGATGTCTGGTCCAGTTATGTCCGATGAGCAGTTCCACCTATTTCAAGAAAACAGGCAGCATTTCAATACATGGCGCATGAAATCATTTGCTTAGATACTTCTGTTTTGCTTGAATATTTCAGAAAGACAAAAAAGGAAAATGCGTTTTTGACAGCGTTACTATCTCGCTATGATGTTTTTGCTACCTCTGTAATCACAGAATTTGAAATATACAGTGGCGCCACTGATGAACAAATGAAATTCTGGGATACCTTCTTTCAGCAAATTGACATACTCCCATTGAACACAGAGGCTATTCAAATTGCTGCTACTTTATTTAAGCAACTCAAACTTCAAAATAGCCTTATAGATATGCCCGACTTATTTATTGCAGCTACTGCGCTATCTTATCAACTGCCTTTAGCTACTTTAAATGTAAAACATTTTGAACGAATCCATCAGCTTGAGTTGATTAAAAAAGAGGTTTAGCGTTCAATCTAAGATCCTCTGGAAGCGAGTTTGATACATACAGCAAACTTCCAAATTTATGTATTTTGTGCAAGGTTTGTCGCAAATCAGGAGATTTGCTTAAAGTAGGCAACAGAGGGCACATCCGCGCGAGTGAGCAACATGTTTTTTATTATCGAAGTAAATGATAGCTTATGTGTTTGTGGAAAAATTACATATTAGTTTCAGTATTCAAATAATTACGCATTGAAATTAATTAACTGTGAAAGCTCTAAATTAATTGAATTGATAGTTCATTTACATCATAACCTTAAAAAACAAAACCTCATCAAATAACCAACTGCAAAACATCAGTTAATTACACAAATTGTTGCGCTTGTGTTCCCAAGCCTTCGATAGACAACCGAACATGATCTCCTTTTGTCAAGTAGCGTGGTGGCTTCATGCCTAAACCAACACCAGGTGGTGTACCGGTAGAAATTAAGTCACCAGCTTCGAGCATCATAAACTGCGAAAGATAATGCACGATAAAATTAGGAGAAAAAATCATGGTTTGAGTGCTGCCATTCTGCATCATCGCGCCGTTCACATGCAATTGCATTTTCAGATTTAATACATCGGCGACTTCATCTTTTGTTACCAAGTAAGGTCCAACGGGTGTGAAGCCTTGACAACTTTTTCCTTTTACCCACTGACCACCGCGCTCCAATTGAAAAGCGCGTTCCGACACGTCATTAACGATACAATATCCAGCGATAGCCTCGAAAGCCTCTTGCTCGTTAGCTAGGTAATTGACATCTTTGGAAAGTACCACGCCTAATTCGACTTCCCAATCCGTTTTTTCGCTTTGTTTTGGTATCGTCACATCGTCGAAAGGACCAGACAAAGTATTGGAAAGTTTGGTGAAAATAATTGGTTCTTCCGGGATATTCATGCCCGATTCTAGTGCGTGGTCTGCATAATTTAGTCCAATGCAAATAATGGCACCAGGTCTAGCAATTGGACTTGCCCAGCGTGTTTCATTCGCTACGAGTGGAAGTTTATTCCCTTCCAACGCGATTAAGCGATGCAACTCGGCTAAGCCATGCTGAATAAAAAATGCCCTGTTCCAGTCTTCAAAATATTGGGAACAGTCTCTACGTGCTCCATGTAATAGAACACCAGGTTGTTCTTTCCCTTTTTCACCAAATCGAATAAGTTGCATAAAATGATACAGTTTATGGCTAAATACATAGTATATTATGCCCTTTGCTATTCGTCTTTATCAGTTTAAAACTGAATCCTATGTTAATTTTTTAACTTTTCATTCTTCGAGATGAATTGTAAAGTTTTAACATACTAATGACAATAAACTGGTCGCATAATATCAGTAGTAAACCTTATTATCCAACTAGATTATGGCTTTATGGATTAGTCTTGAGCAGCGATTTTACAGAGATTTAGGACTACTCCCTTTGCAACTTTTCGCGCAAATAGTAGCTAATTGCCAGAGACCAACCACTAAAGACGAGCTATAATCGTTTAATAAGTATTTTCCTACTATTTTTGTTGTTGAAATGATTTAATGGTCTATCAATTAAATGTAATTAGAGTTTTAATTGAGGTTATCTCAAGGAATAAAAATAATTCTATTCATTTTCAAAGGTAAATTTATTTTTGAGGAATGAAAAGTAAAAGCTAATTTTCTCTTGAGAATGAATGAGGAATAAAGTATCAATTGGAATGATGAATACCGCTATCAATATTATATACGAAGACGAAGCATTGTTGATGGTAGAAAAGCCAGCAGGCGTGCTTTCGATACCTGATCGTTTTGATGCCAACAAACCTAATTTATACCACTTGCTACTCGCTAAATACCAAACGATTTATGTAGTGCATCGGCTGGATTTGGACACAAGCGGCGTGATTTGTTTCGCCAAAACAGAGGCTGCCCATAGAAACTTATCTTTGCAATTTGAGCATCGAACAGTAGAAAAAATTTATTTGGCGTTAGTCAATGGCAGACCACCAGAAGCCGAAGGAGTAATCGAAGCGGCAATTGCACATCATCCAACGATTCAAGGTAAGATGGTGCTACACAAAAAAGGAAAACACGCGGTCACTCATTTCAAATGTATTGAGTATTTCAAACAGTTTACTTTGATGGAAGCCAGCATAAAGACTGGACGCACGCACCAAGTGCGAGTTCATTTGGCTGGTATTGGGCATCCGCTGGTAGTTGACCCCCTATATAGCAACAAAAGTGCGTTCTTTTTATCTCAAGTCAAGGTCAATCGCTACAATTTAGGTCAATATGAAGAAGAACGACCCCTAATGTCTCGCACGACTTTGCACGCATTGCGATTGACGGTTCAACATCCTAATTCAGAAGCTCCAATCACTTTTCAATCTGAACTTCCTAAAGACTTTCGAGCAGTAATTCAACAAATTACGAAATGGGAAATAGGAACGATATGATAGGTAGAATTTATGAGCGTGGTATTTTTGGAGATAGTTTGTTTTTTAAAAAAGTAATTATCTTGCGTCTTGAGCGATATTGAGGTAGTTAAGTTGGTTAGCCTAATCTGTTTTTATAATTGATAACCAATAAGATATAACTTTAAAATAAGTTGTATCTTATTCGCAACCATCACCATCCCAACTGTTGTTTTTTTATTAAAACGCTGGTAGTCATCGCCTTTTTTGGTTAAAAAATTATTTTGAGCATTAACTTTACACAATCTCATCATTTTTTGCAATCTACTCACGCATTATGAAGAAAGTGCTTTTATTAGCTGCCATCTCTTTTCTTGTTCCTACAGTAATTTTAGCAAATTCCATAGACGAAACTATTGAGAGCTACATGGGACCTGTCACTAGGTTTATTGAAGCAACGGTGTTTTTTACAGTTCCTATTGGAGATTTTGACGTTCCTTTTGTCATCATTTGGTTGATAGTAGGAGCTACTTTTTTTACCGTTTATAATAATTTTATCAATATTATTGGTTTCAAACACGCATTGGATGTAGTTCGAGGTCAGTATGATAAACCAGGTTCAAAGGGAGAAGTTTCGCATTTCCAAGCCCTAGCTACTGCACTTTCAGGTACAGTAGGGGTTGGGAACATCGCAGGTGTGGCAGTAGCAGTGGCGACAGGTGGTGCAGGAGCTACATTTTGGATGATTTTGGCAGGTTTGCTTGGAATGTCTTCCAAATTTGTGGAGTGTACGCTGGGCTTGAAATATAGAAAAGTCAACGCTGATGGTTCAGTGTCGGGCGGACCAATGTACTACTTGAGTCAAGGACTAGAAAAAAGGGGGTGGAAAAGTTTTGGAAAAGTTTTAGCCATCATCTTTGCAATTGCGTGTGTAGGAGGTTCTTTTGGTGGTGGCAATATGCTACAAATCAACCAAGCCACACAACAGTTGGCGGCAGTGACAGGGGGAGAAAATAGTATTTTCAATGGCAATGGCTGGACTTTTGGCGTATTCATGGCGATTGTTGTAGGATTAGTAATACTTGGGGGCATTAAAAGTATTGCCAAAGTAACTGATAAACTCGTGCCTTTAATGGTAGGTATCTATTTAGGTGCAGGTCTTATTGTATTGGGGTATCATTTCATGGATATTCCAAAAGCCTTTATGATGATTATGGAAGGTGCATTTACCAAAAATGCTGCTTTCGGTGGTTTTTTGGGCGTATTGCTGATGGGTTTCCGAAGGGCTGCCTTTTCTAATGAGGCAGGTGTTGGCTCTGCTTCTATTGCACATGCTGCCGCTAAGACAGATAATCCTATTGATGAGGGTATTGTTGCTTTGTTGGAGCCATTTATTGATACAGTAGTGATTTGTACGATGACGGCTTTAGTGATTATTATTACAGGAAACGCTCCAGATACTAGGATGGAAATTTCTGGTAATATAGCTATCGGGCTTACTTCCAAATCTTTCACGACTGTTATGCCTTGGTTTCCACCTGTGCTTTCGGTTGCTGTGATTTTATTTGCCCTCTCTACCATGATTTCTTGGTCTTACTACGGACTGAAAGCATGGACTTATCTTTTTGGAGAAACGAAAGCTATGGACTACACCTACAAATTAATTTATTGTGGATTTATTATCATTGGATCAGCTATTAGCGCGACTAGTGTATTCAATCTTGGTGACGCTATGATTTTTGCTATGTGTTTCCCTAATGTATTAGGTTTATATTTTCTCGCACCAGAAGTACGGCGAGATTTAAAAGAATATTTTGCAAAAAATAAAAAAGTGGTGAAATAAAAAAATATCGTTGAACTAAACATTAATTTTTTAGAAAACCGATGTTTTACAAAATTGAGGCAGTGAAAAACCAAAACGACAATTACGATACAGATGCCGAAGATTTTTAAAACAAGCTTTTTAGGTTTGAATTTAAAAAATCTTTCGGAGTAATTTTCAATTAAAGTATG
>JAAUTG010000113.1 GCA_012031785.1 Saprospiraceae bacterium | reverse complement strand
GAACAAATTATAGTATTTTGCTTCTACTTCCACCAAATCAATTGGCGGCAGCGCGTTGACTTGCACAGATAACGATGGTGTGTAATCCTTAAATTCATCCAATAGAAAGAAATTTGCCTTACCTTTTTGCGCGTTACTCAGTAGGCGAATGGCTTTAAAGGCTTCTTGTAAATCCTCAACCACGTAGTAATTCAAGTAATTATCCAAATAATTTTCGATAGGTACTCGATAACGCTCTTTTACGTAGATTAAATCGGAAAGTAAAAAAGCGTTAGCTTTCCAGTTCTGCGGATTGCTTAAAAATTTGATGGACTCTGGGAAGCCTTCAAAGTTATCCACCATGCTTTTGGTTAATTGAAATTCATTGCGCTTAGCATCAATTCTTCGGTTGAGTTCCGCTTGTTGATTGCGCGAAGTCTCCAACTGCTCATTAAGGCGTGCTATGGTAAGGAAGCGTTGTGTTTTTGCTTCTTCTAAATTGGCGAGCTGCTCACTCAATTGCTGGTGGGCTTCTGCTAAAGCCTCCTCCTGTGTTTAATCTGATTAACTTCTTGGCTGCGCTCTTCGATGTCTTGAACGTAACGCGCTTGCTCTTTTTGAAGGCTATACATTTGATTGACTTGTATTGCCTTTTGCTTTTCTGATTCCATAACGAGTGCTTCCAACTTTTGAAGTTCTTTCAGCACTTGGTCGCGGTTGTCCTTCAAGCTGTTATGGTTGGATTTGATATTTTCCAAATCTTTTTCAGCCGCTTCTAGTTGTTCTTCTAAGCCAGCTTCCAGATGCTTTTCTTCTTGCAGACTCATTCTATAATCCACAATTTCTTCGTTCAATATTTCTACTCGAAAGTTAGTTTTTTCAATTTTTTCTTTGAGTTGTTTTTGATTTTGGGTTAAAAAGCTAATTTTTTGGTCAATAATTTTTTTATCGTTCTCTATGCCACGTAACTGTCCAACAAAGCGATTCAACTCGCGTTGTCGTTCGGAAAGTGCCACTTCTTTATCTAAGTTCGATTTTTTTTCCGCTTCTAAGATTGTTTCTGTTTGTGTTGCCTCGATTTCTAGTGTTCGATAGCGGTCTTCTTCTTGCTCCAAGTTGCTTTTCAGTTCTTCATATTTTGACTTTAAGGCATCTGTTTTTATCAATGCTAGTTCAATACTGGTCAGTTTGTATTTATCTTTGAGTTCAAAGTAGCGACGAGTACGTTTAGCTTGCTTTTCCAAAGTTCCCATCTGCGAGTTGATTTCAAACAATAAGTCCTGAACGCGCTCTAAGTCTTCAGCGGTACTTTTTAGTTTGCTGATGGTTTCTTGCTTTCGCGCCTTATACTTGGAGATACCAGCCGCTTGCTCAAACATTTTTCTTCGCGCATTATCCTTGTCGTATAAAATGTCATCTACCATCCTAATGCAATAATCGCGTAGGAGTTGGAGCCAATACCTGTATCCAAAAACAAAGAAGTAATGTCCTTCAGACGGCAAGGTATATTGTTCAGGCGATATTCACTTTCTCCCGTGCGATACAACATCCGAGTAATGGAAACGGTATTGTATTCTGTAGGAAGGATATTTTTAGTATTCTCAAAGGTCAGCGTAACTTGTGCTAATCCGCCAGGTTTGCGCGTTTTGGTACCATTAAAAATGACACTGGACATTTGGTCTAAACGTAATTCTTTGCTTTTTTGCTCTCCCAACACCCAGCGAATGGCATCCACCACATTGGATTTGCCAGAACCATTAGGACCGACAATTCCGACAATATCCTCGCTAAAGTGGATAACTGTCTGATCCGCGAAGCTTTTAAACCCTTTGATTTCCAAACTTTTTAACCTCATAACAACAAGACCGTTCGCCGTTCGCGTTTTGTATTGCTTAACTGATGTTACACAATTTATTTTTTTATGTTTTTTCTACCACTCACAAAGGTAGGGAAACGATTTTAGTAGAACAGGAAAAATATCATCGCAGTAAAGTTAGGTGACGTACTTGCATCCAAATAATCTGATCGTAACGATAATTTGCAGGCTGATTAGTGGCTACGAATTGCCCATTATAAATAATTGCAATTCCTAAGTTAGGATTCAATTGTAGCGTTGCTCCTATAAGAATACGATTTTGATCAAAACATTATACACTATTTCTCTTCCTGCGTTGATTAATATTTCATTTCCTACATTTAAAAGAAATAGCATACATAGTATCCTTTTTAGAAAGTGGAATATTACAATTAATAGAATAACGGAAGCGGTGGTTAAAGGCAGTCTCCATTTGAACTACACCATCCAATACGTTTTTGAAAAAACGTTGTTCAAAACGAAGGCGATGCTGAAGGTTAATGTTCCCAAATTTTTCAGTCAGAATAAAATCCTCATAAGGGCGATATTCTATTCTATTCTATTGATTTCATCATCCTTATAAAATCCAAATAAAGCGAAACCTGCGTTTACTCTTACCGTTTTTTTCAGATTGTAACCCATTCCTGTACGAACTAAAAATTGAGATTTTTCTTTAAACCTGTCTCGCAATCTGTAACCTACGTCTGATGACAATATCCACTTTTCTGAAAGTTTGGTTTGATTGTAGTACTGAAACCACTGTAAATCTGATACTGAAACAGATTTTTTTGTGCTTTGTCCAACCAGAATCGGGCAAAAATAGGAAATTCCAAAAATGATGAGCAAGATGTATCTAAAAAACAAGTTGTATGATTTTAACTACCAACAAAAGTAGTAATCCATCCTTTTATCAGAAGTTAATTTTTTAATATCCATTTTTTATTTTACGAACCCATATATTTGATTAGTTTTATGGCTATTTGGTATAATTACAGACGCTGAATGGTGGTCAATCATTCAGTATTAATTTCAAAACTATGGTTTCGACAATTTTAGCTCAACTCACTCCTGCAGAAACCCTTTACTTACTCAATCATCCAAGCTCGAAAATTAAGGACTTGGCTCGTTTGACATTCAGCGATTTATTGTTGAAATCGGTATTAAAAGTTGAAATACGCGGACAAAAAGATGCAGGCGAGACAGTAGTACCCTTCGTATTGAGAGGTAAAAAATTTAAAGATTATCACCCCCTTAAACACGAAACTTTATTTACAGATTTCTTCACTTCGGATAGTGCTTTTGCATTGCCAATGGTGGAGTTGATTGAGAAAACATATCAACAAATTAGAGAAATAAATTACAAGTATAGCTACCTATATTCCAATCGAATAGCTACTTATTTTAGCCAAAACCTTATTCTTCGTGGTATCGGGATTCATGTACTAAATGCTCGTGGCAGAGTTTTACAGGTAGAAATACGAGAATACTTCAAAAATATGAATCAGCAAATCGCTACGAAACAAAATTACATTGAACAAATTGGACAAAAATTACTTCCATTGCGAGGAAATATTTTACTCCTTCAGTATGTGGATGCTTCCCTTTTTGAAGCACTTTACAAAGCACAGCAGGCACAAGAAAAAGAAGAAGAATGGTACGATTTCAGCCTATTTTACCATGTTGCTTTAGAAGAGCGCAAGGAATTTGACCCAACCGAAGTAATGGAGCTAGTGGATGAAATATTCGATGGTATTGGTGATGGAGGAAACGCTTTTGGTGGCGGTGATTCGGATAGTAACGGTTCCGATGGAGGAGGAGGCAGCGATTAAAATTGTGGCTTACTTGTGAATAACTAAAGCTCCAGAGATTAGATTTCGCAACAAAATGGATTTAGTTTGTAGCATACGCATCATTTGTTTTCTTAATTTTAGGCATTTAATTTTTTCGCCAAATGAATCAAAATGATAAAGACCATGTATTAACCACATCAGCACTTGAGCCTGCTTTGGCTTGGTTTCGGCAAAAAGGTTGGTCAGCCTTTCCCTTTTCAAATAGAAACCTGGGAAACCTATCTAGCTGGTTATCATGGACTAGTTAATGCACCAACAGGTAGCGGAAAAACTTATTCGTTACTACTTCCTATTTTGTTGGAACATTTACAAAATCCGAGTCAAGAAAAGGGTCTTCGCGCGATTTGGATTACTCCTATTCGCGCTTTAGCAAAAGAAATACAGGCTGCTTCTCAAAGAGCTATACAAGGTTTAGGATTGGAATGGAAAGCAGAAATTCGCTCGGGCGATACTTCAAGTAGCGAACGGCAAAAGCAAAAGAAAAATCCTCCTGAATTGTTAATTACTACGCCCGAAAGCTTACATTTATTACTGGCTGCTAAAGAATATCCTAAATTTTTTAAGCATCTCCAAGTAGTGGTCGTAGATGAATGGCATGAGTTAGTAGGCTCAAAACGTGGCGTTCAAATTGAGTTGGCGTTAGCACACTTGAAAGGAATTTTACCCACACTCAAAATTTGGGGTATTTCTGCCACGATTGGTAACATGGATGAAGCCTTAGCAATTCTTTTGGGAGGGAGTTTACAAATGGGCAAACACAAAATAGTTCGAGCTAACATCAAGAAAAACATTTTAGTGGAGTCTATTTTACCAGATGAAATTGAGAAATTTCCCTGGTCTGGACATCTGGGTATCAAACTTTTAGAGAAAATTCTTCCCATCATAGCACAGAGCAAAACCACTCTTATTTTTACCAATACTAGAGCGCAATGCGAAATTTGGTATCAGAATTTATTGGAAGTAGAACCAGATTTATCGGGACAAATCGCCATGCACCACAGTTCAATTAGTCAGGAATTGCGCGACTGGGTAGAAACTTCTCTGCATGAGGGACTACTTAAAGCGGTGGTTTGTACTTCTAGTTTGGATTTGGGTGTGGATTTTCGTCCAGTCGAAACTATTATTCAAATTGGTAGTCCTAAAGGGGTTGCTCGGTTCTTGCAACGCGCTGGAAGAAGTGGACACCAACCAGGCGCGGTCAGTAAAATTTATTTTTTGCCTACTAACTCCTTAGAACTTATAGAAGCCTCTGCATTGAGAACTGCGATTGCCGAAAATGAAATAGAGGCTCGCCTACCCTATCTTAGGTCGTTTGATGTATTGTTGCAATTTTTAGTAACGTTAGCTGTTTCTGACGGATTTCTAAGCGAGAAAATTTTGGATGAGGTAAAGCAAACTTTATCTTATCAATCTATTTCGTTAACAGAATGGCAATGGTGTTTATCATTTATCAAGGATGGTGGCAGCAGTCTTTCTGCTTACGACGAATACCGAAAAGTGGAACAGGATGAAAGTGGAACATACAAAGTGACCAGTAAAAAAATTGCCATGCGCCATCGCCTTTCCATTGGTACGATTATGAGCGAAGCTGCTCTGAGAGTAACTTATGTTTCAGGCGGGCATCTTGGCACTATTGAAGAATGGTTCGTAGGGCAGCTAAAACCAGGTGACGTATTTTGGTTTGCAGGAAAGAGTTTGGAGTTCGTGCGCATCAAAGATATGACCGTGCAGGTACGAAAAAGTAGTAAAACCAAAGGCAAAGTACCTGCTTGGCTGGGTGGCAAGTTGATGCTTTCTTCCGAATTATCGCATCATTTTAGGGCAAAAATAGACCTCATGGCGCAAGGTATTTACAACGATGAAGAGCTAAAAAAACTTCAACCCCTCATGGAGCTGCAAGCTAAACGCTCGCACATACCGAGAAGTGAAGAGTTACTGATAGAATCTTTTTCCAGCAAAGAAGGGCATCATGTGATGATTTATCCATTTGAAGGGCGAGCGGTGCATGAAGGGTTGAGTGCAGTGGTAGCGCATCGAATCGCACAAATTAAACCTATTTCATTTTCTATTGCCATGAATGATTATGGGTTTGAGTTGCTTTCTGACCAAGAAATTCCTTTGGATCAAGCACTGAAAAATGGTTTATTTTCCACTCAACAACTTAGTCAAGACATCCAAAAAAGTATTAATGCCACAGAACTTGCTAAACGCCGCTTTAGGGATATTGCGAGTATAGCGGGCTTAGTATTTAAGGGTTATCCTGGCGAACAAAAAAAAGAGCGGCATTTACAAGCATCCTCCCAACTATTTTTCCAAGTTTTTCACGATTACGAACCGAATAACTTGCTACTGCAACAGGCTTATGAAGAAGTAATGACCTTTCAATTGCAAGAAGCAAGGCTACGGCAAGTGTTAGAACGCATTCAACATCAGACCATTACACAAAGTAATCCCAAAAAAGCAACTCCTTTTGCGTTTCCAATCATCACAGACCGACTGCGCGAACGGTTAAGCTCTGAGAAATTGGAAGACCGTATCCAAAAAATGAAGCTCCAACTTTTAAAAGACTAGATTGATTGTCACTGCCATTTTACGCTTCCTGACGTTCTATTTGCCCTCTATGCTTGCGCTTCAAAAACTTTTCATGCACTATTTCTTGCACAGTTTTTTGTTCGATTTTGCTTTCCAACCAAGAAATAATGTCTAAGTATAAAAAAGGTCTTCGCTCGTAGGCTTTTTCTTCAACTTTTATCAACTTATCCTTCAGGTCTTTAAACTCTTGTTTCAACTGTACTGCTTTCATTTTAGGGGTTTTACGCAAAATCTAAATATTTCTTTTTGTACTTCCTGCAAGTCTTTCATTTTACCCAAAAACCGATAGACAGATTTAATTTGGTACTCCACTAATCGCTCATTACCCATTTCAAAATGCGCAATCAAACTCAGTATTCTGGCGAAAGATTGAATGTCCTGACGATAATCAGGGCTTTTTTGATTGATAATCAAGTTGAGGTAATCTATGGCAGTACTATTGTCACCACTTCCGAAATATAAGCAAGCAATTTTATAGTAAAACACCATCACGCGGTGATCATCCCAATTAAATCGTTCGGATTCAATGATTTCCATTAGCTCAGGCACCAACTTGATTCCCTCTGAATAAGTACCTTCCATAAAATGTTTATTAATTTGATGGATGTACTTATAAAGATAATACAGCCCCTCCACGTTTTGAATTTGCTCCAAATCAAGTAGTTGCTCCATGTTATTTAGTTCCTCCAAAACCACCACAAACTTTTCGTAATACCAAAGGTTGAAAAGTGTCCCAAGTAGATTATGTAAGCCTTTCAAAAAAAGAGGTGCTTCATGAACTTTCATGGTCGGATGTTCCGCAAAGGTATCATACCAACGAAGTGCATATTTATAGCACATTGGGAAATTCTGCAAAATATGATAATACCAAACATAAGATTGATAATAGTTAACTTTGCCAAAAAAATCTAAGTTTTTTTCATTCGTTGTAGGGTTGTGCTGTTGGAAAAAGTCTTGTATTTTGATAAAATCTGCTTCGTTGCGAGCAAACCCTGTTTTAAGATAGTAACTGTAAAGCAAGAGCGATAAATCAGAAAATTGATGGCTCAGCGTAATTTGACGATTAAGGTGTTTCGATTGTTCGGACAATTCTTCTGCTCTCGATTCGATACTGCGCGTAATATATTGTGCCTCAATATGTTTTTCAAATTCGATAATCTCTAACGCCAACATGTTGCGATGTGTAGCCAACGCCCATTCCTTTGTTTTATCTAACACATCGAGGCTCTGACGATATAACCCTTTGTTATACAGCACTCTAGCATAATCAATCGCTTCTCGAATTTCGATATTGAGATCGTGGTTTTTATTTAGAAGCCGCAGACTGATAAGCAGTTGTTTATATAAATGCGCTTTAAGATTAGAAAGCTGACGCTTCTTAATATCTGGTATCTTCTTGAGGATTTTATCTTCATCATAATCTTGAAACTTCTCTAAAAAATCAAATAGTTTCAAAAACAAAATATCATCAGAAGTCTGATTACGACGTACAAATATTCTAAAGTGTCTTTTCTCTGATCTAGTCAGCGAGCGTATCAACTGAACTAGGTCATCTGTCTTTTGTTTAGGCATTGTAATTTTACGTTTTTTACTTCTTTGACAATCAAAAAAATGGGGAGAATATTGCTACTCCGAAAAACACAGTTGCCACATTTGGATTTTGGATAATTGTTATGCTGATAATATACATCAAAAAACGACCAATTATATTGGTTATCATTCATTCGTATCTTTCCAAGAAAAAAGATACAAAAAGCGAATGGAATCATTATTTCTTGAACTTTGTATGAACGAGTAAAGCCTACTTAGTTCATACATTAACATCGGTCAAAATTTAGCTGATATTTTTTTTGACCAATGCTAAATAACTGCAAACATACGTTTTTTTAAAATTTTCACAACAACATGACTGAAAATAAGATATTCATTTTCGATACCACTTTACGAGACGGAGAACAGGTGCCAGGCTGCAAACTGAATATGGATCAAAAAATAGAAATCGCACTCAAACTGGAAGAACTTGGTGTAGATGTGATTGAAGCTGGTTTCCCTGTTTCTAGCCCTGGTGATTTTCAATCCGTAGAAGCTATTGCAAATACTGTAAAAAACGTTACCGTGTGCGGATTGTCAAGAGCGGTGGAGAAAGATATTGCGTCGGCGGCAGAGGCTTTGCGAAAGGCAAAATACCCTCGAATCCACACGGGTATTGGCACTTCTTCTATCCATATTGAACACAAATTAAAAACTACGCCAGAAGATATTATTGAGCGAGCGGTACAGGCAGTAAAGTATGCGAAATCTTTCGTGGAAGATGTAGAATTTTATGCAGAAGATGCCGGTAGAACAAATAATGAATACCTCGCTCGCGTGATTGAAGCAGTAATTAAAGCAGGCGCGACGGTACTGAATATTCCAGACACTACAGGCTATTGCTTGCCAGAAGAATATGGTATGAAAATACGATACCTAAAAGAAAATTGTAAAGGTATTGAAAAGGCTATACTTTCCACGCACTGCCATAACGATTTGGGGTTAGCAACTGCCAATTCTATCGCTGGTATCCAACATGGAGCAAGACAAATTGAATGCACCATCAACGGTATTGGAGAACGCGCTGGTAACACCTCTTTGGAAGAAGTGGTAATGATTATGCGCCAACACCAATATCTTGGTTTTTCTACAGGCATAAAAACGCAATTACTGTACCCTTTGAGCCAGTTAGTATCCGACAAAATGGGTATGCCTGTACAGCCAAATAAAGCAATTGTAGGAGCAAATGCTTTTGCACATTCATCAGGCATTCATCAGGATGGTGTAATCAAAAAACGAGAAACTTACGAAATAATTAACCCTAGCGATGTAGGCGTAGATGAATCCAAAATTGTATTGACTGCCAGAAGCGGACGCGCTGCAATCGCCTATCGCGCTAAACAAATTGGATACGATTTGACAAAAGATAGGTTGGATAAAGTGTATGCGGCTTTTTGTATATCGCAGACAGTAAAAAGGAAGTGAACGATTCAGATTTACAAAAATTAATCAAAGAAAATTTGTAAGTAATATTTTATAACCAAATTTATTTCTCATAAATAGCTTTACGATTGTTCTGTCGTAAAGCTATTTTTTACTTTTATTTAACGCATTTAATTTTAACATTTAAAAACAAATTTTTGATACAATTCAATTAAGCCAAATATCGTTTTAGTTGTTGTAATAATTAAAATAGTAAGCGTTATGAGTACCACCGATTCAAGTAAGCGACAGTTAAGCAGAAAGTTGGAGCGTGCTAAAACTAAACTAGATCAAGCCATTCGCAGACTCTTGTACTTAAACAAGATGCAAAAAAAGCACAGCAAACTGACAACAAGGAAGAACTTAAGCAAGAAATGAAGTTGCTTAACCGAATTGCAGACCAACAAGCTAAGTTGGTAAAGGTATATGAATATCAACTTTCTACAACAACCATTCATCAATAAAAAGTGAATTTCACATTAGGAATTAGCGCGCGCTGTTGTTGAAAAAATCCAACAACAGCGCGCTTCTTCTTTATCCTTAATTCAATAAAAAAATCCTGTAAATATTGCTTTCCATTACTTGGTTGTATAAAATTGTTCCTTGTAGAAAATTTAACTACGTTTGCGTTCAAATTATTTTATCCATAAATGGAAGTGTCGGCGATAAGTTTAATTTTGGAAACTACGAATTGGAAATTATTGATAAAGATCGTCAACGAATTGACAAAATCCTAGTAACCAAAAAATGATTTGTCAGTGTTCGCTTCTTACTTGTTAAACATAAATCACCAAAAAATTCAAAACAAAACCATCTAAAGGATTTTAGTTATGATTCAAAAACACATTAACTTAAAAATCAATAAGCTGAAAGGCGTTCTTCAAAGTAAGAAAATTAAAAGAAGAAATATAAATATGCGCCCGATGCCTACAAAACATAAATTAGTGGGCAATATCCTGCCCGATTCGATGCCTGAACTTTCTAATTTGACCAGTTCAAGTTTCCAAATTTTTGAAGGCATAAAAGTCCCAAACCAGGTGGCGGAGCGAATACTGACCTTCCTCAACCAAGCACAAGATGCAAAAACGATTACTAATTACGAACTCCAAAATAATCCTAACTCCAGCGAGCAAGGATACGCAATAGGAGAAACAGTAGCTATACGTATTTTAGAAAAACGCAATACGTTATTACCTTTCCAACAATTCAGGCAACTTGCTGAATTAGAGGATATTTCGGGGCTTGGTAAAGACAAAATGATGGATTTGATTTACACGTTTTCTATTCCAGCCGACGAGGTATTCAGAAGCACCATGTACCGCGATGTGATAGGTGAAAATTGGGAGTTGAATTTTAACCGCACTGCATTTGAACAATCATCCCAATTTTTGGAAATTGCAACGCATCCAGCACTTTTGCTTGAGACAATATCGCAGCAGGTGAATCAAATAAGTATCAAAAAATTTGATAACTCTGCACTAGCAAATTTCGCCAGCTATCCTTTGCGACAAGCCTACATCGAAACTTTTAGCGATGAATATGCCGCCGTTGCGTTTGCTTTTTGGTTGTATCGTGTGGATGCGGATAATTGGTTTTCTCTACCGCGAGTATTAACCTACACTAGAAATTATTTCAACCCAAATAGCACTTGGGACAACCGCTTGGAGCTACAACTTTTTAAAGGATACCCTAATAATGGCTTACTCACGCAGTCTGTCACGAATATAGACTTACCTGTGGTAATTAATTATGCAGAACAAAGTATTACAGTATGGACGGTGCAACTAAATGATTAACCTTTTGCTACAATACCTTGAAAATTAATTCTTTAATTGTAATTTTAATTTCATAGTACCAGCTACAATACAAACTTATTTCAAAAGGTCGTTAGAAACCCCACTTTTTTCAATTACCTTTGCGGCGTTTTGAAAAAAAGAATTTATGAGTCAAGTTACTTCACAAGAACTGGGAAATAGCACTACTTCTACCGATAATGAAATTACGCTTAAAGACCTCATCCAGCGCCTATTTGATTTCGTGAAAGAAATATGGAAGCTAAAATGGTGGGTACTGGCTGCTATTATTGTGGTGGCGAGCTTATCCTTAGTACAAACCTTGCTCAAACCTAGAGTAATTCCAGCCGCCATGACCTTCATGGTGAACGACGAATCTGGTGGCGGTGGCGCAGGCGGCGTAGCAAGTTTACTGGGGCAATTTGGCTTTGGAGGTGCGAATTCTGGAGAGTTTAACTTAGATAAAATATTGGAACTTTCACGTTCTATGCGTATTATCAATACTGCCTTATTCAAAAAAGTAACCGTAAGAGGTAAAGAAGACTTTATCGCCAATCATATTATTATTAATTACGAATACCAAACTAAAAACTGGAAAAAAGATACTACTGGACTGCGCGATTTTCTATTCAAACACGACACCTTAGCTAATTTTTCGCGACTGGAGAACAAAGCCCTCAAAAATATTTATGACCACGTTAAAGGTACTAAAACCATGCCTGCCCTATTAAACATGGGCTACACAGAAGAAACTGGTATTTTAAACATGACAATAATGGGTAATTCTGAACAATTATCCATTGGTTTATTAAATAGTATCTATAAGGAACTGAGTGAATATTATATCAGCAGAACCGTAGAACGTCAACAGCGTACTTTCGAAGTGATGAAAAATAAAACAGATTCACTGGGTACGCTTTTGAATAGATTAGACTACGAAATTGCAAGGTTTTCAGATACAAATTTTGGACTTTTGGATCAAACTTCTAGCACTCCCAGGGATAGGCTGTTGCGCGAGAGAGGTCTCATTCAATACGCTTACGCAGAAGCAGTCAAAAATAAAGAGTTGTCAGAGTTCACTTTGCGAAATATCACGCCTGTTTTTCAGGTAATTGATGCACCTATGCCACCGCTTGGTCCAATAAGGTATTCAAAATCTAAAGCACTCATTCTGGGAGGATTTTTGGGCGGTTTTTTGGCTGTATCTTTTATTATATTGAGAAAAATCTATCGAGAAGCCATGCAGTAGTCCGTATTTCATGCGGCTGTCGTTATGAATAAATGTACAGAATTAACTTCCATAGATCAACCTAATCAATCAAATCTTTATTACGATTTGATTTGATTACCTAAGATGATTACATTACTTTTGCACTCCATTTTGCCTTGTGTCTCTAGCACATCCAAAGTGAAACCATTAACACAATAAAATTGAAGTAATAACTTTATGAATAATAAAATAAACATCAAATTCATTGTCCTAGTAGCGATGATATTCATAGCAGCTACGGTTAGACTATTTTTTGTATTTATTCCCAATTTCGCACCAATAGGCGCGATGGCTTTATTTGGAGGAGCTTATTTTGACAAAAAATATCAAGCATTGTTACTCCCTTTGGCAACTATGTGGATGAGCGACTTAGTCATCAATAACTATCTATATCCTAAGTTATTTCCAGCCTACTACGATGGAACTTTCGCTTGGGGGATTTCACCTTGGGTATATGGCAGCTTTGTCTTGGTAGTGGCGTTAGGTTGGATATTACTGAAAAAGTAAATTTTAAAAACGTGCTTATTGGTAGCTTGTCCGCGTCTGTAATTTTCTTTTTAATCACTAATTTTGGAGTTTGGGCGATGGGGACTATGTATGCTAAAAATTTAAGTGGGTTGATGACTTGCTTTGCGGCAGGTATTCCATTTTTTGGTAATACACTGATGGGCGATTTGTTTTTTTCAGGTGCATTATTCGGAGCATTTGAATTGCTAAAGCTACGTATTCCTAAACTACAAACTGCTTTACAGCCGCCAATGCTTTAAGTGGTTTTACAATTTTAGTGTGAAATAGGTTCAACAAAGTTATTGTACTTGAGAACCTATTAACTATACTTTGGCGTGATAATGCTTGTCAAATACATAAGCATTATCATCAAACTACTACATTTGTTTCTACTAACTCCTTACCATGAGCATCCAGCATAGTTTGGGGAATATTTTCTAAAGCCACCTCCACAATTTTTTGTAAAAGTTTTCTACGCACTTCATTGGCGAGATAAATCATACTAATCTCCCTAACACGCACTTGTCCTTCGATGGGTTTCAGCATATCTTCTTGTTCTGAAGAAATACCTAAACTGGCCAATTTCTGGAATAAAAGTGATACCGCCTTGATACTCCACAATTCGACATAACGAAGCAATAGAATTACATTCATACATAAAGTTTCTATTGACAGGCTCTTCTTCATATTGGCAAATGTTATTGACTTGGTCTTTAAAGCAATTACCCTCGCGCAGTAGCCATAACTCTTCAAAAGGAATTTCAGAAACTGCTACTTTCTCTTGTTTGAATAGCGCGTGTTTTTCAGAGACATAAAGGAAAAATTTTTCGTAAAAAAGCGGTTGAATCTGAAATTTAAAGCTGCTCGTAATAGGTGTAGAAATGATGCCAGCATGAAGTTTACCAAAACGAAGACTGTTGATAATTTCTTCGGTAGTAGCTTCTTTGATGTGTAGCCTGATTTTGGGATAGCGTTCAAGTAAGTCGTTGATAAAGAGTGGAATAAAATAGGGAGCTAAAGTAGGAATTACGCCTAAATTGATTTCGCCACTCACTTCGCCTTCTAGTTCTTGCATAAATTCCTCTAAATGCTTGGCTTGTGTCAAAAGCAAATGCGCCCGTGTCAAAAATAATTTACCTTTAGGCGTAGGACGAATAGGTTTTTCGGCTCGGTCAAAAAGGATTATTCCTACTTTTTCTTCCAAATTTTTAATTTGTAAACTCAAGCCAGGCTGGGAAATTCCAACAGACTTAGCTGCTTGTCCATAATTTCCATATTTTTCCAATGCTATTGCGTAAGCTAACTGCTGCAAAGTAATCTCCATAAGTAAAACTAATATTAGCATAAAGATAATTAATAACGTAGGTATTATCTTTGCATTGTTTCTATTTTTTTGTAATCTTTTAATCAATTTTACCTCAACTTACCAACTGTACAATAAATAATAAACATCTACTTAACCTGGTTTAAATTTTACAAATTTACATAATTTTTATGCTTATCAGAGAGAAGAACTATCTGTTCTTCTCTTTTTTTTAGAAGTGGCATAAGAACGCTCCAAAAGGCGATTAAATCGTATTAACTTGGTGCAGGATGGGCAACTGACTTTTGTAAGCTTTCGTGATGTTTTCATCAGTAAAAGTCGTAAAAACATCACCGCAAGCAATGAGGCGCTGGTTCAATAAAATCACTTTATCAAAGTATTCTACTACACTTCCTAAGTCGTGGTGAACCACTAAAATTGTTTTCCCTTCCTTAGCAAGTTGTTTTAGGATTTGGATTATTTTATCTTCTGTTGTCGTATCTATGCCAACAAAAGGTTCGTCCAGCATTAAAATATCTGCCTGCTGACACAAAGCCCTGGCAATAAAAACGCGCTGTTGCTGACCACCAGAAAGTTCGCCGATCTGCCGATTCTTCAAGTGAATGATACCAATTTCTT
>JAAUTG010000440.1 GCA_012031785.1 Saprospiraceae bacterium | reverse complement strand
AAGTAGGCATATAATTTTGAGAAATATTTGTTCTGTTACTGGCTAAAACCATCAATTTGAGATGGTCTGATAGATTTGATTGCGTTTTATAAATCAATGGAGCGAGTTCTTTTAAATTTATTTTTCTATTTCCCAAATCATATTATTCCAAAAATAACTAAATCATTATATACAAATCATTGATTTTGACTATTTTGATGATTTTATATCCTTTATTTTTAATAATTCAAGGTGGAGCAATTTTTAAAAACTGTCTATATAGTTACTAATGTTCCAAATTACTTTTGTAATTAGTTAAATCTTTTTTTTCACAAATAATACCATTCGGCATGACCATGCTTTACTACCTTGTTTTAACACGTTCTAATGGTATTAAGTCAGTTCGTAGTACCAACACGAGCGGGCTTACCATTGAGGATATTACAGGACCGATGGTACAAAGTGGAGAATTTCGTAATTAAAATTTGCGACACACTAGCACTCCACATTTAGCTTATTTTGCTACCACGAGATTGCCATGCAGGGTTTCTGCATGGCGTTTTTAGATCAGTTCATATACCCTCCCTTCTCCTGCCGCCAGCATTGAGGATAATTCATCTTGCTTTGCTGTGGAAAATAGAAATTGTGCTTCTTCAGGCGTAAAGATAGCTGCTATGGAATGCGAATGTTCTAGGTCAAAATTTGCAATAAAAAGGTAGGTATCTATTTTCCAAGCAATTAGTATTTCTTTCCCTTCTTCATCGGGCGCAGAAAGCCATTGAATTGGCATATCTTGTATTTGTGGTAGTATTTTTTCGGCAAATAACCTAATTCTAGTGAGTTGATGAAAAAGCTCCCCATTAATCCCCCAAACATAAGGACCTCGAGTAGCCTTGGCTCCTTCGTTAATTTGAAACACATAAAGTTTGGTGTAATGTTCATTAGGTGCAGGTGCGAGATGAGTATCCCGAATTTCAAACCCCAAGCCCATATAACTTGGCATATCGGTCAAAAATAATCCGCAAAATAAGCGCAGTTCGTTTCCTTTGACATAAAATTCATCAAAACGAGGATCGTCCTTATCTGCAGTCATAATCGTAAAATTAGGTGCGAAACTACTTGTTCTCAATATTTTGTGATATTTGGAAAACTCACTCATAAATTTAGGAGTACCCACCACAATAGATTGTAAGTCACCCAAAGTAGAATCTGCGTTCGACCTTTCTAAATGTGCTATCTCATCGCCATAGCCCATTTCGTTAGGCTTTGCTAAAAACGACTCTGCAAAATAGGCGAAATAAGGCTTATCTAATTGCACATAATTTTTGATGGCTTTATGGATATCATAGTAGGCATCCACTACGTCTGGTACACCAGTTGGACGCATCTGAACATGCGACATATCTCCACGCATAAAATCCATATTATAAGCTGCTTGCATTTCGTTATATTTGTGACAGACATAAATCCAAACTTCTTTGCGTGGACTGTCAAAATTAATCTCCCAATTGCTATTGTTATCAAGGTTATCATAGAGTTTGTAGCGAGTTAGAGGACCGAATACTCGTGACATAGTTTGTGGCTTAATCATACGATAATCTCTCCAAACCCTACCTTGACTGTCTATAGTTTTGGCACTTGGGTTGGGGTCAACTTCTATTCCTCGATAAGGTGGAGCCATTGTAGCTGGCACCGGCTCAAAGCCTTCATTATAAAGCCATTGCAGCAATAAATCTCTACGAAACAAACGTCCCATACTTTCAGTAGGTTCTCCAAAAAGCACTTTTAGCCGTTGTGCTTCTGGAAACTGATCAGAGAAGAAGATGGCTTTGGAAAGCGGAAATGAAATCGGTACCGCTGCACCTTCCGAGACGAGGAAATTTAAAATCAATTGCTGTACAGTTTCATGTAATTGGTCAGTATGATTGACAATTTCCATCTCCTTACGTTGTAGCCATTCAAAATACTGCGGATTTGCTAGTACAATTTCTGAGTAGCGGTCTGTATGGGGAATCACATCCATACCTACTACACGATTCATGGCGTGTAATAAATTAACGACCACTTTGAGTTGTTTTTCTACGGTATTCAAGGCAGGAATGGCTTGCGCTAGTTCTCTACTAAAAAATTCAGGATTAATATTCCAGCTACTCATTCCGTACAGGCTTGCCACTACTCCTGGTTCCCAAATTGGTAATAAATGTACCGCTTGCTGAGACGATGGCACGGTTAAAATATATTTAATAACATTCCAAAAGCTGCGAATGGTGCGGACATTAATACCCACCATATTAGTTGTTTTGATCCATGCAGTATCGGTGAGATGAGCGATAGGACTTTCTACCTCATATTGAGGGTCGAGGGCACGTTGTAACTTCGACCCTAAGCGTTTTTCTAGTATTTCTAATACTTGGTGGGCAGTAAACTGGATAGCTATTTGTGGTAATAAATTAGGAATGAAAGTAGTTTCATAATTGGTATAACGGGCTATTTCTTCTTGATAATGTCGTTGCCAGTGAGCAGTGAATTGTTGGTAATTGTTAGGAATATTCCAAGTCATATTTTCGCGCTTTATTAGCTATTCTGATAGTTGTTTAAGTTCAACTACAAAAATAATACAATCCTTCCTTAATTTTGAGGAAAAGTGGTTAGCGTTGGTGCTGTGAAATTACTATTTTGCTCCGCCAGTATGGTCTCAATAAGTCAACAATAAAACTCAAGATACGCTAAGTTTGAAGATAATTGATTTGTTCTCTTGTCAATACAACTTGCAAAATGCCTTGCTCTGTTTGTATAGTGAGTTCATTACCTTGAATATCAATTACTTTAGTTTTATTATTTTTAAAAAAAAACTGGAAGGTGATTCGTCTGCCATTATTTTCCTTGCTCTAGTACCAGCAAACGATTTGCCATTTTTATAATTTCATTTTGATAATGACTGACCAAAATAATAGTAGTATGTGAGCGTTGATGGATTTGCAAAAGATAATCTTGTAACTTGTTGCGCATTTTGCTCATCCA
>JAAUTG010000439.1 GCA_012031785.1 Saprospiraceae bacterium | reverse complement strand
CTTCGTCAAAGACTTGGGGTGCCCTAAAACCTCTTGCATAACCAACTCTAAACTGTAAATTAGGTGTAACTTTATAAAGAATATTGGCTCTTGGGCTAATAATAGATTCACCTACTAAGTTGTGTCTGTCTATTCTTCCTCCTAAAAGAACATTTAGTTTTGCACCTATTTCCCACACATCTTGTAAATAAAATCCAAATTGGTTAGCAGTTTGGTTAATAAATCTTTGGTAGGCTGGGGCATTGTCTTTGAGGTTATTATGGTTATATTCAAAACCTGAAACAAGGGTATGGGAACCACCTGCAAATTTGCCCAATTTACCCGTATATTGAAAACCACCCACAAAACTCACATCTTTTGAGTCACCATAAGCATTTGGGTCTTGTTCTGCTCCATAATAACTGTCTCGGTTTAGGACTTGTCCGTTAAGGTAAGTGGAAAATTTATGATTTTTATTTTTAGTATATTGTTCATACGTAATGCCACCATTAAAAATATTGTGTGTAGCAGCCTCTGTAATATCTGTTTCCTCAAAGGCTAAATCAAACTTATTGCCACCTCTGCGGACTTCGTTGATGTAATAACCATTAAAAGTAATTTTTGAAAGTTCAGAAGGTTTATAAAATGCTTTTGTAGCAAAGGAATTTGATTTGAGTTTACCCATTTCGGAAAATCCATCATCATTTGCGTCCCAAAATTGTCTGTTGCGATGAAAAGTATTTACAGAAATTCCTGATTTGCCATTACTGCCAACCACATCACCACCCAGCATATAAGTCTGGTCGTGTGCTTTGCCATCTACTAATGCTTGGTTAGTGCTAAAATAGGCACTATTTTTTATAGGTTCTTTGGTAATAATATTTACCGTACCTGCCACCGCACTACTGCCATACAAGGCAGAACCACCACTTCGGACTACTTCCACCCTGTCAATCATATTATTAGGTATTTGCTCTAAACCATAAACACCTTGCAAACTGTTGTAAATAGGTCGTCCATCAATCAAAATTTGACTGTATGCACCCTCTAAGCCATTCATTCTCAGTCCATTAAAACCGCAATTTTGACAATTATTTTCAATTCTTAATGCAGGCTGAAAACTCAAACCTTCTGCCAAAACAATAGATTGGGTAGCATTAAAAATCTTGTCGTCCACCACACTACACATAATAGGGGCATCTTTTCGTAAGATTTCATCTCTGGTGGCTGTTACCACTACTTGCTCTAACTTCAAAAAATCTTCTTGCAAAAAGATTTCGCCAATAGCAACATCACTGTTACTGACAGTAACAGGCAATTCCTTAGAAAGATAGCCAATGGTAGATATTTTCAAGGTGTAAGTGCCTGATGCCACCTTTTCCAATGCAAAATTCCCTTCTTTATCCGAAGAAGCACCTTGTTTGGTTTCAAGAATAAGAATGGTTGCCCCAACAGCAGGGTCTTTTTTATCTAAAATTTTGCCCGAAATACTAAAAGTTTGGGCATTGAGTGTTCCTATACTTAGAAAGAACAGGGTAAAAATGATGAGGTATCTCATATTGACTTAAATTGAATAAATGAAACAATGTTGCAAATATAAGAACTTTATTTTTAATTAGACTAATTATAAATAAAAAATTATAAAAAAATACGAATGTATCGTTGATGTTTGTTTTTTACCATTACTGCCAACGGTTGGCTTGCTGCCGTGCCGCCGTGCGTTGGGTTTGCGGGCTGGCTGTTCGGCGGCATGGACAGCAAGCCTTTGTTGTCGGCTTTTTATATTTATTTCGGTTAAATCATTCAGATAGGTCTAAAATTTCTTCTTATTCAATTTTATTAGTTAAAGTTATTTTTGGAATTAATTTCCCAATATATCTGCTGCCAATAATGCCACAAATACTGTTGTTTTTGAATGAGTTATTTTATCTGCTTCGTTAAATGCCAATAAGGTTGTACAGATTGACATTGTGAATCCAACACTCGCCAAACGAAATCAAAGTGCATACTAAAAAAACAATCCGCCCGCTGTTTCGCTTTCCGTAAAACCTTTAAATAATTTGGTTGTTTTCACACTACACTTGAATTTGCTCTAAATCTATTGAAAGTAGGTTCTATAAAGCAAAAGATATGCAGAACCCATACATGAGTTCTGCATATACTTGCGGGTTAAAGGGGTGGGTTGCGTTTGATGTAAGCCTGCATTTGCACAGGCTACAAAATAAAGGCTTTTGTCCCACAATGAAATCTTTGAGGTTGGACTCCCTTGTAAACATTGGGGTTTCCTGATTTCTTCTACATCAAACGGCAGCCGCACCCAGTTAAAGGTCGGACTAAATCCTGTCCTCGCAAATCATCATTTGTTTAATGCCACTCTCGTAATTTCAGTACCTGTGGGGTAGGAAATATTGCCTTGTTCTTCGGCAGTAATGAATACCTCGTTGGTGATGAAAGAGGTAGTAGTTTCTAATGTGGCTTTCCCTGCGTTTTTATTGGAAAGTTGCCCTAAATTTTTAATGCCGTTTTCGTTAGTTACTGCCCAAACTACATAAAAATTTCGAGGTGGAGAAAGCCGGTTTGCTGCGGATAGATTTTTGGCTTTCAGGCTAAATGCAGTATTGCCATTTTTATCCTTTTTCTGGGTTATTGAAATATCTGCTGTGGGTACAACAGTTGACACGGGGAATTTTACAAGATTTCCGCAAGAAGACATGAAAATGGCAATTGTTGAAACCAAAATGCAATTTGATAATTTCATCTTAAAAAAAATTTCGCAGTAGTAATTAACATTACCCTGCTTTGTTGTTATTCCTACTCATATGGCTTTTCGGAATCGCCCTGTTTTTTTTAATGGTTGCTGACTCCATTTTTTTATTTTTGATTGCCGACAACGGTTGGCTTGCTGCCGTGCCGCCGTGCGTTGGGCTTGCGGGTTGGGCTTTGGCGGCATGGACAGCAAGCCGTTGTTCAGCACAGGCTTAATTTTCTTTTATCTGGAATAATTTATTCCCAATCATCATGTAC
>JAAUTG010000112.1 GCA_012031785.1 Saprospiraceae bacterium | reverse complement strand
CAAAAATGGAAGTTTCTCCATCACAACTGAATCCTCTAGGTGTAAATCCTCCTGCATCTGATTCGATAGCAGCTAAATGAAATTCTTTATGTACTTCAGACGAATCCCTATAAGCCATAGCTCCTTTTTGTCCATTTTCTTCGTTCATAAAAAGGACGCAGCGTATTGTACGTTGAGGTTGGTAGTTTAATCTTTTGAAAAGGTGTAGTACCTCCATCGCCTGCACGCAACCTGCACCATCGTCATGAGCGCCTTGTCCCAAATCCCAACTATCCAAATGCCCACCCACTAAGATGATTTCCTCAGGCTTTTCCTTTCCTTTTATTTCCCCAATCACGTTGTAAGACAACTTTGGGGATAAGTGTTGGCAAGTAGTTTTAATAAATATACTTACTTTTTCTTGTGCCAATAGTGTGCTTAATCGCACGGCATCGTTTGTGCTAATTGCGAGGGCAGGAATATTTTTTTCTTTTGGGTCATACATGGTGCTGCCAGTATGCGGGTAACCATCTAACCGAGTGGTCAAAGAGCGGACAATAGCTGCGACAGCGCCTAATTTTGCTGCTCGAATTGGTCCAAAAACCCTTTGGTCAGCCGCTCCTCCATAAGCCGCAAAAGTATTTAATTGTGTAGCGTCCATTGGTCTATTGAAAAAGACAATTTTCCCTGTCAATTTTTGTTCACCAAGTGATTCTAGTTCGTCAAGACTTTGTACTTCCACTACTTCGGCAGTAATTCCAAACTTTCCTGTGCCAATGCTATTGCCTAAAGCCACGCCATTCAAATCAAAACTTCCTAACGAGCTGGAATTAACGATTCTAACCTGCTCTTTTTCTCCCCTGACCCAGTGCGGCACGAGGCAAGGTTGCAACCAAACGCTATCCAAGCCAAGCGTGTCTAGCATTTGTTTAGTGAACTCAACAGCAGCCATTGCCTGTGGCGAACCGCTTAATCGTCCACCGATTTGTGTGGATAAATGATGAAGCCATTCATAGCTTTTACCTTGAGTCAAGGCGGTATTGTATATGCCTTTGACAAAAAAAGCGTCTTCATTATCTGTTTGCCCTGTAAGTTGTGCCCATGCAAACGTTGAAAAAAAGAAAGTAAGAAACCACCACTTCATGGATAGAAATTTAGTCAAAGGTACTAATTATTTTCTGATGTTTCACAATGAACAGTTCGCTATTCGCTTAAATACAAGTTCAACCAAAGAACTCCTTGTTGCCAAGTGAATAATTAGCTCTTTGCTACTTATCTTCTTTAAATTCAAAGCGAATGCTATCGCCTGGTTTAGCCTGTGCCAAATTATTAATAGCATCTTGTGTGATATTTCCAATTCTAGGGTAGCCCCCCATAGTTTGTGCATCTAATAGCAAAATGATCAACTGCCCTTCATTTGTTACCTGCACAGTTCCAGGCACAATACCTGACGAAATTAAAGGGGATGAAAATTCAAAATTAGGTAAACTTGGATCAAGGCGATAGCCCATTCGGTTAGAATCCTTATGAATTTTGTAAGTTGTGCTGAACAAGTGAGCTACTTGGCGCAAAGTCAAATAATTCCATTCTGGTCCTGCCATTAAAGCTATTTTCACTATTTTTTTAAAGACAGGACGATCCTCCAGAGCTGTGCGTTGTGGAGCGATAAGTGGTAAAGTTTGAACATCAATAAAGCTATCTTTTTGAATTAGGCTTTGAGGGGTAGCAGTTTTGTCCCCAAAAGGCATAGCACTACAACTTCCTAGCCATGGTTTGATTTTCCATTGTCCCCTTACTGCCAAATACGTTCTACAGCCTTGACGGAGTTGACCAAAAGCCAATACACTATTAGAAGAAACATGGATGGTTTCGTAATTAGAAATAGGCTGCTTGTTCAAAGTGGGAGATAGGTCTGCACCTGTAATTGCAATTTGACAATCTCCCTGAAAAATTATTTGTGGACCGAGCATCGTTATTTCTAGTATAGGTGTTTCTAATGAATTGCCTACCAATTGATTAGCTTGTTGCGCTGCCTTTTTGTCCATAACTCCACCCACAGGTACACCAAAATTCTGATAACCTATTCGTCCATTGTCCTGAACGGTAGTCCACAAACCAGGTTTGATGAAGTGTAATCTTACCATATTATTTTGAGTTATTGAACGCACTAGGACTTATTTTACTTGTTTCTTGCTCAAATTCCTCAACGGAAATTGAATAAAATCTAACGCTATCTCCAACTTTAAACAAAAAAGGATCGTCAGCGTTCGGATTGAAAGTAACAAACGGCGTTCGACCAATAATCAACCATCCACCTGGCGCGTCGCTTGGATAAATACCTGTTTGTAAACCTGCCAAACCTACTGATTGTGCAGGTATTTTAAGGCTCGGAGTAGAACGGCGATCACATTTTAGTTCTTCTGGCAACACTCCCAAATAAGGAAAGCCAGGTAAAAACCCAAGCATATATACTCGAAATGCGGTGCTAGTATGTATGCGAACGATTGTAGCTCTATCTAGCTTGGTTTGCGCCTCCACGAGAGGCATATCTAGTGCAAATGAGGATTCATAGCAAACAGGAATTGATAGTTGACGTGTAGGTATGTTGCCTATCGCTAAAGGGAATCTATCTAAGTATGCTATCTGTTCCAATAGTGCTTGATAAGCAATAAGTTCAGGATTAAAGCCAATAGTTAAAGAACAATAAGCTGGAATTTGATATAGCACTCCAACTATATTTTGTATTGCTACCTTTTGGTAAAGCTCCATTACTGCTCCATGCACGTCAAGTGCGATGCGTTGCTCCCACTCTACTAATAAGGCTTGCGGACCAAACGGCTTAAAAATCAACATATTGAAAATGCTTTTTTCTTGATTTGGTGTTGTTCAAAGGCTTGTTGAATAGCTTGTAAAGAAGCCAAAGCCGTAGAGTGGTCGCCATGAATGCAAAGACTTTGAGCAGTTAACGGAATAATCTTTTTTTCGCATGTGACCACCTGCTGGTGAAGAACAAGTTGCAGTACCTGCTCAACAACTTCTACATGACTTCCTAACACTGCACCCGGCTCGTGCCGAGCCAGTAACTTCCCATCAGCGCGATAACCTCTATCCGCGAAAGCCTCTCGAATGAATGGAATACCTATGCGCGCAGCAGCAGCTTCCATTGCACTATCTGCCATACCTAGCAATCCTATATTTTTCCTACTACTGCTACGGTCTCTGCTATACATTTGGCTTCTTCCTCCTGTACGGCTGCCACCTGATACAGCGCGCCATGAGGCTTCACATGACATAAAGTGCCACCAGCCATTTCCACCATCCCTTTTACTGCACTGATTTGATATTTTAGTAAGGCTTTTAATGTGGCGAAAGGTATCTGCATGACTTGCCTGCCAAAACCCATTAAATCGGGAAAAGCAGGATGCGCGCCAATTTGTACTTGGTGTTGAAGCGCAAGTTGTATGGTTTTCTCAATCATTAACGGGTCGCCTCCATGAAATCCACAAGCGATATTGCAAGAAGTAATATGTGGAAAAATCGCTTCATCATTTCCAACCGTAAAATTACCATAACTTTCTCCTAAATCGCAGTTAATATCTATCGCTAAAGTATGCATCTTTCTATCTCTAATCAGGATGAACTCAAAGATAAAAAGTTTTGCCCGAAAGTATTAAGGATTTTCCTTGTTGATTGAAGCAATGGTTCTATCTTAATTTATCAAGCCTCATAAGCCATTAAGAAATTAAAGTAATATCTTACTTTTTATCACTTTGATAGCAGAAAAATTCCTGAAAAGTAATATTATTGCAATCATTATTTCGAGATAAGGTAGAGATTAAAACTTGCTCTTGATAGCATTATTATTTCAAGTAAACAAAAACACATGACTTTGCAAATTAAATCTTTGGCGCAGTATGAAGAAACTTATCAAAAAAGCGTCAACGATCCAGAAGGCTTTTGGGCTGAACAAGCTAATACCTTTACATGGCGTAAGCCTTGGGATAAAACACTGGTTTGGGACTTTGCGATACCAGACATAAAATGGTTTGCAGGTGGTAAGTTGAACATTACGGAAAACTGCTTGGATCGTCATTTACTCACTAAAGCAGACCAAACTGCTATCATCTGGGAGCCTAACGAGCCAAATTTACCCCACAAAACTTATTCCTATCAAGAACTTCATACCGAAGTGTGCAAAACAGCTAATGCCTTGAAAGAGATGGGCATAAAAAAAGGAGACCGCGTTTGTTTCTATATGCAGATGATTCCAGAACTACTGATTGGAATGTTGGCTTGTGCTAGAATTGGTGCAATTCATTCTGTGGTATTCGCAGGTTTTTCTGCAAATGCGCTAGCAGATAGAATTAAAGATGCTGCTTGCAACATGGTCATTTGTTCTGATTTCAACGCCCGTGGTACAAAATATATTCCTGTAAAACAAGTGGTGGATGAAGCACTGGCAATGGGCTGTGATAGTATAAAAACGGTATTGGTAAAGAAAACTACAGACGAATCTATTAATTGGGTAATGGATAGAGATAAAAACTGGGACGAAGCAGTACTATCCCAAAGTCCTGTTTGCGAAGCTGTTCAGATGGACAGTGAAGATATGCTCTTTATCCTTATACATCTGGTTCTACTGGGAAACCCAAAGGCGTGGTGCATACCTGTGGTGGTTATATGGTTTATACTTGTTTCACCTTCAAAAATGTATTTCAATACCAAGACGGCGATATTTACTGGTGTACTGCCGATATTGGCTGGGTGACAGGGCATTCATATATTGTTTATGGACCTTTATTAGCTGGAGCTACAACGTTAATGTTTGAAGGCGTGCCTACTTACCCTGATGCTGGAAGATTCTGGGCGACTTGTGATAAGCATAAAGTAACCCAATTTTATACTGCTCCCACTGCCATAAGAGCGTTAATGGCACAGGGCAACGAGTATGTGGAAAAGTACGATTTAAGCACACTCAAAGTTATTGGCTCAGTGGGTGAACCCATCAATCAAGAAGCTTGGGAATGGTATGACCAAAAAGTTGGAAAAGGAAAAGCTCCAATTGTAGATACTTGGTGGCAAACTGAAACAGGTGGTATTTTGATTACACCCCTTCCTGGTATCACTGATACAAAACCTTGTTATGCCTCTTATCCTATGCCAGGCGTACAACCTGTATTACTGGATACCAATGGAAATATTATAGAAGGCAACGATGTAGAAGGAGTATTATGTATTAAATTCCCTTGGCCCGCTATGATTCGCACTACTTATGGCGATCACGAGCGTTGCCGACAAACGTATTTTGCGGCTTTCCCAAATATGTACTTCACAGGTGACGGTGCAAGGCGCGACGAGGAAGGGCGTTATCGAATTATTGGTCGAGTGGATGATGTGATTAATGTTTCAGGGCATCGAATGGGAACTGCTGAAGTGGAAAATGCTATTAACGAGCATGAAAACGTAGTAGAATCAGCAGTAGTGGGATATCCGCATCCCATTAAGGGAGAGGGTATTTATGCTTATGTTATTTTACAAAACCCTGTCGCGGATGAAGAAGTCTTTAAAAAGGAAGTGTTCGAAGTGGTGACCAGAGAAATAGGACCGATTGCTAAACCTGATAAAATTCAAATCGTAGAGGGTTTACCCAAAACACGCTCCGGTAAAATCATGCGTCGCATCTTGCGCAAGGTCGCTTCTGGCGATATTACCACTTTGGGTGATACTTCTACTTTGCTCAATCCAGAAATAGTAGAATCTATTATTGAAGGAGCTGCTGAATAATCCTAAGAACAGGCGGCGAAGTATTTTTACAAGATACTTCGTCCCCTATTAGAAAAGGTTTGTTCTCACAATTCCTCAACCTTGCTATCTTTGTGGAATGAACAAAGCCGCATTAGGTAATTTATTCTATCAGGAGTTGCGAAAAGTAACTGAACGACTAGAACAGCCGGGTTTAGAGGAATTGTACCGGCTAATGGGCAACATATTTGTAGAAGTGACGCAGAAGGAGCGGCTGCAATTCACGACTTTATTCTCAAGAATAGTGTATGTAAGTCAAACTTTTCAACTGGATAAACGCCTTCAACTACATTTACATCATTTCCGAAAAAAGGCAAAAGAAAATTTTTTTAAAACCAGACCATACTGATGTACAACACTTGAGAATGCAAGGTATTCAGGTATTGGCTAGGTTGATAAAAGCTTTGTTTGAGGTGGATTATCCCGATTACCTTGCCTCGCTAGTAACAAAACAACTAGAGTGGCAAATACAACCTGTAGATATTGAGGCTTTTCGAGCCAAAATTAGAGCAGTTATTACACACGAAGACCGTACTAAAGAATTATTAATAGGTTATGCAGAAGAAAATCCAAGCGAACCAGTATATATTCAATACAATATTCCAGAGCGCAACGAGCATTTTAATCCTACTATTCAACAGCTTCGTCAAGTATTTGGCTTTCCTGTAACAATCAATTTATTAGATGTAGAAATCACTACGGAAGGGATTTATCGCCCACGCGCTTTTGTGGTAGAGCCTGATTATCTGATAGATGTATCTGCTGTAGCTATGTGCTTTCATCAGAGTGGAGCTTATCCTATTCTCCACTTGCTTAAAAAATTTATTCCTATCGAAAGCAACAAATACCTGCTCTTAGGAAATATTGCTAATTTTTTTCTGGACGAACAGTTATCCGACTCTAGCAAAAGTTATTCAGATTTGTTGAGTCAAATTTTTCAGTTGAATCCTTTTGCGTTTTGTTTGATGGAGGATAGTGAAATTAAATCCTTGTTAGCCAGTACTAAACAACATTACGCAGTGCTTCAAAAAGCGATTCATCAAGACTTTCCAACGGAAGGTATCACTGCTTCAGCTTGTTTCTTAGAACCCTCTTTTTACTCGGAAACTTATGGACTGCAAGGGCGATTAGATATTTTTTTCAGCAGGACAAACAATCTGCCATCATAGAACTGAAAAGTGGCAAAGCCCATCAACCTAATATTTATGGTATTAGTGCCACCCATTTTGCGCAGACCCTGCTCTATGATTTAATGATTCGTTCTGTATATCCAACCATTGACCCAAAAAATTACATCCTGTATTCCAGCCTTTCGGAAAAAACACTTCGATTTGTCACCTCGTATTAAAGCACAACAGTACGAAGCGCTACAAATTCGTAATCAATTGGTTGCGCTAGAATGGGAATTGAAATCGCTACCTCATTTATTTAATAAAGATTACATTAATGAACGCTTACTAGAACGTTCTATACTATTCAAAAAACTTTCTACGGCTCGTTTCCCACAACTTCAGGGGTTTATTGGAGCAGAAATTGCTATTTTTGAAAAAACTTATCAATCACTTTCTAAAGTAGAGCAAAAATACTTCATTGCCTTTTCTGGTTTCATTGCAAGAGAGCATCAATTAGCGAAAACAGGTGTCGAAGGCGTGGAAAACATTAATGGTCAAGCAGCACTTTGGCTCAACGAGGCGGCTGAAAAAGAGGAACAATTTGAATTGCTGCGCCATTTAATCATTTTGTCTAATCAATCCCAAATGAACGATCCTGTAATTCATTTTCAAAAGACAGCACGTACCAATCCGCTTGCCAACTTCCGAAAAGGGGATATCGCCGTTTTGTATCCTGAATCTAATCCCGTTGCTTATTCATCCAAACAGCGACCAGCAGTGCTTTCACACCAAATTTTTAAATGTACGATTATTCATCTTGATACAGAAACTGTATCTATTCAATTAAAAAGTAAGCAGTTCAATACCAGTATATTTGATGCTTTTGAATATTGGAATTTAGAGCATGATTTGATGGATAGCTCTTTTACTGCCATGTATCGCGGGTTATTCCAATTTATGCAAGCTCCAATCATTCGCCGCAACTTATATTTAACACTTCGTGCGCCCAAACGTTTGTCTCCTGCTAATGTCGTAGCCGCTGAAGAATTGACAGAAGAACAACAACGCATTTTCAAGCAAGCTATCGTAGCAGAGGATTACTTTTTGCTTTGGGGTCCACCTGGTACTGGAAAGACCAATATGATGCTCAAACATTTGGTCAAATATTTTCTGGAAAACACTGAGGAACAACTGCTTTTACTCGCTTACACCAATCGTGCAGTAGATGAAATATGTGAATCCATTGAACAAATTGATTCATCTCTAAAAAATCAGTATATTCGTATTGGCTCGCGTCATTCCACTGAAAATGCTTATCAGGAACGCCTGTTGCAACACAAGATACAGTATCTAAAGTCAAGAAAAGAGATAAAGTATTTATTAGATACGCATCGTATTTTTGTGGGAACGGTCAGCTCGGTTGCGAACAAACCAGAGTTGTTGCAGCTCAAAACCTTTGATAGAGTGGTGATTGACGAGGCTTCACAAGTTTTAGAGCCGTTGCTGCTCGGCTTGCTCAGTCAATTTCAGCGTTGCATTTTGATTGGCGATCATCAACAACTGCCTGCCGTAGTGACGCAAGAGGAGCAAGAAAGCCGTATCCACGATGAAGAACTTAATGCTCTAGGAATAAAAAATCTAAGAAATTCTTTGTTCGAGCGACTCTTCCAACAGTGTCAAGCAAAAGGTTGGTTTTGGGCTTATGCTCAACTGAGCCATCAAGGGCGAATGCACCGCGACATTATGGACTTTCCAAATCGTTACTTTTACCAAAATACCCTGAATATTTTACCCATTTCCATTCCTTATCGCTTGAAGCAGGAACAGGATTTGAATTATCCGCTCAACGGCACTTCGGACAATATTTTAAAACTATTAGCGCAACAGCGGGTACTTTTTTTACCCACCCAAAAAGATACAGAAAGCTTAACTGGAAAAACCAATCGGTTTGAAGCAGAGCAAATTAGTCAAATTGTTCTCCATTTTCAGCACCTTTATCAATTGCGTCAATTACCGAATCATACAAAAAGTATTGGTATCATCACACCTTACCGCGCTCAAATTGCTCAAATTAGAGCCGTGCTTCAAGCAAAAGCTATTGACATCTCCGCTATTACAATTGATACAGTGGAACGTTATCAAGGTAGCGCAAGAGAAATTATCATACTTTCTCTTTGCACCAATAGCATTTTTCAACTAAAGGCACTGGTTTCGCTCTCCGATCAAGGGATAGACAGAAAGCTAAACGTAGCACTTACTCGCGCGAAGGAACATCTTATTGTACTAGGAAATCCTGATATTCTAAAAATTAATAGCACCTACCGAGCTTTTGTAGAAACTTATGGTATTGAAATTTGACAAAACACTTAAACGCATTTTAAGAAAAAATAGCAGTTTTATGTGAAGAATCGAAAAAATAGTTGTATCTTTATTTGATATTTGACATACCGTAAAATAACATTCTGTTGCTATGAGAATCAAAACAAGTATTGCTGTAGTAGGTCTAATCGGAACGATTGCGCTAGTGGTATGGCAATTTGGTGGATTTGCCAGCGCGATTGACTATAACACCCAAGTAAAACCTATTTTAAACAAACGTTGCATCAGTTGTCATGGTGGCGTAAAAGCCAGTGGAGGATTTAGCCTGATGACTAGAGAAGATGCCCTGCTTCCAACAGAATCAGGCAAGCCAGCTATTATACCAGGTCATCCAGAAGCCAGCGAGATGATTCACCGTCTATTGACCGATGATGAAGAAGAACGAATGCCTTATGAAAAAGAAGCCCTACCAAAAGAAGAGATTCATATTTTGAAGCGTTGGATAAAAGAAGGTGCAAAGTGGGATGTGCATTGGGCTTATCGCCCTTTGGCAGCAATAAGAAATCCCAGTAATAAAACAGCACTTGGCAAATTGGGTAGTCACAGCAACTGGGTGCAGCAAGATATTGACCATTTTATTCTTGCTAAGCTAAAAGAAAATAGCTTGCAGCCTTCACCCATCGCAGACAAAGCAACTTTACTTCGCCGCGTAAGTTTGGATTTGATTGGTATGCCAGCACCAAAAGAAATTGCTGATCAATATTTAAAAAACAACGAAACCGACGCTTTTGAGCAGTTGGTTGATACGCTCTTGGCATCTGCTCATTTTGGAGAACGCTGGGCAGCTATTTGGCTGGATTTGGCACGCTACGCTGACACCAAAGGCTATGAAAGAGACGATATGCGAACAATATGGCAGTACCGTGATTATGTAATTAAAGTATTCAATGAAGACTTGCCTTACAATCAGTTTCTGATAGAGCAGTTAGCAGGTGACTTATTGCCCAACCCAAGCGATGAACAATACTATTTGCCACAGGTTTTCACCGTAATAGTACCACTAACGATGAAGGAGGGACAGATAATGAAGAATTTAGAGTGGCGGCTGTGCTAGACCGCGTGAATACAACTTGGGAAGTGCTGATGGGAACGACCTTTGCTTGTGTACAATGTCATGGACATCCTTACGACCCCTTCAAGCAGGAAGAATACTATCAGTTTTTAAGTTTTTTCAACAATACACGAGACGAAGACACTTACGACGATTACCCTTGGTTGCGCAACCTATCCGAAGTGCAAATACAACAACTAGATTCTCTACTAGCATGGGCAAGCCAATACACCACTGAAGCCCAAGTAAACGATTTAAAACGCTTCATAAAAACTTGGCAACCAGCCTACTACTCTCAAGCTGCTGACCAGTGCATTAATTCAGAAATTTATGATGCCAAATTCCTAGCCTTCCGAAATAACGGTACTGCACGATTAGCGCAAGTTGATTTAACCAATAAACAAGAACTATTCTTTCGTTATCGTACTGGTTTAGACGCTGGCAATTGGCAATTGCGCCTCGACAGTGTTAACGGACCAGTAATTGCCAAAGTAAAAGCGTTGGACTCTAAAAACAAATGGGCAATTCAATCCATAGAATTAACGCCGACAATGGGCGTGCATGACTTATATTTTACTTATCAAAATCCAAGACTGCAAGGTAGCGACAATGCTGGCTTGAGTTTTGACTGGTTTCATTTCGCAACAGCTTTTCCCGGAAAAACAACCGCAGCGTACAAAAAGTACCGCCAATTATTTTGGGATTTGTTGACTGCTCCAACTGACCATACGCTCATTACCATTGAAAACCCATCCAATATGCAGCGAAAACACGTATTTTTGATAGAGGCAGTTGGTTAGCACAAACCGACGAAGTGACTACGAAAGTACCCAATTTGTTTGCGCAACTTCCAACTGATGCGCCTAGGAATCGGCTTGGTTTAGCTATTTGGATGACCAATCCAGAACATCCACTTACTGCACGCACTTGGGTCAATCGCGTTTGGGAACAGTTATTTGGTAAAGGTCTTGTAGAAACGCTAGAAGATTTAGGTACACAAGGCAGCGAACCGACCCATCAAGAATTGCTTGATTATTTGGCTTGGCAGTTCACGCACGACCAACAATGGAGTCTAAAACAACTATTAAAAAATATAGTGCTTTCTGCTACTTATCAACAAGATGCTAAAGTCACACCAGTACATCTTGCCAAAGACCCGCTAAATCTTTGGTACGCGCGTGCGCCAAGAGTTCGTCTAAGTGCTGAACAAGTGCGCGACCAAGCGCTAGTAGTAAGTGGTTTGATCAGCAGTAAAATGTACGGACCGAGTGTCATGCCTGATCAACCCGAGGGAATATGGAGTTCACCTTACAATGGAGCACGTTGGCAAGCTAGTGAGGGCGATAATCGCTACCGACGAGGACTTTACACGTTTTGGAAACGCTCCTCGCCTTATCCATCGTTTGTTACTTTTGATGCGACTTCCCGTGAGGTATGCGCTGCACGTCGTTTGCGCACCAACACGCCATTGCAAGCTCTAGTGACGTTAAATGATCCTGTTTACATCTCAGCAGCCAGAGCCTTAGCGCAAATGATGCACCGCGAAAAAGACTTATCTGCCAAAATTGCTTTTGGTTATCAATCTGCCGTTGGTCAAGCCATTACGCAAGAAAAGAAAGCGATTTTAGAAGCCTTATATATGGATGCACTACAAGACTTTCAGGCTGCACCTGATGAAGCTAAGGCAATGGTAGAAACACAAAAAGACTCGCAGACTCAAGTAGAAGTAGCTGCCTTGATGGTGGTAGCAAACGTAATTATGAACTTAGACGAATTTATTACTAAAAGTTGATAAAAGTCATTTCACGAAACTTAACTCCTACTAAACAACTGATTACTAAATATTTAAAGCCAGTAGTTAACACGGCACTTTACACTCGATTAAAAACGATTAGCGTTATGCCAAAAAAAGTAATAAACAGCAACTTGTACCGCGAAGCTACCACGCGCCATTTGGAACTAGAGACACGCAGACTTTTCCTCAAGCAATGTGCTTTGGGGTTAGGTGGGTTAGCACTTGGTTCAATGGTGGGAGCTTGCAATACTAAGTCGGTAGGTCAAAATCCCTTATTTGATTCTGATAATCCACTCGCTCCCAGAGTTCCTCACTTTGCTGGCAAAGCAAAATCTATTATCTATCTTCACATGGCGGGCGCACCTTCGCAGTTAGAACTTTTTGACTATAAGCCAGTCCTAAGTAAACTAGACGGTCAGGATTGTCCTCCATCTTTGTTGGAAGGTAAGCGTTTTGCCTTTATTCGAGGAGTTCCTAAAATGCTCGGTTCGCAAGCCCAATTCAAACAACACGGCGAATCAGGGGCTTGGGTTTCTAACTATTTACCCCACTTTGCTAACTTGGCAGACGAAGTAACTTTCTTAAAAGCCGTACATACCGACCAATTTAACCACGCACCTGCTCAACTGATGATGCACACAGGTAGTCCTCGTTTGGGACGACCAAGCATGGGCGCATGGGTAACTTACGGATTAGGTTCCGAAAATGACAATTTACCAGGTTTCGTAGTGCTAACTTCTGGTGGCAATCATCCAGATGCAGGTAAAACCGTTTGGGGAAGCGGTTTTTTACCTTCTGTCTATCAAGGCGTGCATTGTCGCTCCAAAGGTGAACCCGTGCTTTACCTCAATGACCCTGAAGGCATGAGCCGTGATTTGCGTAAAGCAAGCATTGAAGCTATCAATAAAATAAATCAACAATCCTATGAAGAATTTAAAGACCCTGAAATTCTTACGCGCATTAGCCAATACGAAATGGCTTATAGAATGCAAATCGCAGTGCCAGAGGTGATGCGTATTGACGACGAACCTCAATATATTCACGACCTTTATGGTACTAAGCAAGGCGAAGAATCATTTGCTAATAACGTCCTTTTAGCGAGAAAATTAGTAGAAAAAGGGGTGCGTTTTGTACAATTATTCGACTGGGGTTGGGATACACATGGCACAGGACGTGGCAATGACATTAGTGAAGGATTGATGAGTAAATGCCAAACCATAGACAAAGCCATGAGTGCGTTACTTCTTGATTTAAAGCAACGTGGCCTGCTGGACGAGACACTTGTAGTTTGGGGCGGTGAATTTGGTAGAACGCCTATGCAAGAAAATCGAAATGGTATTGCCATGGAATTTAAAGGACGCGACCATCATCCTGACGCATTCACTATTTGGATGGCTGGTGGTGGTATTAAACAAGGATTTAGCTACGGCGAAACCGACGAAATAGGTTATGCGGCTGTTGATGGGAAAGTAACTGTTTACGATGTACAAGCTACTATTTTGCATCAACTTGGTTTCGACCACGAGCAGTTAACTTATGACTTTCAGGGTCGTCCATTCCGATTAACAGATGTGCATGGCTCGGTAATTCAACCAGTGCTTGCTTAGAGCCCTGAAAGTTAGAGCATGAATTTATCTTACCTCTGTTACTTCGATGTAGAAAATAAGTTCGGTATTGGGAGGGACTTGCCCTTCCAAACCCTCTGTGCCATAGCCCAGCGATGGTGGGATAAAAACACAGCCTTGCTTTTGTTTTTTAGTAACATCAAGCCTTCTTCCCAACCTTTTATCACTCTTTGCTCCCCAATCAACACTTGATAAGGCTCTCCATCAGGATAAGAACTACCAAAAACATTGCCATTAGACATAATGCAATAAAAATGCTGTTTTACATACTGAGAAGATCTGATATTAGCACCTTCGCCAGGTTCTAATATCATAAACTTTAGTCCGTTAGTAGCAGTCTTAATCTTCATGTTTAATTCACCGCGTTTATATTGGCTAATAATATTTCGCAATTCTTTTTCCGCTTCTGGTCCTTTTGCTATTATGGCGCGTTTTGCATCCATTTCTTTGCGCTCTTTTGCAACTTGGGCTTTATTGTGATCCGCTGGGGAAACTACATCTAGCAGTACAAGATCGTAATAGACCATGTCGCTATTTTCAAAATTTTTAGGCTTTTTATCTAAGGTATCAATTTGAAAATAGAGCGTTAAGCTATCACCAGGTGACATTATACTAAAAGCGTCCATCTGTGGAGAAACGGATTGAGGGAGTTCAAAACGAGCTACTTTGTAGGTCTCATTACCTGTTTTGTTTTTTTCTGTAGAAAACACGACACCTTGGTCACTTCTGATATACATCCTAAAATGAATGTAGTCACCCACTTTCGGACTATCTCCCTGCTTATTAGTGTGAAACTTTATTGGAAAACCACTTGGAGATACTTCGTAATCTGTCACAGGAAGTGGTTTGGCTTGTTTCACTTTTTTGGGTTCTGGACGTTTAAAATCCAGCATCACTATATCATAATAGATGTATTCAGCATTTTCAAATCCACTGGGTTTACGCTCCAAGGTATCTATTTTGTAATACAAAGTAATACTATCGCCCTTCGATAAAATACTTAAAGCGTCCACATGTGGTGGTAAAGGTAGCTTGTTTTCGATAGTGGGAAGGACTAGAGAGGAAAAGGAAGTAAGCCCTTGTTCTATTTCAAAAGAACGATTTACAATTGAGTCTTCATTGCGCACATAAAGTCGAAACTGCACTTCATCCCCAGGTTTTGGAGCTTCTCCATCCGTATGGATGTGGTA
>JAAUTG010000438.1 GCA_012031785.1 Saprospiraceae bacterium | reverse complement strand
GTTGGCAATATGGCAAGTGGCGGATTGCGGAGTACGAACTTATCCACCGAATAAACGTTTGATGCGGGCTAAAATGCTCGAATTAGCACATACCCCGCCATTTGCTATATTGCGTTACCAGTAGTGCTTCTTTGTCTGTTGTTGATTTGTCTGTCCATTTTACTGCTGACTTGGTGCGTTGGCTTGGTGGCTCTTTTGCTTTTTTTATTTGGCTTTGTGCGATTGCAAAAAGCAAATGTGCCATCAAATGCGTTAGCTGAATTATTTTTTGTTATACATGTATTTGTCCCTGCGTTTTTCAAATGCTCTTTGTCCACCTTCAAGTATTCTACAAATATCGTGATTGATTTTTCGTTTTCCAATGAACCCGATTCATAGGATAGTTTTTCATCTGTGTTGTTTGCAATAATTATTTGTTCGGAATCGGCATTGACGACAAGATTTGCATTATGAGAAACAATAATTACTTGTCTATACTTTTTAATTTCTTTGAACAAGTCTATTAGTTGATTCGTTATAAAATCATTGTCCAAATCATCTTCTGGTTGGTCAAACACAATTGGACCAGTAAAAAGCTGAGTTGCTAATTTCAAGCACAGATAAACCGTTCCCTTTTGTCCTGCTGACAATTCATTCAAGTTTTTCCCATCAACAGTAATGTTTGCTACTACTTGAACATATCGGTTTTTAATTGTAGGGTCAATAAATATTTTGAAAATATCATTTTCACTACCAGCGTAAAAGCAACCATTGCTTTCTTCTCGGATTGCTTCTAATTGTTCAATTGTGTAATTAAGCGCATCATTTGCAATTGAATCGTTTCCAAGTTTTAATAGTTCAAAAATCTTTTCTTTTGATTTTGGCTTAAGTGAGCGACCATCTATTAATCTTTCCGCAGCAATGTAGAATGCACCTATATTAAAGAAAATAGTCCCCTCAATATTAATGTTCTTGTCGGCTAATATCTTCTTAATTAATTTATTTTCAGATTCTCCTCTTTCGGGATTATCAAATATTTTCCTTTTCCAGATTTCAGAAATAGCTGTTGCTTCTTCTGATAATACTGTTAGTTGCTCTTTGATAATTTCATTTAACTTCAATTTTGTTTTGTCTAACTCTGCAATATTTGCATCAATTGTTTTAAGTTTTTCCTCCAGTTCTGTAATTTCCTTTTGGTAGTTAATAAGATTTGAAAGTAATTGAGATAGGTCGCCCTTATAATCCTTAAAATCCTGCTCTTTAATTTTCTTATTGTCCAACTCAGTTTGCTTAATGTCTTTAAAGTTTCTTCTATACAATTGCCAGATTCTTTTCTGTTGAGCAGAAGTGTCAATTGGAGGAATGCCGTCATATATAAATAGTTCTTCGTTCAAGGAATCTCGAACTTCAACTATTTTATCCCTTAGTTTTCTTAATTTATTGTTTTCTTCAGTTTTATTATTTATGAGTTCAATACCAAAAACAAAAAACTCGAGCAACTCCTTATTAGAACCCTCTGAAACTAATTTTGATTATATCTTTGATTGAAGCAATTTTTTTTGCTATTGCATCTTTGTCATTTATTTTTTTACCCGATTCATCTATTTGTTCAAGCCAGTCATTTAAATTCCAATATTTTTGAATCGTTTCTTTAACTTGTATTTCATCAATTTTAGTCGGGGGCTTTTGAAAACCAGCACCGTTCAAAATATCAATGATTTCCTTTTTTAGAACTTCATTGTCGTCAGCAATTTCTTTAATTTTGCTTTGGTAGATGAAAGTAAAAAGGAAGGTCTTTTTGAGTTCCAAGTGTAAACGTTTTGGGTGTTGCTTCTGCACCTTGTTTCCATTCAACTTGGAAGTTATCACTCAACTGAATTTTTGTTTGCAGTTTTTGATTTATTTCTTTTCCGAAACCGTGCCCCAAAAAATTTATTAACATAGATTTTCCTTGTCCCCTGCCACCGATGATTGAAACCAAACCTCTATTTAATGGAAGTTCGGTTTTAGAAAAACTTAATTCGGAATTTGGGTCGTCAAGAATTTTGATTTCCTCTACGATTTGAATTGAAGTGAACAAAGGTTTATCAAAATCTGTATCTGGATTTGCTTCCTGAATTTTGATTCGTTCCTTAGGCTCAAAAATTATTTGTTTAAGTCCTTCAAAGGTTGGGTCAGCTTTTATCCAAGTAATTCTATTAGATGGATATTTCCCATAGTCAGAATATTTATGTGCGTCGCTTCCTGAAATACATGGCTTGGCTTGATTCCCTAAAGTCTTGTAAAAGTTTTCAAAAAACTTTTTGTTTTCATTTGTCTTAATACCGTTGATTAAATCAATGTTTCGTTGGTCTCTTGTCTCAAAAATATGAGCACTCTGCATAAAGTAATTATCTGCATGAGGATGGTCTTCCCAATTAAGGTTTAGTAGGCCATCGCTTGTGTCATATGGTAGAATTATATAACCTGTGTCAACTGGAATATGTTTAAATGCTTTGCCAAGTGAATCTTGAGTAATCTCTGCTGTCTGTGAGCCGAGCTGTAGAAGTTTTTCATCATCTAAAGTTGCTGGATTTGCATAGCCATGTTTGCCTGCTTTGCTTTCGTCTAAAGGTTTTTGCAAAACGAATTTAAGGCATCATTGAAAGTTTTTTGTCGATAGAACGAATATTGAGTTCAGATTTGAAGTCAATCAATTCTTGCTTAGAAAGTTTGTCTGATAGAATAACATGAATGTTCAATCTATAATCGGTTGGACTTTCAATTCTCAATTCCATTCCTGGAAAAACTGTTTTCTTCAGTTCGTCAGTATTAATAGCGACATATTCTTGAAGTTCCAAATACCAATCAAAAGTCCAGTAGTCCATTAAACAAAAAACAGCTACATCACTTTTATTAACTGTGTCAATAAAAAGTTTTATTTCCTCTGTCTTTTCCTCCGCTGACATCTCACGGAGTTTCTTGGTTCCTTTAAAATAAAACGAAGCAGGGGTATGAACATGTAAATCCCACTTCCTCCATTCGGAACCTTTAGAATAACTATTA
>JAAUTG010000111.1 GCA_012031785.1 Saprospiraceae bacterium | reverse complement strand
GTGGCGGCGGTTTCGGAGGATTTGGTGGCGGTGATTTTTGGTGGTGGTGGTGCTGGCGGAAGTTGGTAAGCATGAGATATTAGGAAGGATAGCATGAACCCTGATTCAACTTACATGGTTCGCAATAAGCTACCTCCCTTTTTTCATCCTAAAAGAATGAAGGATTTCAGGTTAAGTTATTTCTCGTAATAAACGATAGAACACCACCGCAGCGTCTTAGCTCACGATGGTGTTTTTTACTAAAAGTTAGCCCTTAGCGATAAAATTAAACTCCTACCTGATGCAACTAAACCTGAACTATATGGACGATAGCGTTGATCCGTTAAATTTTCCATACCCGCACTTATCGTAAGATTTTGATGAAACGGATACATTACCTTGAAATTCAGGGTGTACCAACTTGGTGAATAAGGATTTCCATTGGCATCTTTTGCATAAATTACAGGCTTGCCTTGTTCTTCAGGATTGAGGTTGTCATAACTTACCTGAGCATTATACATGGCATAAAATTGCATAAACAACTTGTCTTTTGATAAGCTAACCGAGTAACGCCAAACGCAGGAGCAGCGTGTCTGGAACGTTTTACTTCCTCATTATCCATTTCTTCTTTTCCTAACTGATAATTGTAACGAGAGGATAGACTAAAGCCCGAAGGCAGTTTGATTTCTATTCCAGCATTGAACCCATAGACTGTTCCATAAGCTGCATTCTGGATAGCATAAACTTTGCTCAGTTGACCATCATAAAGAATACTATCCTTGCTATTTACCTGAAATGCTCTACGTACCATAGCGTTGTCAAGATATGTGTAGAAAGCAGTTGCATCCATCTTCACCACATCACCAAATATTTTTGAGACGCTTATTTCTCCATTATAGGCGTATTCCGCCTCTAAAGAAGTGTTAGGAACAATAACTTCTCCGCTTCCAAAATCAAATATTTTGCCAATATCATCCACGTTTGGTGCTCTGAATCCTGTACTTGCGTTTACACTAATTTTCCAAGTTTCAGCAGGCGTATAGACGAATCCAATACTTGCGGTAGTATTCGCATTTTGTGTACTTGAACTCGTAAAGTCAAAAGGGAAAAAATCAAGATGTCTGCTAAAGTCAGATTGAATGTTAAATCCACTCACCCTCACTCCAGTTTGCAATAGCAATTGTTTAGAAGCAACAAACTGGTAATTGAAATATCCCGCGTAACTTTTCCACGCTGAAGCAGGATAGCGGTCGGACACTGATATGGGGCTGCCGTTTTTGACATTGATAGCAGAACCTATTGAAGTGACTTCATTAAAAACGTACTCAACGCCATAGTACCATTGATGTTTATTTACACTTTTTTCAAAGTCCACATTAGCCGAGTATGCTTTTACTTTTTCCAGATTCGTGCGCAAACGACTAGCATTTAATTGACGGTCAATTCTACTTTCTTCAAAGTATTGTTCGGCAAGTCGAATTGTCATTCGGTCATACACTACATTATTGCCAGTGTGTGTAACCGAAAAATTATTCATGCGCCAGATTTGCGGTCCATAATTCCAAACTGCATAGACTGGGCTTCCATTGGACTGCGTTTCAAGATGTCTATCATATCGAGCATACGCTGAGGTTTCCGAGTAATGAAATCCATATTGCAAATCCCACACTTCGTTGGGGTTGAACCGAATTTTCTGCATTAGGTTTACTTGTGAATACCCGCTTGGGTCTTGCACTAAGGGGTCAACGTTCTCAAGCACCCTGTCCAAACTATCTATTCTTTGGACAGTGTAAGTTTTTAGGTATTCGTCTGGTCCGTGTTTCCCCATTCTCAAATTCCCGAATGTGGTGTGGGTAAAGCTCGTGATAGCTGCCCATTTCTTCCAACCTGTATTGATGTCAAAATGGTGGGTATTTTCATTATTCGCAGAAGCATATCGGCTAACTGCTTTTCCTGTTATTGAAGGTTTAGCTGTTAAGGACATTTGAGCAGTAAGCGTCTGAAAACTCATCACCCCTCCAATAGCATCGCTTCCGTAAATAATAGAACCTGGACCAAAAAAAACTTCTGTATTTTCAATAACAAATGGGTCTAGCGAAATTACATTTTGAATATTACCTGCTCGGAAAATAGCGGAATTCATACGTACCCCATCAATCGTGTATAGAAGCCGATTGGTAGCAAATCCTCTAATCATAGGGCTGCCACCACCTTGTTGGCTCTTTTGAATAAATACTTCGCCTGAAATACTTAATAAATCTGCTGCAGTTTGTGGATTTTGCAGGGCTACTTCTTTTGCGGAAATTACAGTAATTTTAGTTGGTACATCACTTGAATTCTGACTCCAGCGAGTAGCAGAAACCACGATTTCATCAAAAACAGTGGTGGAAACAACTAGTAAAACTTCAAAATTTACCTGAGCTAAAGCAGTATATGCTATTTCTTCCGTTTTGTATCCGAGCCTGCGAATTTCTATTTTTTCCGCCCCTACAAATGACGAAATATCAGCTTGACCTTCAGCGTTGGTCATAGTAACCGCTTTGGGATTTACGCTGCTTAAAGTTGTCATGTCGAGCGGCGCTCCCGTTTCGATGTCTTTGACAGTTATTACTTGAGCAACAGCAATATATGATAGGCTCACTGATAACCATAATATGATTATATTTTTCATTGAAATATCAAAATTTAAGCAAATGAAGTTTATTCTACTGCCAAGTTAAGCAGCAAATAAGTTGTAAATGGTCGGACACTCTTTTTTAAGAAATTTCAACTTCGGGCGGTGGGACAGAAGGCGCGCCAGCAAGAGATGAATAGTAGATTTGTTTCCAAAAGTTGGTGACTTTTATTTCTAGGAGTACGAAAGGTTTTCTTTCAGCTACCTCTGGAAGATAGAGCGACTTGAAAAAATCATACAACCGTTTTTGGTTTTCCTTGTGCTTGGCGTGATTTCCTTTTACCAAAGAAGCTAATTCATCGAGCTGCTTATTGAGTGCTGTTTCTGCATGATCCCACCAACACCAATAGTAAGTAGTATCGCAGCGAATTTCGGTTTCTATAACGTCGTACATTTCGCCTTGATACTCAAATTCTTTGGCGTGTTCCCAGTTTAATTGGGTTTGCTTTTGAGCTGCTGTTAATTTCAGCAAAACAAGCTCTTTTTTATCAATACCAGCAACCATTTTATGCTTTACTTCTTTTTTTACTTGCTGTTTTTGATAATTAAGCATAACAAATACTGTTGCAAAAGGTGCAGTAAAACACAACAACAATAATATGCTCAAAATTTTACCTTTCAAAAAGTAATTTTTAAAAGCAAAAGTAAGTAAATGGATTGATTCCGCAATACTTGTGTTGAGGTATTTTGGGATTGACATTTTAACGTGGTGTAATACTTCTTGCGCAACATCAATAAATAATTTCTTCTGCCTGACGATTGAAATAGATAGGAATAATCCAATTTGCTTGAATACCCAACAGCATATCTAAGCGATTGTCAGTTTCTCGGCTACGAGTGTCGAAATTCCAATCTCTTCGGTTTTGTGTGAACCCTTCTATGGCTTCTACACCAATCGAAAAATTAATTCGTTGATTTTGGCTTAGGTATTGATAACCAATAAATTGATGAATAGTCAACCCATTCGTCAAACGATCATATCCTTTCTTATACTCGCTAGAAAGCTGCGGCACCACCCTTTGTGGGTCATCCTGAATTCTAATTTTATGCTGCAATAAACCTACCCCAAGATTCACCAATAGCCCTGACCGAGGTTCAGCATCCGATAAAGTAAACAATTTACCAACAAAACCACTTGCATAAAAGCCCCTCTGTCGCAGTTGAATATCAGCAGGATTTCTGTCTGTACTTACGATGAATCCCTCCTCAGTACGCAATCCTTGAAGTACGTCTTGCTTCACCAGCTCTCCAAACATAAAGTTATATTTCACACCGAAAGCATAGTTTTTTTTTCGTCAAATACTGCATTTGAGCCACCAAATAGGAATTATTGCCAAAACGTGTGGACAAATCCGCTAAGGGGCTTTGATAGCCGTAACCCAACTGAATCAGGAGCGAACGCTTTGGTTCAATTTTAGACTGACCCAAACCGAGTTGACAGTTGCTATACAAGAGCAATATCAATCCTAAGTACCTCATTTTTAGATAAATATTAAAACAGCATGACTTCATTTTTTTAACTTTTATGATGCAAAATAAACATGGATTATTAACATTTTGACATACTTATTGGTTATCTGCCAAAATCAGTTGTAATCCAAAATATAATTAATTTTTAATCAACAAATTATAGAAGAAAATTGATATTTTACTTTATTTTTTCACTACTTCAAAGTGATGATTCAACATGGGATTTATCAACTTAATTCTTAGCAATTTAGATGATTTTTACTTTATAAATCAGTTTGATTTGCCTATAATAACTTTAAAAAAAAATACTGCGATATAAAATTTGGTGATAAAAGTATAAAAAAATTAAAAAAGTTTGTATTTCTGTGTAAACACTAAATGCTTTAGCGCGGTTAAAGCATTTCTTATTACAAAACAATCATAATCAACACGCTATGGCAACTTATTCTATCCAGGTCAACGGAAAGAAACATCAAGTGGATGTAAGCCCTGACACGCCTTTGTTGTGGGTTTTGCGCGACACATTAGGTTTTGTAGGTACTAAATACGGCTGTGGTATTGGTCAATGTGGTGCTTGTACCGTACACATCAACGGTACACCAGCGCGCGCTTGCTCCTTGCCCATCGAGAGTTTGGAAGGCAAGAAAATTACTACTATTGAAGGACTTTCCAAGAACGGAGACCATCCAGTACAATTAGCTTGGGCAGAAATTGATGTACCACAGTGTGGTTACTGCCAAGCGGGGCAAATTATGACTGCTGCAGCCTTGTTGGAAAAAAATTCAAATCCAACAGACCAAGAAATTAAAGCTGCCATGACTGGAAATATCTGCCGTTGTGGAACGTATTTGCGTATTGACAAAGCAGTAAAACTAGCTGCCGAAAAAATGTCTTAAACTCCCAACACCCTATGGCAAATGCCTAAAGTATTGGTTGGAGCATCTATTTTTAACTTTTTTATTCATCGAAAATTATGAAAGCAACTATATCTTTAATCGTCGTTCGTTCATCAAAACTTCCATTGCTGCAGGCGGTGGTATGATGCTGGGCTTCAACTGGTTAGCTTCTTGTACTTCCGAAGCAACCGCTGCCATTCCATCAGAATGGTTCGATGTAAATGCCTTTTTAAAGATCGCCACAGATGGGAAAGTCACCATTTTCTCTCCAAATCCAGAAATCGGACAAGGCGTAAAAACAGCCATGCCGATGATTGTGGCAGAAGAATTGGATGTGGACTGGGCAAACGTGCTGGTGGAACAAGCAGGTTGGACACTCAAAAATACAAGCGGCAAGTAGCTGGTGGTAGTCAATCTATCCGCCAAGGTTGGGACAGTCTGCGTATGGCTGGTGCAACGGCTCGCAAAATGTTGGTCGAAGCAGCAGCGCAACAGTGGAATGTTCCTGCCAGTGAATGTACAACTAATCAAGGTAAAGTGGAACACGCCAAGAGTGGTCAATCACTTGGCTATGGAGCGTTAGCTTCTGCAGCTGCCGTCTTGACGGTGCCAACTGAAGTAGAATTGAAAGAGATTAAAGACTTCAAAATCATTGGTCAACGCATTAAAAATGTTGATATTAATGAGATTGTAACGGGAAAACCACTTTATGGGTTGGATATTCAGCGCGAAGGAATGCTCATTGCAATGATTGTGCATCCACCAGCGTTTGGTATGAAACTAAAATCAGTTGATGCTACTAAAGCTAAGGCAATGCCAGGCATCAAAGACGTGTTTGAGTTCAGTGTAACACCACCAGAAGGAACGGAGCGAGAATGGTCAGAAGTCAATGCTTTTGAAACACTCGTGGCAGTAGTAGGTAACAGCACTTGGGAAGTAAAAAAAGCAAAAGAAGCCCTCGTGATAGCATGGGAAACCGTTACGCCGCTAGAAAATAGTGCTGACCATGAAGCTATTTTAAGCGAATTAAATCAGAAAAAACAAGATACTCCTATAAGAAAAGACGGCAATCCAGAGCAGGCATTCAAAAATGCAGCGCGAATTGTGGAACGCACCTACGATGCACCTTTCTTGGCACATAATCCAATGGAGACCAATGAACTTTTTGCTCACGTCACTAATGACCATATTGAACTTATTGGACCTATTCAAACGCCAGAAAGTGCAAGAAAATCAGTGGCTAACCTGTTTGGTATAAGTGAAGATAAAATTTCTATCATGATGACGCGAATGGGAGGTGGTTTTGGTCGTCGTTTGTATGGGCATTTTGTGGCAGAAGCTGCCATGATTTCCAAAAAAGTAGGCGCTCCTATCAAAATGGTCTATACCCGTGAAGATGATATGACACAAGGCACATATCGTCCTGCTTATAAAGTGACTTATCGCGCAGCATTAGATAAAGATAATAACTTATTGGCAATTCATTTGCGCGGTGCGGGAATCAATGGTAAAGCCATTATGGAAAACCGCTTTCCTGCTGGTGCGGTGGATAATTATTTGGCAGAAAAGCCACGAGCATAAAACTTCAAATATTTCCACAGGCGCATGGCGCGCACCTATCTCCAACTTTATTGCTTTTGCCGAGCAGTCTTTTGGATGAATTGGCGGAGGCAATGGGTAAAGACCCTATTCAATTGCGAATAGATTTGTTTGAACGCGCCAAAGCAAAGCCAGTAGGTGAGAAAAATGACTACGACCCTACGCGCTTCATCGGTACGTTGAAAATGGTGGCAGAAAAATCTGATTGGAACAACAACAAAGACGGTGTTTTTCGAGGAGTTTCTGCTTACTATTCCCACAACACGTATGTAGCACAGGTGGTGGAAGTGACAATGAAAGAAAATCGCCCAGTAATTGACAAAGTATATTGCGTATCAGATTGCGGTATCGTCATCAACAAGAGTGGTGCAGAAAATCAAGCAGAAGGTGCTATTATTGACGGTATTGGTCATGCTATGTTCAGTAGCCTTAGTTTCAAAAACGGGCAACCAGAGCAAAGCAACTTTAACAATTACCGCTTAATTCGTTTTAACGAAGTACCTAAAATCGAATCGTATTTTGTAGATAATAATGAATCTCCAACAGGTTTGGGTGAACCTACACTTCCTCCCATCGCTGCGGCAGTAGCCAATGCGATTTACAAAGCAACAGGTACTCGCTTGACTAAGCAGCCTTTTATGGCAGAACCTAAGTTGTTGGGTTAATTACGCTTACCCACGCAAAGCCTTCTACTGTCAAAAAGTGGGAGGCTTTGTTTTTAGAATCTAGCAACCACGCAAAGACTAGAGACTAGTCTGCCAACTTCTAAAGACTCGCGACCAACTGCAACTTAATGCTTACCTTTGCGCCATGAAGCACGTCATCTTTATCCTATTTTTACACGGAAGCGCGTTGCTCGGGTGTGCGCAGGTTTCCTATTTTCAGGTCAGCCATATTTTACTGGAAGGCAACCAGCGAACTAAGCCTAGTATTATACTTAGAGAACTTGATTTTTCGGTAGGTGACACCATTTGGTTGGGTCAAGTAGCAGAGCGACTGGAGCAGAATCGAAACCAACTGCTGAATACTAGGCTTTTTTCAGAAGTTTCGCTAAATGTAAAAAACTGGGAAAGCCAAGTACCAAGAGCGGATATTGTGATTACGTTTAAAGAATTTCCACCTATTTTACCTTTGGTTTGGGCAGATTTAGCAGATCGTGACTTTAATATTTGGTGGAAGCGATTTAATTTTTCCCCCAAACGGGTTAGCCCCTACATTCAATTAACACACCTGAATTTGACAGGAAGACAAGACGAATTGAAAGCAAAAGTTCAAACTGGCTTCACAAGAAAACTAGAATTTCGTTATAATTTTCCTTATCTAAATACAAAACAAACTCTTAGAACGAATGTAGGAGTGTTACTGAGCGATGACAAAGAGGCGAGGTGGATAACTGCCAACGACAGAGATTCTTTTTTACGAGATGAAAATAGCAGACTTTTCAAGCGTTTTCGCATTTCAACAGGTTTGAATTATCGCCCAGACCTTTTCGATAGCCACCAATTGCAAGCGAGTTTTTTCACTCAGCGCATTGCAGATACTGTGGCACAACTCAATCCTGATTTTTTTTTGGCACAACGACAAACTCAACGCTATTTTTCCATAGAATATAATTTTATCGCAGACCATCGCGATTTTAGATTGTTCGCCACCAAAGGTTACTATTAAACATAGGCGTATCAAAAGAAGGATTAGGTGTTTGGGAGGACAGAAATGCTTTGATAATGAATGTTTTATATTCTAAATATTGGTCGTTTTCCGAAAAGTGGAGTATTGAGATGATTGGTGGTGGCGAAGTAAACTGGCTGCGACAGCAACCACCTTATTTTAACAATCCAGTGGTAGGTCCTGAACCCAATCTATTGCGTGGACATGAGTTGAACCAAGTACGCGGTATGGATTATGCGATAATAAAATTTGGAAGCCGTTGGAAAGTGATGGATAAAGTATGGAATTTGGAAAAAACCATGCCAATTGAATCTCTACAACAAGCACCTTTGAAGGTTTTTTTTGCATCTTTATAGCGATTTTGGTTACGTAAACGACCCTTACTATGGTACAGAAAACCCGCTAACCAATAACTTACTGTGGAGTGGCGGTGTTGGGATAGATATATTGGGGTATAACTCGGGTTTAGGCTCTATTCAAGGGAGTGTGAACCAACTTGGCAAATTTGGTATTTTTTTTCACACTGATTTAGCTTTTTGACAAATGCAAGTACTGGTTTATAGTCGAATCTTCAAGGAAATTGACCAATCGGTGATACAGCAAGTGTTTGACACCCTGCACGATAACGGCATTACAGTCTATGTTTATACGCCTTATTTAAAACAACTTTATGGGAAGATTAAATTTAAAAAAGAGGTAGGTACTTTTGATAATCATTTGGATTTCAGTATCAAAAAAATAGATTATGTAATTACGCTTGGTGGAGATGGCACTATTTTGCACGCCATTACCCTAGTGCGACAAACAGAAGTACCTATTTTGGGTATCAACTTGGGGCGTTTGGGGTTTTTAGCAAGTGTGGAAAAGAAAAGACTAAAAGAGGCTATTTCGTACATTAAAAACGGTATGGTCAGTATTGATGAGCGACGTTTGTTGCAGTTGGAGTCTAATATTCCAATTTTTGGAGACCTCAATTTTGCACTTAATGACTGCACCTTGCTCAAACGCGATACTTCTCCATGATCACGATTCACACCTATTTGAATGGTGCATTTATGAATTCTTATTGGGCAGATGGCATCATTATTTCTACGCCAACAGGCTCCACAGGTTATTCATTGAGTTGTGGTGGACCTATTATCTTTCCTCACGCTAATGATTTTGTGATTACCCCTGTTGCTCCTCATAACCTAAATATGCGTCCTATTGTGATTTCGGATAATTCTGTGATTTCTTTTGAAGTGAAGGGAAGAGCAGATAACTTTTTGTGTACTTTGGATTCTCGATTTGAAACCATCACCTCTGATCATCTTTTGGCAGTCAAAAAATGTAGTTTTACCGCGAAAATTGTTCGGCTAGCAGATACTGGTTTTCTTTCTACACTCCGAGAAAAATTAGCTTGGGGCGCAGATCAAAGAAATTATTAGCTGTTATTTGTTGATTGAGTTAATTCGTTGGGGCGTTTGCCCTTCCAACCAAATGACCCAATCAACAAATAACCAACTGCGTAACATCAATTAGTTACATCCCAATCGTTTATAGCTTGTTCTTCCAAAATATCATGTTGCTACTAGCTGCTCTGGGCGGCCACTCCTATCAATTAAATTAAAACTGGCTTGTTGCGTACTTAGCATTAATACATCTTGAATATTCACATGGTCAGGTCGAGTAGCGATATAGTAGATAGTTTCTGCTACGTCTGATGCACGAAGCGGCTGGAAGTTTTCATACACCTGTGCAGCGCGTTCTGTATTACCTTCAAAGCGCACTAAAGAAAACTCAGTTTCTTCCACTGCACCAGGTGCCACTTGGCTTACACGGATATTATGCTTAAATAAATCCAAGCGCATTCCTTTAGTCAGGGCTTCCACTGCAGTTTTTGTAGCACAATAAACAGCACCGTTTGGATAAACTTCTTTGCCCGAAGTAGAAGAAATATTGATAATGTGTCCTTTACGGCGCTTCACCATGTAAGGTGCAACCGCACGAGTCATGTAGAGCAAGCCCTTGATGTTGGTATCAATCATCGTTTCCCAATCTTCTAGTTTCCCTTCATGGATAGGCTCTAACCCTTTTGCTAACCCTGCGTTATTCACTAAAATGTCAATATCCTGCCAATTTTCCTCTAAACTATTCATCATTTCGTCAATAGAAAATGGGTCGCGCACATCGAAGGTTTTGATTAAGACCTCTGCCTGGTATTTACTTTCGTATTCTGCTTTCACATCTTCCAAACGCTCAGAACGTCTGCCTGTCAGTATCAAACGATAGCCATTGGCTGCGAATAGGTCCGCAGTTGCCTTTCCAATGCCTGCGGTAGCACCTGTGATGACTACAATTTTACCTGGCACTTTGGGTGTTTCAACAGCAGATGTAGGTTCGATAAATTCGGGTTGTTCTTCTTTTACTTCCTCTATTAGATGGTTCGTTTCTGCATGATGCGGTAAAAAATTTACCATAGTTTGCTGAGTCGCCAACAACATGGTTTGGTTGCTGATAATTAATTCTTCCAACCTGCGGATGTCCTCTTGCAAAGCGGAAATAAGTTCGTTGGAAGTGGCAGCAGGTATTGCAGGAGCTGGTGCTTGAACAACTAAAGGCGTTTCTTCCTGATTGCTTTTGATAACAAAAATCGCGTCGTTCTGAGGGGTTTGTACTGCTGGATTGATTTTTTTTGCCAATTCGTAAGCTGCTTTTGCTTCTTCAGGCATACCCATTCGTTGGTATAGTACCGCGAGGTCATAAGCAGCGTAAGGGTGATCGGGTTGTAATTCAATAGTTTCCCGGTAGTATTCAATCGCTTTGGTTGGCTGATTAAAATATTCATCTTGCAACACCGCATATTGATAGTGAGCATCGGCGTTGCTAGGGTCTAACTCGATGGCTTTTTCAAATAGCTCTGATGCTTGTGGTGTCTCGTCCTCAAATTGATACAAGACAATGTTAGCTAAACGATAATGTGCATTTGGATAGGTAGGATTCAGGTCTATGGTTTTTCTGAAATGATAACTTGCTTCAATAAAATTCTCTTTTATTTCTGACAATTCACCCTGCAAAAAATGGGCATCTTGATGATTTGGATGGTATTGTAGCAACATTTCTAGCTGTTCTTGAGCTGCTGCAATATCTTCTTGGTATTTGAGGAAGGCTTTTGCATAGGCGAAGCGAAAGCGTCCCGTCGCTTGGATACAATTTTTAAGCCTTCTTCAAATTGACGATAGGCTTCACTCACATTATTTTGATCGAGTTCATTAACAATACGAGTCAAAAACTCCGATGGTGTCGGTGGTGCAACTGGTTCTTCCTGTGGCGGAAACACCTCTAGTTCAAGTTCTTGCGTGGCTGCGGTTTCATGCGCGAACTCAAATACAGGCGGTTCTGGTACAATTTCTTCTTTTATTTCAGGTGCCAGTGGAACGTTTATTGCTTCAGTAGTATCCAAATTGGGTAAAAACTCAAAATTATTACTATCTATTATGGTTTCTTGTGGTGTAGGTTTCAATAAGTTAATACCGGGAATATCTGAGATATTTAGTTCTAGTTTACTAGCTTCTTCAAAAAAGTTTTCCTCCACTTCGATGTTATCGGCAGTCGCAACAAACGGCATGGCGTTGAAAGTAGCGTGCGTTGCCATATCGTTGGTGAAGACAAAAAACGATTTGAAATGGTCAGCCCGAAATTCTGTGTAAGTAGTGTAATCTCGATTGCGTAAAAATCTTAAAAATTCTCCAATTTCAGAAGATATGCTTCTTATGACGCGCAGTTGCTCATTTAAAACGGTTTCTTCGATGGAAGAAACCTGCCGTTTTTGGCGACGAACCTCTAAATATTGATCCTGCCAATGATTCATATACTGAATCACGTTAGCCACTCTGTCAAAAGAGGTGGATTGTGTGGTGACTTGACCCGTTTCAGGGTTAGTGTGATAACTATCTGTAATAATAGCCTTGACCCTGTCGGTGCGAATCAAATCCTGAAAAGTAGGCAATAACTCATACATACAGGCGGCAGAGCGAAGAAAATTATCACTGATGAGTAAAATGACTTTACCCGATGTCATTCGGAGTTGCTCGTGAAGTTGCAGGTTGTCTTGGTCGCTGCAAGCCAATAAATTGAAGGTGTAGCCAGCTCTTTCTAAGTTGCGCACCATATCTTGTGCAACTGGTCTATTGGCTTCGTGAAATGCAATTGTTACTTGTTTATTTGCCATGATAACTGCGTGGTTATTGGTAGGAGAAAATGAATAATGATTCTATATAGTTGGTTTTCTACGATACTATGAATGCTTATGTTTCAAAAAGTAATAAAAAGAAATTTATTGCAATAGACTGATTATCAACAGATTACTTATTCTGCTAATAACTCATCCGTAAATTGGTTAAAATCTTTCTCAAAATTAGCAAATTCGCTGGTAGCAGGTCCATAAAAGCCTGTATAAATCCTGCGAACCTGATTATTTTTATCCAAAAAAATCAAGGTTGGATATGCCACTACTTGATTCAGCATCGGCAATACTTTTGAGGCATCTATTTTTTCGTGATAGCCTGCCAAAAGCACTTCATGTGACACGCCCATTTTTTCTCGATACCTTTTGATTGCCATCATTGCTTGTGCTTCTTCTTGGTATCGCTCAAAGGCAAGGCTTATCACTGCTAATTGCTCGGTGTTACTTGTTGCTAGGTACTTTATCAAAAGTCGGTTTGGTCCTTGCAATTTGGACACCAAGTGCCCATCAATTGAACGATTTTGACTTTATTGCCATAGTCGCTAAGTTTAATTTCTTTTCCAGCGTCATTTTTAAATTTGAAATCAAAAGGCACAGCTGGATTTTGTAAAAAGGTTAAACTATCAGGATTCGTTAATTCAAAATTTGGGTTGCGCTTTGCCTCCCAAGTGGTTTTATAGTGAATGCCAGAATAGAAAGAGCCAATCATGGAGCTATCCTCCAATATTTTAGCCTCAAACAGATAGGCATGAGCACCATCGAAGCAAGATAGATAAACTTTGTTATTTTGTATAGTGCCTTCTAGGAAACGGTAGTCACCTGTTTCGGTTTGAAACGTTCCAGTGAGGTAATTGCCTGCCTGCTCAAACTCTCCCACGGCGGCAAAAGGCTTTTCGGAATCTATTTCAAAGTTGGCTTGCCACTTGCCACTCAAATCTAAAACGGGCGTTTTTTTAAGTTCTGTAAACCGATAATTTTTTCCATGAAAAGCCTCGAATGGTATGCGATAATTCTCTCCTCGATTATTTACCACCCAAGTTCCTTCAATCACGTCTTCTTCATAAACGGCTGTAATATAACTATCAAAGACAGGAAAATTGATTCGGATGGTATCTTTAATTGTACCTTCTGCCCTTCCAAATTGAATATCTCGAACCTCAATTCTTTCTTTTCCATTTTGAATGACAATATAGAAACTATTCGAATTTTCGTAAATGACTTCAAAGTTGAACGGCAGTTCTCCTTCACTCACCTCCTCGAACAAAACGTCTTCAGAAGTCACAATATTTCTGTTTCCTTCCAACTTTAACACGCCTCGCCAAGCACCTGGCGGAATGGCGTTGAATTGATTTTCGATGACCACGCAGCTTTGAATCAAAGCCACACTTCCTAAAACGACTAAAAGTAATCCGAACTGCTTCATCTTGTAAATACTTCTTTTTGCAAGTAACCCATGAAGCGACTAGCTGTTCAATAAAAGCAGAAAAATGTTAAAAGTATTTGACACCGTTGGTCTTTGATGATGAAACCTTTGCTCTTCAGCTACTCCTGTCTAAGTATTAAAAGAGCTATTAAGTCTTCAAAGACAAAGCGAAAACTGCATACTGGCAAGTAGCTAATACACAATTTAAGTATTTGACGCATTAGCTTCTGGCTCATCATTTGATGATTGTTCGTCTTCGGGCTTAGGCGCTTTACTCGCTGTATCTTCTATTGGCATTGGTGTAGCAAAAAAGCTACGCTGAAAAAGAATGATACTCAATACGCCACTTGTGATGGCACTATCCGCTACATTAAAAACGGGCTTAAAAAACAAAAAAGGTCTTCCCCCTATCAAAGGAAACCAGTCGGGATAAGTACCACTAAATAATGGAAAATACAACATGTCCACTACTTTTCCGTGCAAAAATGAAGCGTAGCCTCCCTCGCTAGGGAAAATTCTTGCCAAGGTGCCAGGATAAGATTCCGAAAAAATCATTCCATAAAATGCACTATCAATGATATTGCCCATCGCACCAGCCAAAATAAGTGCGAAACTAATCAGCAATCCAAAATTCGACTTTGCTTTGATGAGTAGATTGAGGTAATAAATTAAAAAGCCTACTGCTACGATTCGGAACAAACTAAGCAACAATTTTCCATAGCTTACTTCCAATTCTAAACCAAATGCCATGCCTGGATTTTCCACAAAGTGGATTCTTGCCCAATCTAGGTTAAATATTTTGAAATACTCGCCGTACTCCATGTGGGTCTTTATCCATATTTTGGACGACTGATCAAGTAATAACACCAAAAAAATGACTAAAATTACAATTCCTGTCCTTTTCAATTTTCAAATAATTTATGCCAAACGACTATTTAATCAGCAACTAGAAATAGTCAATAAAGGCTATTTTACAGATTTTATCTTTTCATTAGGGTGTTGATTGCTAAATCGAAGAAACTTCTTTTCCTGAAATTCTTCTCCTACACCTAACTCCACGTTTCCA
>JAAUTG010000437.1 GCA_012031785.1 Saprospiraceae bacterium | reverse complement strand
AAAACAAAAAGTTTGTAATGTAAACTTTTTGTTTTAAATTGCGTTATTATAAGCAAATCATTCATTTTTATTAAGCAAATTCATTTCATGGCAACTGAAAACAAAGATAGAGAAGCCAAACTCAAGGCATTAGAAATGACCGTTGACCGTTTGGAAAAAACCTACGGAAAGGGAACAATCATGCGTTTGGGCGATAAGCAAGTGACAGAAGTAGAAGCAATTCCCTCTGGCTCCTTGAGTTTAGATATTGCGCTAGGCGTGAACGGTTACGCTAAAGGTAGAGTTATAGAAATATATGGTCCTGAATCGTCAGGAAAAACCACTTTAGCTATTCATGCTATCGCAGAGTGCCAAAGAAGAGGTGGTATTGCAGCTTTTATTGATGCAGAACACGCTTTTGACCGCTTTTACGCCGAGGCATTAGGCGTGGACACCGATGGTTTGTTGATTTCACAGCCAGACAACGGGGAGCAAGCACTGGAAGTTGCAGAAAATCTTATTCGCTCTGGCGCAATTGATATTATTGTGATTGACTCCGTAGCCGCACTAGTACCGAAAAGTGAATTGGAAGGGGAAATGGGGGATTCTAAAATGGGACTTCAAGCGCGTTTAATGTCTCAAGCCATGCGTAAACTAACAGGTACAATTGGTAGAACAGGCTGTTGTTGTATATTTATCAACCAGCTACGCGATAAAATTGGGGTCATGTTTGGTAATCCAGAAACGACTACTGGTGGTAATGCCCTAAAGTTTTATGCGTCCATGCGTTTAGATATTCGTAGAAATGGAGCTGCCATTAAGGATAAAGAAGGCAATGTGGTAGGTAATAATGTCAAAGTAAAAAGTGGTCAAGAACAAACTCGCTCCCGCCTTTCCGTGTGGCAAGTTTCGATATTATGTACGGAGAGGGTATCTCCAAAACTGGTGAAATTGTGGACTTGGGAGTGGATAATGACATCATCGGAAAAAGTGGTGCTTGGTACAGCTACTCAGGTGCTAAAATTGCACAAGGGCGGGAATCTGCGAAACAATTTTTGGCAGATAATCCCGAAGTGGCTTTGGAAATTGAACTAAAAATAAAGGAAAAAATTGCTGGTGCAGGAGGTAGAGCTGTTAAAGCAGTTTTCTCAGACGATGACGCTGCTGGGGATGAATAAACCTTGTGGAGTTGGTTATTTGTTGATATGTAAAGGTTAGTTTAAGAATGTTGCACTAGTTGGCTATCAAAGTCAAGCTGCCAACCCTTGCCAAAATAACCTTGCCAACAAATAACCAACTCCATGACAGACAGTATAAAAAAGTGATTTGAAAACATTATTCCAACAAATTAGCTCATGGCATGAACTCGCTGAAACGCTACGTCAACAATTTTGCGACGCTGTTTTATCCCAAACTTTGTTTTGCCTGTTTGGAAAGAACTCCTACACCTAACCAAATACTTTGTATCAACTGCCAGTACGAATTAGTACCGACACAAATGCACTTTGAAGCAAGTAACCCAGTTCTGGAAAAGTTTTGGGGACGGGTACCTATCAATGCAGGTGCAGCTATGTTTCAGTTTACCAAAACAGGTAAAATACAACGCCTCATCCATCAATTAAAGTACAAAGGGAAGCAAGAAATTGGGCGCGCACTAGGTCATCAGTACGGCGAATCGCTCCGAGCGTCTCCGCTTTTTCAAGATATTGACCTGATTGTGCCTGTACCATTGCATCCAAAAAAGCTAAAATTGCGTGGCTACAACCAAAGTGATCTTTTGCAGCCGGACTTTCAGAAACTTTGGGAATACCTTGGAAGAAAGATGGACTGAAACGAGTGATACACTCCAAATCGCAAACCAAAAAAGACGCGAGAAGAACGCTTTGAAAAATGTAGCGGAAGTGTTCGTGGTCAATGAATCCGCTCAAATAGGAGGACAACATATTCTTTTGGTAGATGACGTGTTGACCACAGGTGCGACCTTAGAAGTTTGTGCTTCTAAGTTACTAACCCTGCCTAACACAAGAGTGAGTATTGTCGTGATTGCGTTGGTGTCCTAGGTGTTGTTGGGTTGGTTATTTGTTCGCTCAAGGCACTGTACCAAAACGTTTTCAAAAATTACTTTACCAAATGACCAACTCAACAGATGTCTAAATCTCAATACACCTTTTCTCCTTTTTTTAGCCAAACTCCCCAAGCGCGGTTGTAGGCATGTACTTTTTCGGTACTGCCAGTTTGGTTTACCACACCATTACCCTGATTGCGCCACTCAAAAATACCGCCATACAGATTAGTCACTTGTTGGTAGCCAGCAGATTTGAGTTGCTCCGCTACTTTTTCGCTGCGATAACCTACGGAGCAATAAACGACAATAGGTTGATCTTTAGGAAGGTGCTGCACTGTTTTTAAGTCAAAACTGTCGTAGCCCACGTATTTAGCGTTGGCGATGTGGCTGACTTCGTATTCCTTCCATTCCCTAGCATCTAAAAAAATAGCTTTGCCTTGTACGGCTTTTGCTTCTGCCACCGTCAGTTCTGATACGGTGTGGGATAGTAAATTTTTTAGCATGAGGTCGTAAGCCTTGCTATTGACTTTAGATTGTGCAGAAACCGCAGCAACGATAGTGGCTACGAATAATGAAACAAGAAAAAATCCTCACGGCATTTATTTTTTTAGTGTGAACGGATTTCAATCCGTATAAATTTTGGTCAACAAAGTTGGAAGGAAACTCCTCTATCCCCTCAAAGCCCAAACGTAAATCGCGCCCGCTGTGTGGCATGTAAGCTGTTTTCCAGATGTAATCCCAAATGGCAAGCGTCAACCCAAAGTTGATACCAAGACGGTGTGATTCAGGCATTTCGTAAGCGTGATGCCAAATGTGCATTTCAGGACTATTGAATAGAATTTTCATAAATCTACCCAAAAGTAAAACACCTAGTGCCGTACCAATTAAAATAGTCAAGAGTTGTATTCCAAGTGAGGGGTTTTGCAACAATGTTACTTCAAAACTACTTGTTGCTATCACAAATCCGATGATTCCGCCAATGATACC
>JAAUTG010000110.1 GCA_012031785.1 Saprospiraceae bacterium | reverse complement strand
GCCCGACGTAAACGTAATCTTCGCCCTTACCCAAGTCAAAAATACACGATGCTCACGGCGATGACCTTTTTTTATCTCCCCGTACTTTGCCCCGATAGGCAGGTATTCCGTGATTTGCTTTTGACGTGGCAAAAAGCATTCGCATGAGGTAGTCCAACTCCCTCGTGTTCTGTATTTCGATGATGATGTGTTCGCCTTTCGAGTTCCCGGCGAACAGGTCAACTCGGTTGAACTTATCATCTTCCTCCTCTTGGTTGCTCTCGCTTTCCAAGAGCCCCTCGATCTTCACATCTTCACCCAATAGCTCAGACAAGAAACCTTCGAGGATGTCGAAGTTCTTTTTATCACGCAGTATTTTTTTTGCTGCCCAGTCGAAACGGATGTGCTTCTTGGCCATTAAAATTACCTTTTCAACAAAGATAAGATGTTTTAGGGGAAATAAGTGGAAATTTTTTGTGTTGGGATTTGGATTTCATCGAACTTATCTATTGCCGCAACTCCCTTTTATATATATCCTCCACTTGCGGCAATATTCAAATTGTCAGCAATATTATGTACAAAAGTAAACCCATGCCAGCAAAAGTCCAATTTTTCTCCAAGGGAAATGAACGATTTTATCAAATACCCGAAATATCCAAAGGGCTTTTTGAGTAGCACCATAAAAAGCTGAAGGGTATGGTGCAAATCAGGAGATTTGCACCATGGCATGATGGATGTGGGCATCCATCATGAGGGGTATATTATTTCTTACCAAACAAAGGACAATTCAAAAACATTGGAGCTATTGTAAAAGTGAATTGGTACTTTTTTTCAAATTCTCGCTACTTTCAAAAAGCGTAAGAAGTTAGAGCGGCTTATCCAAAAAACCAGTATTCGAACTACTCCCAATAATGCAGGACGCTATGAAGGCAGCATCGTTTGGCAGTATTACATCCAAAGAAATATCCATTTTTCTAAGCTGAAAGCACGTCGTTAGAAGAAGCTGCCCCTTTTCGGGCAGCTTCTTTCTATTTGAATCAATTACTAATATTTAATCATTCATTACCCAATACCATAGATTTAGTAAGAATTTCCTCTTCTGTTTGAAGACGATAGAAGTATAGTCCACTTGGCAATTGAGAAGCTCGGTCAAACACTACTTCGTTCATTCCTTGATTAAAAATTTCTGTTTTATGGAATAGGATTTTTCCATCTCTATCCATTACAGAAATACTTGCAATCATGCTTTCTGGTAAAGTAAATTGAATTGTGGTACTACTAGTAAAAGGATTTGGTGAATTTGTCAACGTGTAAGCACCTTTCCATTCTTCTTTTTGAATAGTATTGCCATCATTTAGGTTATCACCATTACAAATACCATTTATCCAAGAGATTACGCCATCACGCTGCGCGTAGCAAGCGTTTGAGTATGTCACATTATTGCAACCACAAACCGGCTGGTAAACTGAACTACAGTTGATATTTTGTTGCGCTCCTTGACAAACTGTACATTCGGGAATGATAATTTCAATAGGATCTAAATGACAGCAAATTGTCACGTAATCATATATACGCTGTTTAAGGACAGGCATAATCGTTACTTTATCACCTGGTTTTAACGCTAGAGTACACCCAACTAATTTTAAATCAATTCGTTGGGTGCCAAACAGAATTCCATTAACAGTAACAACGTTTATACATCCCGAAAATCCAATTCCGACAGGTGTCAACAGGATGAAATCCATAGAAAAATCATTCGAGGTGGCATCTAAAGCGATAGATGTATTCTCGTAAGTATTATTTAAAGTAAAAGACACGTCTAAGTTATCGCCAAAGCATTTGGTTTCCAAATTGCTAATAATTCCACATGGATCCGCTGGCGCACAAATTTGTTTACAACAAATTTGGTAACAACCTGTGGATGGATCGTAAATGACTACGCTGATTAAATAACATTCTCCCGAAGGTGGCGATGCTACAAATGTGCTACTTGTTCCTTGTAATACTTCATTTCTGCTGTCATTTATCCATTGAACCACGTTCGATGCTGATACTCCATTCAACGATAAATTGAATCCACCTTGCGCCTGGTTTACAATAATTCGATCACACGCAAGAGGGTCTAACACACATATCTTTCTACAACATCTTACTTTACAGCCAGCTTGATTAGTGTATTCATAACATATCGTGTAAGTTCCTGAAGATGGGAATGTGAAATTCACAGTGTAGCCTTGTCCCATACCTACTTCCGATCCACCATAAGCACCGCCACTTGCTATCCATCTGCCTGATGGCTCGTTTGTTGGTATGTTGAACTGATAGCGCAGTGAGCCAGATGTTCCTGTGTATCCAAAACTAATCTTATCGCAGTTGTTGTTTACAGGTGGACAGTTTGGTCCGCAAATTTCCCTACAACACACACGATAGCAACCAGTGGAAGGATCATAATAGGTGACACTAATTACATAACAAACGCCTGGAAGTGGTATCGGAAACGTAATTGAAGTTCCAGTTCCTAATTGTTGACCTGTATTATCATTCTCCCATTTCAATATGTTACTAGCTGATATTCCAGGTAGATTCAATAGGTAGTTACTGCCTGATTGGGTAATGGAAATACCATTACAGCTAAATGGATCTACGATACATATTGTACGGCAACAGGTAACTTCACAACCTTGGCTATCTTTGTAAATGTAACAAACGGTATATTGTCTTTCATTAGAAAAGTTCACATTAATTGAACGCACATTAGGTACTGGATCAGTAAGCAAAGAATTACCATTTCTAATTTCCCATGTCCCTAGTGGTAAGCTGGATGGTACACTAAATGTATATCTCAATTGTCCAGTTGTTCCTATATATCTATATCCAATACTTTGGCAGTTGTTGTCAAATTTAGGTTGGCAGGCTGATCACATTTTACGACAAGTGTATAATTGCTCTTAAGGATGTTTGAGGTGCATCTACAACAAGGTAATACGTTCCTGAAGCATTTGGCAGGTAAATTCTTTCATCACTACTGTTACTATTCGTACTTTTTGCAATACAATTATTCAAGCCGCCTTCAACTACTGCTGCTACAATTTCTCCAGTACAACTATTAAACAAAAACATATCTAAATCCGCACTCAATCCAGTCATAGAAATGTCGAGTGCATTGCCCATGATACGTTAATTTTGTAAAGTCTATCATTACCATTAAAAGGATTTAAAGAACGATTAACGCCCGAAACACAGGTTTCGTAATTTTCATACTCCATTCTGTTACCAGAACTAAAGTTGTTATGATAATAAGTACGACCACAAGAAATTTCTTCTGCACTACTACAATTAAATCCATCACCAATGCCCCCACCAGTATCGCCAGCACATTTAACTGTAAGATTAAAAGTAGATCTTTGACTAGTGTTGTACCCGTCAATAACAATGTAGTAAGTACCCGAGGCATTTGAAATATTTACAATTTCACTCGAGCTATTACCATTCGTACTTTTGGCAATACAAGACGCACCCGAAGAACAACTTTTAAAAATAAATACATCTAAATCGCTAGACAATCCGTTAAGCGTAACGGTTATTGATGAATTGTTAAGAGCGTCAACTCGGTAAACTACATCGTTACCGTTGAAATTGTTAACAGCGGTATTAATACCGCTTACACAACTTCCGTAACTACTGACGTTTAGGGTATTCCCCGATTCAAAATTGCTAGAGTTGATAACTTCACCGCACTGAATTGTTCGTGCTTTGGAACAAAAAGATTGAGAATAAACCGTTGAAAAGCTTACTAACAATGCTAGATTTAATAATAATGTTTTCATGAATTAAGTTTTGTATTAGTATAAAAATAAAAGGCACTGGTAAAAATTAAGTGACACATTCTAAGTTGTAGTAAAAAGCAAACATTTTAAATGTGTAAATAGAACATATATTCTTTTTTAGAAAATGACAGTATTTTTCTAACCAATCGGGCGATACGTTGCCTAAGAGTATTGTTTAATCGTTCTACATGAGCCGTTTGTCCCGTTTCTTTACCCACTTTTTCATACGTTCTGGTAAGCAATTACACAAACGCCAAAATCTTTTACAAGACTCCATCGTGCCATCACCAATAAAAAATGATATAATATGGCGCGTTCTACGGTAGAATACTATCCCAATACGTATCTGATTGACTTTTAAATGCACAGTAAGAAAAAATTTCACATCGTCTTCTTTACTAGGCGCGATGATCATTTTAAAAGGGGCTATTTTTTTGCTTTTTTCTCAGCAAATTGAGCACTATAACATGAGAAATTTTGAAAATGCGTCCTGTAGAAAGATAGGAATTTCACTCTAAGTACGTTCTTTCTCAAGCATCTGTGTCAATATGTTTAGTTGTTCGTTTGCTTTTTAAAACACCATGGGCTTTGCAATCTTTACATTTGTGTAAAGGACTGACACAAGAATTAAGACCATTGAGAACTATATTTGTGCTCTGGCATTTTTACAACTATGGATAATTGTTTCCTTTATTATTACTTTTGATGCAAATATAATAAATTATTTAATATTTACCAGTACCGAGATATTATTTTTTATCTCCCTTTGACATTAACCCCATGCCAGCAAAACTTCAAATTTTTTCTCCAAGGGAAATGAACGATTTTATCAAATACCCAAAGTTATCCAAAAGGGCTTTTTGAGTAGCACCATAAAAAGCTGAAGGGTATGCTGCAAATCAGGAGATTTGCACAATGGCGTGATAGATATGAACATCTATTACGAGCGGGGAGATATTATTTCTTACCAAAGGACAATTCAAAAACATTAGAGCTAAGACTTTTCTTTTTAAGCAGCAATAAAAAGTTTGATTGCTGTAAGTTCTAGATTCTCAACATTTTTTAATAAAATACCAGCATTAATTAAGTCTTTTGCAGGCTAAATGTTCCATTCAAAAAGTTTAGTTAAAAAAAGCTGTAACTTCGTGCAATTATTTTTTTCACTGCAAAAAATAAGCAAGGCTGAATGAACAACCTTACTTATCGTGTTTGGCTAATGGCTAAAGTTCTAATTACTGATTAAACGTGTAACGAATACCCAACTGCAAACGCCAAGGCGTACCGTTGATAGGTTCTGTGGCAACGCCTGTGTTCACGGAATAAGTGTACTGCTGCGTTGTTGGGTTGAATGCCGTGGCGCGCAAAATTCGATTTTCACGACCATAGTTGAAAGTTCTTCCCCATTCTTTGTTCAACAAGTTGGCTACGTTGAACAAGTCTGCGGATAGTTCTAAACCGTTTTTGGTTTTTCCAAATTGCAGGTCGTAAGTCAAACGCGCATTGTAAATCATTTGGAATGGATTTCTACCGGCGTTACGCTCTGCAAATTTTCCGTAGCTGTCCTCCAAATAATCCTTGTAGTGCTGCGGCACGTCAGGGTTGTTCAAAATAGTGTTGTACCCGTCAATGATTGCCTGTGGCGTGTTCGGATCGTTTGGATCAAAAATGTATGCCACATCGTTGCTGGATACAAAGTCGCCGTTTACACTTGTGTTCGTATTGACCGTGAAGTGATACACCGTACCACCTTCTCCTGTTGCAGAAACACCCAATTGCAAACCTTTCCAAGAAGGTGTTGAACCGTTCACAACCACTTTATTAGAAAAATGGTTGTCCGAAAAACCGTAGTTTAACGCTCTTGGGTCGCCATCAACTGGCAAGAACGTAGAAGTGTTTGCTACACAACAGTTATAAGAAGAGTTGTCCTTCGCCACGTTGAAGGTGTAGCTGGCGTTCAAATAACCATCCTTTCCGAAACGCGCAGAACCTTCGATAATCAAAGCCGCTTGATCCAAGAAAGCATCGGATTGTAGAATCAAAGTTCTACCTACTTCCGTAGAGACTCTGGAGTTTGTCCAGTCGGTTACGCCATTGGTACGAATGGTAGCAGCAGGTACGAACACGGCTCTGCCTTCGTTAGCCGTCGTGAAGTATGGGTCTTGCACCAAGTTTCCTTCCTGATACACATAATTATTCGTAGTGTGGCTAATCAAAGCATTGAAGCCCAAACTATATTTTTCGTTGAAAATGTGCGTATAAGTCAAGTTTCCTTTATAAATGGTAGGCACTTCAAAATCATCACTCACCGCGTTGATGGTAGAAACTACGGTACTTCCATCAGGAATACCTGGCACTGTGGATGGTCTTTGCGATAAGCATTGAAGTCGGCTGCTGGGACGGCATCTCCCGTTACGTCAATCGCACCTAGTAACAAACCACTGTTTTGGATGTTGTTCACTTGTGCATAGTAGTGTGGTTGAGAGGAGAAAATACCTCCACCAGCGCGGATAATGTCTGCATTTTTACCACCTATGTTCCAAGTAAATTGCAAACGCGGTTGGATGTTATCCCAATCGGCGGGTTTATTGTCCGTTCTAATGCCTAATTCTTCAAACACAACTGGATTGAAAGCCGCTTCGTCCAAGAACAAAGTCGCATCCCAACGCAAACCGAAGACGGCATTCAAGTGGGGGTGCAAATTCGTTTCTACTTGTGCAAACAAACCTAAGTCAATTACATTTTGCTCCACGATGGGCAAACCTTGAAGCGGCACTTCACGCGCATAACGGAATGGGCGGTTGTTCTCAAAATCATCCAAAGAGTTGTAGAAGAAACGACCGTTTTGCTCGTTTGACAACAAGGTTTCCAAATACGTGAACAAGTTATCTGTTCCGAAAGTAAAGTTGAATTTACCTGCGTTTAAGTAAGTGGTGTTGGTCAAGTGGATTTGTCTTTCCAAGTTGGTTTCTGGCGTAAAACGCTGACCACCAATTTGAGCACTCAAGTTACGAGAAGTACCGTTAGGCAAAGTAGAGGTGATGTTCACGATTGCCCTTGGAATGTTTGCGCTAGGCAACTGGCTGCTCGGTACAAATTCGCGCTCTGCGTGCTGATACTGTACTTTCAACTCGTTCAATACTTTTGGCGTAAAAGCAGAACGCAAAGACACTAGCGTACTATTCTCTAAAGCAGAAAAATCCGACCAAGATTCCGCCAACGTAATCGTTGAGTTGTCATCCACACTGAATGGGTTATCCCAAACGTTGAAGTTGTTGCGAATCGTTAAGCGGTGGATGTTATTCAACTGCCAGTCCACACGGGCAAAAAATGTATTTGCGGTTGTTTTTCTGTCGAATTGCCCTACTTGCTGGTCGTTGCTTACGCCGTATTGGGAACGCGCAAATCTCTAGGAAACGATCCAAGTTTGCCGTTGTAATCCCCACGCGGTTTTGGTCATCTTCTGTTTGCAAATCTGCAATCGTGAAAGGTTCGCCAGCATCCTGACGCTCGTACACTGCGAAGAAGTGAATTTTATCCTTCACAATCGGACCGCCCAAACTTGCGCCGTACTGCGTGTTGAAAAAGTCCACACTTCTTTCGTTTCCTCTGATGTCGAATTGGCTCTGTAAATTTTCGTTTCTGTGATAGACGAAAACACTTCCACTAAATTCGTTAGTACCTGACTTTGTAGTAGCCGAGATAGAACCACCACCTTGGCGACCTTGTACCACGCTATAATCGTTAGTAGAAACTTCAAATTCGCGGATCGCTTCCTGCGAAATCGTATAAGGTCCGCGTCCTATTTCACCTGCTGTCAACTGGTTTCTCGCGTTCACGCCATCCACCAATACATTGGTAGAGGTTCTTCTCTGACCACCCAAGTTGATGGCACCAGCACCTTGCAATGGAGAAAGGCTCGTCAAGAAAGTAAAGTTACGGCCTTCCGTCGGTAAACTTCTGATTTGCTGTGCGTTAACTTCAGTAGTTGCTCCAATTTGGTTGATGCGGTTTCTCAAACTTGTGCCTGAAATGGTCACTACATCCAACTCTGTTGCATCTGCGTTCAATTCAAAATCCACGCGAATTTGGTCGCCTTGTTCCATTGTGTAACCCGTCTGCTTGGCAGTGCTGTACCCGACGTAAGACACCGAAATTTCGTAAGGACCACCCAGTGGAACTTGCTGTAAAAGGTATTCCCCATTGACATTGGTAACAGTTCCTGTTTGGAAACCATTGGAAGTATTGTAAATAGTAATAGTAGCTCCAACCAAGTTCTCTTGGTTGTCGTCTCTAACAACGCCCGCGAAACCAGCGTTGGTAGCCTGTGCCATAACATTACCCAGTTGCATACCACATGCAAGGACTAATAAGAATAACAGTCGAATTTTCATAAATAACAGTGAGATTTAATAAATTAAAATACAAAGCTAGAGCCAAGGTATGGGTAGGAAATGTTCGTTCTTTACATCCGTTTGATAATTAATAAGAATTTAAACTTGGCTTAACAAGCAATCTTGCAAAGTTGGCTTTAGTTGCTTGCGATTTGTAAGCATAAATTATTAATCCATAGCAGACTCTTGATAGTAAGGAATCTCTTGTAATGGTAATTCTCTAAAAATTTTAGCCACTGTTTGGCGAGTCATCCCAGTTAAATCGGCAATGTCTTTTTGGGAAATGACCTCGAACCATTTGTAATTTAAGGTGGTAGAATTAGGAATAAGTTGTTCGAGCTCTATTATTATTTTTTGCACGCGCTTTACGGGTCTTGTGGAGGAAATCCTTGCTAGTCTTGCTTCTGTCAACGCCCAACGTTTGATGATCATAAAAGTAAGCCACTCATTAAGCGTTCTGTTTTCGGCAAAAGCTGCTTTTATGGTGGGTAGATGATAAGCGGAGACCACTAGAACCGTTGCTGCTTTTGCAAACTCGTTAAAGTACTCATTGTTTAGATACCTAAGATTACCAAAAAAGTAGTTTGGACCGATGATATCATGCACCACTGGCGCACCATCGTCATTATAAGTGCCCAATTTCACAATACCTTCCTCAATAACATAGATTCTTTCTGGCGTATCAGAAGGAAAATAAATGTAATCTCCTTTCTTGTAATGCTGGAGGACAATACTTGCAGAAAAATCTTGGTGTACTTGTCTTTTAAGCTGTGCGTATTGCTGTGGTTGATTTAAGTTCATCCAATCAATATCAATTAACAAAAATGTTAAACACTATTTTCCTTCTTGGAGTTGTTTCTTTTTGATTAAAAGTATGTAAAAATACACACCAACCTTAAACCTTTTACGCAAGCGCACTCTTACTTTTACGTTCTGGACAACAATTAGGTTGCAAAGGAATAAAAAATGAAAAATTAACTTTTTAAGTCATTAATAGCCAGTCTATTGTTTTCTCATTTGGTACAGGTTAGGAGTCAGATAAAAAATAATCTACTGTTTGAAATTATTGCATTTCTGCAAACAAGAAAGAACCAATTCCGTAATATTAGTTCAATAAGATTGAAATGTTTTCAAAAGTAATATTACTTCTAAGCATTAGAACAGCATAATAAAATATAAACGATGAACATGAAAGAAAATCAAGCAAACTTGCCTAGAGTAGCCTATTTCTGTATGGAATATGTCTTGGATAATTCCTTTAAGGCTTATGCTGGTAGATTAGGAATTTTAGCTGGCGACTATTTAAAAGGCGCAAAAGACTACGACTATCCTATCGTTGGTATTGGTATCAAATGGAAACAGGGATATGCCGATCAATATGTGGATGCACAAACAAGGTAAAGCCTACGATACTTACCACAATTATGAATACGATTTTAAAGATACAGGGGTTGTAGTAACGGTTAATATTCGCCAACGTCCTGTGAATTGTAAGGTATGGAAAGTGGAAAAACATGGCAATGCAACTTTGTATTTGCTAGATACCAATATTCCTGATAAGGCGTTGAGCAAAAAATAATCTACCTGTTTGATGTTGTTTTTTCATTTTAACTATCATAGAACTATTTCAAACCTTTGGTCGAATAGCGTTTAAACAGATTATTACTCTAAGCGGGTAGGTTTTTTATTATATTACGCCTAATGGTATCTGAAAACTCCGAAGATTCTAAATTTAGCGGATTTTAACCTTTTTAGCAAAATCATAAAATACTTTTTTCAGGTATTTTCAAATATAAATATCTACAAAATGTTGCCTAAAAAGGCTTATTTCAAAAATCTTCGGAGTTTTCAGGTGCTCATTTTCCTCCAACCCAAACCTGTGCCCTATTGGGAATATTGGCTCGTTCATAAACAAAGGTTATTTTCTTAATGATGCGATCTCCTCCTCTTAAGTCTATCTCCCTCGATGTGGCACCTTTTTTGAATATATGCCGCATGGGGATATCGTCTTCCACTCCGTTGGCGTAGGTTACTACCATATTTATGATATTTACAGTACCACCTGTAACCCTAATTTTTAGTTTGTTAATTTCACCTTCGTAAGCCCCTACAAGTAAGACATCTTTATCAACTTTCCAATCAACTTGCTTACTGCCTAATACTTTCCAGTCTTCATTGCTTAATACTTTTCCTCGCTGCGCAAAAGCGGTATTAATGCTAATCAATCCGATTACAATAAGTGCCCAAGTCTTTAATTGCATAATGTTTATTTTTTAAAATTTGTGGATAAGAAGAAATTATTTTTCACGCTAGGCAAAGTTATATTCTCCTCCAAAGATATGTGGTTAACAAAAGATAATAAATGATTGTGGCTCAATTCTTTTAACGCAATACATCCAGTGGAATGATTCGATGAAATGGGAGGCTTAGCTTAGAGATCATCCATGGGCTTGTCTGGTTCTCTTTTCTTTTTTCTTTTTAAATATCGCCGCTCTCTATTCCTCAACATTTCAGCACCAATTACGCTTAAAGTTACAACGCCTATACTCACGCCAAGCAAAATATAAATGGCTGTAAAAGCCTGCTTAAATCGTTGGTTGGCGTAAAATCTCCATATCCTACGGTGGTGATGGTAACTACAGCGAAGTAAAACGACTGAATCCAATTCCAAGATTCCAGTCTATGAAAAACTACCGTTCCAATAGCGATCCAACCCAACAGGGTGGAAGCCGCAATAAATATTTCCGTTTTTATTTTTAACCTTTCCCTCATTTTATTTCGTCTGTTAAATGGGTCTATTGGTGCATCAATCCTACCACCTAAACAGCTTTATTTTTTTGCCTGTTTTTGAATAATAGTACAAAAATTGCGGGTACAAAAATCAGCAAAATAATCGTTCCAAAAAGAAGCCCGAAGATAATCGTAATCGCCATTGGCGACCAAAGTGCACCGCCACCTGTCCACAGCGGAACCATACCACAGGATGTAGTAAGTGTGGTTAGCAAGATGGGACTAAATCGGTCGTTTGCTGCTTGTTTGATACTTTCCAGCAATCCATTTCCTTCGTCTAATTCAGTACCAATTTTATCTATCAGAACAATCGCATCGTTGATGATAATACCTGCTAGGGAAATAATACCCAAAAAGGCAGTAAAGCTAAAAACAGAACCCGCACCCAGCAAGCCTCCCGTAACACCCACGATAGCCAGCGGAATGGTCATAAAAATAATGCTTGCTTTCCGGATGGAATTAAATTGAAGAACCAGCAAGAGGATGATAATAAAGAAACAAAGGGGTAAATTTTCAATAACAGCGCCCATGGCATCATTACTGCCTTCTGCATCGCCCCCATATTGATAGGTATAGCCATTGTCCCATTTTGGGGATTCTTCGTTCATCATAGGACGAATCACGTCTTCCATAATATCACTGGCGAGGTAACCGTCAGCCACGCTTGCCTGAATGGTCAAACTTCGTTTTAGATTGCGTCTTAATATTTTAGAATACTGCCAAGGCACCTCAATTTCTGCTACTTGCGACAAAGGGATACTGGTGCCTCTGGATTGAGAAAACACCGTGAGATTTTTAATATCTGAATAAGTTATACTTTCCGTTCCTTCCCGTTTCATGGTAATCGGGATGCTTTGGTCATCATCTCGAAACTCGCCAACCTCAAAACCATCCAAAGAGGTGAGCAAAGAAACCGCAACATCCTGATTAGTAAGACCAGCTCTTGATAACTTATGCTCATCAATTTTTACATATATTTTTTTGATGCGAGAACCCCAATCATCGGTAACATTTATAACTCCGGGAGTTTGGAATAGCTTGGTTTTAATTCTATCGGCAATTCTGAATAATTCATCTGGTTCATCTCCTGTAACTCTTATTTCAATGGGTGCTGCTGCACCACCAGAGCCAACTAATCGGTTGATTTTGATCTCGGCATCAAAAAGATTTTTACTGGCAAAATCCCTTAATTTATTGATTACAATATCGTTTGCGTAATCTGAGGTGGTATTCAACAACATGTGCGCATACGATGAATTTGGTTCACCAGCAGAATAACCTAAATCGTATGCTTCGGGTCCTTTACCTATGTAAGAAGACCAATCAATAATGCCTTCCTCCATCGTTTCATTAGTCAGCAAACTGTCCTTGATATAGCTTTCAAGCAATGCAACTCTTGAATCTGTTGTTTCAATTTTAGTGCCTAATGGATAATTTATATCTACAATTACTAGATTCCTGTCATTTGGCGGCATAAAAATGCTAGGAATGAAGGTAAATCCATAAAGTGAAATGAAAAATAGAACCGTGATTGCTATAATAGTCAACACTGGTTTTTTTAATGTCCAATCCAGAAAACTATTATAGTACCCCTTAAAATAATCAAAAATAGTCTTATGCGCTTCTTCTCCATGAGTAACCTTCAGCAGGGCGTTTCCGAAAAGCGGAATAATGGTAAATGCCATTACCCAAGAAGAAAGCAAAGCCATCGTGATGACTAAGAAGATATTCCCCATCATATCTCCCATCGTACCATCCGCTAAATAGAAAGAAAGGAAGGCAGCACTGGTGGTTAATGTAGAAATGAGGAGCGGAATCATAAACTCTTTTGCCGAATTTACGGCTGCCTCAAACTTTGATTGTCCAACTTGCAGCTTTTCCAGTAGGCTCTCTACCATGACGATACCATTGTCCACCAACATACCAAGTGCCATAATCAGAGAAGCTAACGTTACCTGATTTAGCCCAACGTCAAACAATCCCATTAATAAAAAAGTGAGCACCATGGTACCAGGAACTATACTTGCGATGATTATACTAGGTCTCCAGCCCAATACAACTAAAATAACCAACAGTACGATGACAATACTTTGGAATACATTACTTATAAATACCTCGATTTTTTTCTGAACTACTTTATCCTGAGAGGCTATGCGCATAGCCTTGATACCGTATGGTAATTTTGTCTCATTATACACCTGAATCAGTTCATCAACATCTTTGCCTAGGTCAATCAAATTAGCACCTTCTTTCACAGACACATATAGCGCTAAGGACTGATTGCCATTAATTCTTACAATGGATTCCTTTGGGGAAACATATCCTCGTTCCACTGTTGCCAAATCTCCTAGCAATACCGTTTCTCCTTGGAATCCTACGGGTACGACCAAATTTCGGATAGCCTCGATGGATTCAAAATTTCCAGATGATTCCAGGATAATCCTTTCCTCGCCAAGATTGATTTGTCCTGATGGAATGATGATATTACTTTCTGAAATGATGTTTTGTAATTGCCCTGCGGTAAGCCCGACTTGAGCCAATTTAGCATCGTTGTATTCAATGTACGTGCGTTCTTCAACCGTGCCGCCAATGATTACTTTGGCGGCATCGTCAAGCGCTATCAGGTCATCTCTAAGGTCGTCCGCATAAGCTTTCAGTTCATTGTATTCGAAGCCATCGGATTCTAAGCCAACGAAAATACCATATACCACACCAATATTTTCGTCATTTAGGTTAGGTCCATAAATTCCATCGGGAAGGTCTTTCTTGATGTTTTCGATTTTTCTTCTGGACAAATCCCAAATAGATTGCAGTTTGCTTTCAGGGACATCTTCCCGAACGACAACTTTTACAATTGAAACGCCTGTTCTGCTGGTACTTGTTACCGTTTTAACTTCAGGGATTTCTTGTAAAACCTTTTCTATTTTATCGCTAATCAGGGATTCAACACGTTCGGGGCTGGCGCCTGGAAATTGAGTAATTATCGTGGCTATGCGCACAGTAAATGGTGGCATACTATCTCGTGATAGATTCCCGTATTCCACAAGCCCTAATATAACTACTACCAACAGGGCTAAAAGGGTTATCCGATTATATTTGAGTGAAAGTCCAGTTAAATTCATAATCATTAATTTTCCAAAAGTTTTACTTTTTTGCCATCGAACAGTGATCTAAGACCAGCAACGGCAACAAGATCACCCTCACTCAATCCTTTTTTGATGATGTACCCATCTTCTGTAATAGCGCCTAAGTCTAAAGGAATCTTCTTCGCTACATAAACGCCTGCTTCATTATCTGAAACCAGTTTAAACGCATAGTTCCCATCTGTTCCGCTTGCAATGGCTTTCAGGGGAGCAACAATTTCATTTTTTGTCTTTCCCGCATTCGTCCCTACCATGAAATTAGCTTCGGCTGCCATTCCTGGTCTTATTTCGTCTGCTGGATTTACCATCTTGAGTTTAACGGGATAGGTGGTTGATTTTTCTGAAGCGAATGCTATTTCTATCACCTCTGCCTCGAATGATTGCTCTGGCAAAGAAGAAAATTTAATCGTTGCTTGCTTACCTATTTTAAGTTTGTTAATCACCACTTCAGGCACGCCTACTTCAACTTCCGGACGACCAAGCGAACTCACCTTCGCAATCAACGTACCAGCATTAACGACTTCATTAGCCTCGACCTCAACCGAAGTAATGACGCCATCCATAGGAGATACCAAGCGAGTATAACTCACCTGATTATCTGCTGCCTTTAACTGTTGGTCTGCTGCTGTGATTTGTGAATTTGCGGCATCATATTGTGCTTGTGCTGCGTCAAGCCCTGCTTTTGCCTGCTGATAGTCGTTTAACGAAACACTATTCTTTCCATAAAGTTGGGCGACTCTGTCGTAGGTGGCTTTCGCGTTGATAAGTTGAACTTCAGCCGCTTTTGCGTTGGCTATTGCCCCTTCTTTTTGCGAAACTGCTTGATTGGTTTGGATGGTATAATCTACTGGGTCAATCGTGGCGATGAGTTGCCCTTTTTTAACTTTGTCCCCTAATTTAACCTTAACAGAACTCAAAGTACCTGCCACTTTAAAACTAAGATTGGTTTCATT
>JAAUTG010000436.1 GCA_012031785.1 Saprospiraceae bacterium | reverse complement strand
CAAGATTATGACAACTCTTAAAAATAGTTTTGTCATAAAATTGTCAAAGCGGAAATTGCTTTGATCTCATTACTTATTTATTTTAAATATCTGATAATTAAGTTATTGTGTTTTATGAACTATCTAAAGATTAGACAAGCTACGTTAGCTGACCTTCCTAAGTTGCTTGAGTTTGAACAAGGTATTATTGCTACTGAGCGCCCTTTCAATCCCACCTTAAAAGACGGATCAATCAACTACTACGATTTAGGAGCATTTATTTTGTCCGACGATGCAGAAGTTGTGGTGGCAGAACTGGCAGGCGAAGTTATTGCTAGTGGATATGCACAGGTTAGAAAAGCCCAAGATTACTTACAACATTCAGTTTATGCCCACTTAGGTGCTATGTTCGTGCAAGCAGCACATCGAGGAAAAGGCATTAATGCTGAAATTATCCATACCCTGATAGCTTGGGCAAAAACGAGAGGTATCACAGAATTTCGACTCGAAGTATATTCCGATAATCTTCCTGCCCAAAAAGCCTACGAAAAACTAGGCTTTCAGGCACATTTACTAGAGATGCGTTTGGGTATAGCTTGAAGCATTAGCGATTAGACTTTCATATTTTCCAATAGGTTCAGACCTTTCCAATATCGCCAATCGTTAAGTATTTGAAGGTTTGCTTTGGTGGTAGTTACGAAAATCAGGGATTCTGGATCAAGGGTATTCACTATTTCTCCCTTATCAACTGTGAAGCCTAGTTTTATTGGTTCTGTCTCGTCTGAATAAATGCTTATCAACTCTACTGCCATCTGATCAATACCACCACTGCGTTTTTCAATTTTGCAACAGCAGAAATAGGAAATGTTAGGTTATCCAAAAAATAATAGTACCAACCAGTATTTATTTCATCGTCTCCGTAGCAATCCGCTAAAATATCCTCGCTAATACGGTCTTCGCGCTCTTGCTCGTAATGTTCCATAGCCCTTCGGATTTTTTTATTGTTCTTTTTAGTCAAACAAACCGATATTGTATTGATTTGGTTTAGGCTTTGGGATATTTCTTTGTTGTCGTCTTAAAATAGAGAGAGAGGAATCTCTAACATCAGTCAAGAATAAGTAATCAATAAAGCATTACACTTTTAGCACTCATCATCTATTCTTCCCCCCGTATCAAATGAATAGCGCCTCGCAACTGCTCCTGCTGTGGCACAATTCCTATTACTCTTCGTTCAAACACTTGACATACATAAAAATAAACACCTTCTGCCAAAGGCTCATTATTCAAATTTGTACCGTCCCAGTTCAGGTCGGGGTCGCTGGTTTCAAACACCAAAGTCCCCCATCGGTTGAATACTTGAAAATTAACTCTATCTATGAACCGATAAGGAAAAGGTATAAACACATCGTTTGCCCCATCTGCATTAGGTGTAAACGTGTTTGGAAGTAGATAAATTGGACAGTTATCCACACAAATCAGGTTACTTCGCTCGCTCTCGTTGCCATTGTCATCTGTGGCGGTAACTTGATAGCAGCCCGCAATAGTTTCACCTGGGCTATCCAAATAAAAAGTGTCCCTAGCGTTGGTCGTTATTCCTATCTGAATGAGTGGTTCTCCTTCCACTTTTGCATAATAAATGGTGTAGCTTGCCACGTCGTCTTGCGTTGGGCAGGCATTAGCAGGGTTAGTCCAACTTAAAAAATTGTCTTTCTCTGTAAGTGGAAATTAATTTGAACATCGCCACAAATATTGACCACATTCAATTGAGGTGGACATGGCGGCACGTTGTCCAAAGGTGTTGCGCAAGCCTGTTGTGAGGTATTTAGAATAGGATTGATGATGCCTTCCACTCCATAAGAACCTATGCTTTCAATGACGTAACAGTAATTAGTTCCATTTTCCAAACCTACATGCTGGTACTGACTTTCAGCTATTGTGTCTAAAGCAGTGGCTATGCCATTTTCTACCAGATAGACTATGTAGCGAATGTTGATCCAAGGAACATTCGCTTGCCAACTCAAGTTGTTGGCTTTATCTGTAGGGGCAACGGTTAGAAAAATAGAAGAAGCAGTTTGGGTTTCGCCGATCGCTTGAGCTTCTCCATTTACATAGAAAGCCACTTTGTAGTTGTAACCTTGTGTCACAGTGTTTAGTGGAGCATCTATGAATATGGTATCGTTAGCTGCTGCAAAAGTAGCACTTACGAACGAAGCGTTAGGAACTGCTGTAAAATCAGTTCCATCAATACCGTTTGCTCTGAAGAGTTGATAACGATAAGGAGGTGGATTTTGGATGGTGTCCAAATCTATGGCGTTTGGTTTCGACCAAGCGATGTTAATTCTGCCATTGTTTGAGCCAGTAGTGAGGACATCCACATTGGTAATCAATGGAATATCTCGACTTAATTGAATACAAACCTCTTGAGAAGGAATGCTTGCGACTCGGTTATACGGAAAGTTTCCTAATGGAGACGTGCGTGCAAATTCGGCGAGGATGCGGTAGCAATAAGTCCTTCCTCGCTCCACGTCGGTGTCTATGAACTCATAGCGGCTACCGTCCGCGTTGAGTCGCATTTGATCGAATGCCAACCGCCGATAACCTCTTCCTTCCAGCCCCGTCGTGCAGGTGTCCTGTTCAAAAGGATTACTGCCTTCTCTGCGCCAGATAGAAAATCCCCTAAAAAACTCATTTTCAGTTATTTCACAAGCGTAAGGCTTCTCCCAAGTTACAAACACTTGCCCCGTTCTGGATGCGGCAGTCACGTTTTCAGGTGGTGGTCCAACCACTTTAATACGTATGGTTTTCAAGGTAGCTAATCCTGTGCTGTCTGTGGTAAAAAATTATCAGTTGCTTTAAAAACAATCGAATAGGGTTGGTCAGAAATATGTTCACAAGCAGTTTGCCATCTGAATCGTTTGACAACGGGTTGGTTTTCAAAATTAGTATTGTTGCGTTCAAAAGTGGCGGGGCTGATTTCCAAAATCAGAGGACCACCCAACGCTTGCAGTTGAACTCTTGCAAAGTTTCTATCAATGGCGCAGTAGCCGTTACGTCGAACTCAATTAATTCGCCAGCTACT
>JAAUTG010000109.1 GCA_012031785.1 Saprospiraceae bacterium | reverse complement strand
CGCTTGGTTAGGAAAAAAGAAGAAAAAAGCAAAAGAGGTGGAAGCCTTTAGAAGTCGCTTTTGAAAAAGCAACTAGCCGAGATATGAATAGAATTAATCAGTGGAAAGCAGAAAATCAGGGAGAAAGTTGGGTGCGTATTCATGATTTAGTAGTCAAAATGGAACGTCGCCAAAAGAAGATTGAGCCTTTACTACCGCTGATAGATGAAAATGGTAGGCAAGCTAATTTTCAGTTTGTGAAAACTTTTGGTCTTAAACAGGAAGCAAAGTCGAAAGCTGCTGATTATTTCTACGAAAGCGGCAACGAGCTGCTAGTGGCTGCTAAAAAAGGAGACAAAGTAGCTGCCCAAAAAGCATATTATCACTTAGAAAAAATTGAACCGTATTTTTCGTCTTACCGCGACAAGGACGTATTGATGAAAGAAGCACATCAACTGGGTATTTCTAATATTCTGTTCAGAATGGAGAATAATACTCGTGCGATTATTCCTCGTGCTTTTGAGGAAGAAGTATTGCATATAGATTTGCGAAATTTGGATGCCTTTTGGTATAAATTTTATACTTTCAAGCCACAAAGTCAGGAGTTTGATTATGAAGTGGTAATGAATTTTGAAGATATAGAGGTCAGCCCTGAACGAGTGACAGAACGCATATTCACAGAGGAAAAACAAATTGAAGATGGGGAAGATGTAGTAAGGGACAAGGACGGCAATCCGTTGAAAGATTCTACGGGAAATTTGATAAAAGTGCCTATCAAAAAAATAATAAGTGCGGAAGTTATAGAAACCTATCAATCGAAAGCAGCAATACTGGGAGGGACTTTACTTTTCTATGACATAGCTACTAAACGTCTTTTAGAGACGCAGCCTATTACAGCAGAAGCTATTTTTGAGCACTATGCTTCTTCTTTTAGAGGAGACAGACGAGCTTTGTCGCAAGAAACGAGTCGCAAAATTGGTAACCGCCCACTGCCTTTTCCTTCTGATGAGGCTCTACTAATGGATGCAGTTGATGTGGTAAAGCCAGTCATTAAAGAGAAATTAGCAAGAATGCGATGGGACTAAAAAAGGCGGTGCTAGATTAACCTTATCTAGCACCGCTTCTTGGTGGGTAAATATTTATGGTACTTGAACGACGTTCAAAATTTTATTAATAATATCTTGCTGCGTAATACTTTCTGCTTCTGCTTCATACGTCAACCCTACACGGTGGCGCATAACATCGTGGCAGACGCTACGCACATCTTCTGGAATGACGTAACCTCTTCTTTTCAAGAAGGCATAAGCCTTTGAAGCAATAGCTAAGTTGATACTAGCACGCGGAGAACCACCATAGTTGATGAGTGGCACAAGCTCTTTTAACCCATATTCTGAAGGATTACGAGTAGCAAATACAAGGTCTAGAATGTATTGCTCTATTTTTTCATCCATATATACTTTTCGCACGGATTGGCGAGCGCGCAGTATTTCCTCTGGTTGTATTATGGGTTGTACTTCCTCAAAAGCATCATCGCCCAAGCTGCGGCGAATAATCTCTCGCTCTTCCTCTTTGGAGGGATAAGAGATTTGTATCTTCAACATAAAACGATCTACTTGGGCTTCGGGAAGTGGATAAGTTCCTTCTTGTTCGATTGGGTTTTGGGTGGCTAATACCAAAAATGGCTCTTCTAGTTTATAGGTCTGGTTGCCGATAGTTACTTGTTTTTCTTGCATCGCTTCGAGTAAAGCACTTTGTACTTTAGCTGGCGCACGGTTAATTTCATCAGCGAGTATGAAATTAGCAAAATAGGTCCTTTACGTACTGAAAATTCGTTCTTGCTTGGATTGAAAATCATAGTACCGATAATATCGGCAGGCAACAAGTCGGGTGTGAATTGAATTCTACTAAACCTTGCATTAATAGATTTAGAAAGGGTTTTAATGGCAAGGGTTTTTGCCAATCCTGGCAGACCTTCCAGCAGGACATGGCCCTTTGCTAGAAGTCCGAGCAACAGCCTTTCTAACATATAATTTTGACCCACAATCACGCTTGAGGTTTGAGTGTTTAAACGTTCTACGAATGCGCTGTCAATGTAAATTTGTTGATTAAGTGCTTCGATATCAATTGAGTGCATCATCAAAGGCTGATTTTTGAATCTATTTTTAATTTTTTTGAAAAAAACATTATCAAATAACCTTACAAACCAGTAACCAAATGACTAGTTGCGTAACATCAACGCACAAAACGTGGTTGGCTGGCAAAGATGCTAATTTTTCAATAGGAATCACATTTTTTTGCTGCTTTGCACCACAATGATGGGATTAAGTAATTAAACCAAGTTAGTAAATCTCGCAAATTATTCAAATTGTGTTATAAAAACCCATTTTTTTGTAATAAATCGCAATAATCCCTTATAAAATCTTTTTTTATACTTTTATCTCTATTGTTTTATTGGATTTGAATTATATTGTGCCGTTGTTTCGCATTTTCTAATGCTTTTTCCAAGTTGGTCTAGTAATTAATTTCGTAAACGTGAAATTAACTTCCATAATTAATCATTTCGTTTATGCTTTTTTCATCCCCATTTTATGTGATGCCAATGATTGTTCTTAGGTTTACTAAGGAAGATGCGAGCAATAAGAACTTTCCAGTGAAAACAAAACAAAAATACTAAAACTCCTTATTCTACATATAATTTTCGTTTAAGTATAAAATATCGGTAAATGAATCTGAATCTTAAAGCAAAAGCGGAAAACACTTACGATGCTATCGTTATTGGTTCTGGCATTAGTGGAGGTTTTGCAGCTAAAGAACTTTGTGAAAAGGGCTTGAAAACTCTTGTTCTAGAGCGAGGTCGGGACGTAAAACACGTGGAAGACTACATTACAGCTAATAAAAATCCTTGGGATTTGCCGAATCGTGGACGAGTACCAAAAGAAGAACTTGAAAAACACTACCCAAAGCAAAGCCGTACAGGTTACACGGTGAAGGCAGAGAGTAAGCATTGGTTCGTGCGCGACGATGAGCATCCGTACCAAGAAGTGAAGCGTTTTGACTGGATGCGTGGCTATCACGTTGGCGGTCGTTCTTTAATGTGGGGACGACACAGCTATCGTTGGAGCGACTTGGATTTTGAAGCAAATGCAAAGGACGGCTATGGCGTGGACTGGCCCATCCGCTATAAAGACATCGAATCTTGGTACACCTATGCAGAAGGTATTGCAGGTATTCATGGAATGAAGGAAGGAATGCCACAGTTGCCAGACGGGAACTTCTTGCCACCTATGGAACTAAATTGTGTGGAGCAGAAACTGAGAGATTCCGCAAAATCGAAACTAGGTCGTATTGTCACGATTGGTCGTACTGCCAACCTCTCCGTAGCACATAATGGTCGTGCAGCTTGTCAATATCGAAACATGTGCATTAGAGGGTGTCCTTTCGGTGCATACTTCAGTAGCCAATCTACCACTTTACCCGCGGCTAACGCTACTGGTAATTTGACATTGCGCCCTAATTCTATCGTTTATGAAATCCTATTTGATAAAGACAAGCGCAAAGCTACTGGCGTTCGCGTGATTGACACGGTAACAAAGGAAGACATCGTGTTTGAAGCAAAAGTAATTTTCTGCTGCGCTTCAGCAATTGCGTCCACTTCTATTTTAATGAACTCCGCCAAAGATGTGTTTCCAGATGGTTTGGGCAGCACAAGTGGCGAATTGGGACACAATGTGATGGATCACCATTTCCGTTGTGGTGCAAATGCCGAAGTGGAAGGCTATGACGATAAATACTACAAAGGTCGTCGTCCAACAGGATTTTACATCATGCGTTTCCGCAACGTGGATAAGGCTTCCGAACGCAAGGAATATCTACGTGGATTTGGGTATCAAGGACAAGCGAGCAGAGGTAACTGGCAACATGCGGTGAAAGAACTAGGTATTGGAGAGGATTTGAAAGCAGCTATGCAAGTGCCAGGTCCTTGGTCAGTAGGTATGACTGCATTCGCTGAGACGTTACCTTACCATGAAAATCGCATGGTTTTGGATAGAGAAAATTTAGATCAATGGGGTTTACCAACCGTTATTTTTGATGTAGAATTCAAAGAGAACGAGAAGAGAATGCGTAAAGATATGATGAATGATTCCGCAGAAATGTTGGAAGCATCAGGCTTTAAGAACATCAATACATACGATGCTCAAAGCTGGCCAGGTTTAGGTATCCACGAAATGGGAACAGCTCGTATGGGTAAAGACCCTCGAACTTCTGTACTTAACAAATGGAATCAAGTGTGGGATGCGCCGAATGTATTTGTGACTGACGGTGCTTGTATGACTTCTGCTTCTTGTGTTAACCCTTCATTGACTTATATGGCTTTGACAGCGCGTGCAGCAGATTATGCAGTGAGTGAATTGAAAAAAATGAATTTGTAAAAAACAAATGCGTGGGGTTAATTATCCTTCACCATACTTTTTAAAAATATTACTTATGAATAGAAGAGATGCCTTAAAACATACCGCACTGGTGATTGGAGGTACATCTTTATCACTGGGTGCATTATCTTCTTATTGGTGAGTTGCCAAGCAGATAGTAAAATCACTTGGACACCTAAATTTTTTACAGAAGAAGAAGCCAAATCCTTGACAGCAGCTTTGGATGTACTGATTCCAGCTACTGATACGCCTGGCGCTATAGATGCTGGAGTTCCAGAATTTATTGACTTACTGGCTGCAGATTTGCTGGAAGCAGAAGAAAAACAGCAGTTTAAAGATGGTATCGCTCAAATGGATGCAGATAGCCAAGCTAAATTTGGAAAACTCTTCGTACAAGCGAGCCGTGAACAACAAACAGAATTGTTGGTAGGCTACGACAATGCTACTTTTGGAACAGACACATCAAATAAAAACGAATTTTTTGAAAATTTGAAAAATACTGCTGTTTGGGCGTTCTGTACTTCTGAAAAGGGAGCTACACAACACTTACAGTACGAATTGAATCCAGGCGGTTACACCAACTGCGTGCCAATAGCAGAAGTAGGTGGAAAAACGTGGGCAATTTAATAACAGACTTAAATGATTGACGCTAGGCACTTTGCTATTTGTATTTTGCCATTAGCTGTTCAAAATAGCTATTTATGTTTACGTAAAACACCTACAAATTTAGGTTGTCTAAAGAAGAAGTGTTCTACGCAAACGGCTAATAGCAACAAGCGAGTTGCGTAACGTGAATAAGTAAGCGTTCCATTTATGTCATTAGCCAAGCTGCTTTAACAGTTGCTTGGCTAATTTTTGCTCAAATGCGTACACTCATCTCCTTAGCTTCTGTAAAAAACAACAGCGAGGCTTGTCCACCTTCATTAGCGAGACCAGATTGATAGACACCGCCTGTTTCTAAAGTAATACTTTCTGTTAGCCACCCATTGATCCAAACCGTTTTTGCGCGCAATCGTTCGCTGACTTGATAGGCTTTAGAGAGGTTGCTCGTCCAAACGGAAGCGGAAAGTCCGTAAACACTTGTATTTGCCAATTCAATAGCTTCGTCCTGTGTGTCAAAAGGTTGTATGGAAACAATAGGTCCATACACTTCTTCTTGATTAAATTTAGTATCATTAGCTAAACCTTCCACGACGGCTGGACGTATAAAAAAACCATTTTCTAACTCGCCAGTAAGCTCTAAAGGTTTTCCACCACAAAGAACAGTGCCGCCTTCTACTTCCACCAATGTCAGGTAGCTTTTTATTTTTTGCAACTGCGTTTCAGAAATAATAGCTCCTAAATCAGTAATTGAGGAAAATGGGTCGCCCACCTTCAAAAATTGTGTTCTTTTTACCAGTTCCGTTTTTAATTGCTCATATAAGGTTCGTTCCACTAAAACACGCGAAGCATGGTGCTGATGATGCCCATTATTAGAAAAAGAAGAACGAAGCGTACCAATCATCATTGATCAAAATCGCAATCTGCAAAATGATGGTTGCATTATTACCCCCAATATTGATAGCGCATTTTTTCAGTTGTCTAGCCGCACTTTCAACGATTTTTCTACCTGTACTGGCATCCCCTGTGTAAGTAATGGCTTTTATTTTGGGATGTTCCACAATCAATTCTTGCAATAAATAGTCTTTGCCTTGTAAAATATTAAGCACTCCTTTAGGAAGTCCAGCTTCTTCACAAGCCTGTGCCAAGAGATAAGCACTCATTGGCGACCATTGAGAAGGTTTTGCAATCACACAATTGCCAGTAGCTAGTGCAGGTGCCACTTTTCGGCAAAGTTGGTATAAAGGCATATTCCAAGGAATTAAACAGCCTACAACACCAATGGGTTGACGAATGGGAAAACTGTAAATTTCTAGCATCTTGATAACGTGATTGGGCATCCGAATGATACACTTTGGTTGCGTAGTAACGAAAAACAAGCCTGCGCCCAAGGCACATCTTGGCTAAGTGACATGGTTAGTGGTTTACCTGTGTCTATGGATTCTGCACGAGCGTATTCAGAAGTGTTTTGCTCAATAACATCAGCAATTCGCATCAAAATTCGAAAACGTCGCTCCGATTCCATAACTGCCCATTCTGGAAAAGCACGTTCTGCGTATTCCACCGTTTGTTCCAAGTCATGCTCATTGCAGTCTGCAAATTCAGCATACACTTTTCCTGTGGCTGGATTTATATTATCCAAATACTGACCAGAAAGTGCAGGCACTAAAGCCCCATTAATATAGTTTTTGATGTATTTTTCAACTGCCATGAGCGATAGATGTTTATTCAGCCAACGGATTAAGTCCTTACTTGAAACACTAAACCGAAGCGTAGAGCGTAAAAATTGAATTGCTCGCCAAAGTAATTCAAATCTTACAGAAAATCAAAGTGGTACTAGACAACTAAATTATGAATGATGAAGAATTTACAGTAGATAAGCAAGATAAGCCTTGAAAGAGAAGCCGATGGCACGTCATTAAATAATAATAATTTTTCCTTTTGAGATTGGAAAAAAATTGAATTTGTATATGCCTATCGTTTGCAAATGTGCATTTACCATATCTAATTTAGCACCAATATTGTAGTCCTATGTTCTTTAGTATAATTTGTGGTATAATAGCTGCATAAAATTGATGCCGAGTTGGGCACTAGGATATGCATTTAGCTTTCGATTACCATCATCAAAATTATCAAAGAGTCCATATTTTCATTGCATTTGTCAAATCAAAATTAATTACATTGAACGGTAAAACACTTTTCGATAAAATTTGGGATGCCCACGTAGTCAATCAAATTGAGGGCGGTCCTAGCGTGTTATATATTGATTGCCACCTCATCCATGAAGTTACTTCGCCGCAAGCCTTTGACGGATTAGCAAAAAGAGGATTAAAGGTCTTTCGTCCCGCTCAAACGTTAGCTACTGCTGACCACAACGTGCCGACTATCAATCAGCATTTACCAATTGCGGATGAGCTTTCGCGTTTTCAGGTCAATAAACTTACTGAAAACTGCGAAAAATACGGCGTTACCCTATATGGCTTAAACCATCCATATCAAGGGATTGTCCATGTGGTTGGTCCACAACTTGGTATTACAAAGCCAGGCATGACTATGGTTTGTGGAGATAGCCATACTTCCACGCATGGTGCGTTTGGTAGCGTGGCTTTTGGTATTGGTACAAGCGAAGTGGAAATGGTACTCGCTACCCAATGCGTTTTACAAACTAAGCCCAAGCGTATGCGCATCAATGTGAACGGAGAAACCAAAGCTGGTGTTAGTGCCAAAGATGTGATTCTTTACATCATTAGCCAAATCTCTGCGAGTGGCGCAACAGGCTATTTTGTAGAATACGCAGGTGATGTTTTCCGCAATATGAGTATGGAAGGTCGCATGACTGTATGCAATATGAGTATCGAAATGGGTGCAAGAGGTGGTTTGATTGCCCCTGACGAAGCCACTTTTGCTTATGTAAAAGACAAAGAATTTGCGCCACAAGGTGCTGACTGGGATAAAGCCGTAGCGCAATGGCGCGATTTGTACTCCGATGAAGATGCTGTATTCGACTTAGAATTGCACTTTGACGCAGCAGATATTGAACCAATTATCACTTATGGTACCAATCCAGGTATGGGCGTAAAAATTACTGGGCGCATCCCCACGCTTTCTGAAATACCTGTTGCAGAACAACGCAGTTTTGAGAAATCGTTGGACTATATGGGTTTTCAACCAGGTGAAGCTATGCTAGGTAAAGCAGTGGATTACGTATTTATTGGAAGTTGTACTAATTCCAGAATTGAAGATTTACGTTTAGTAGCTGATTTTCTAAAGGGAAGAAAAAAAGCTGAAAATATCACTGCGTGGATTGTGCCGGGTTCAAAACAAATAGAAAAGCAGGCTCAGGACGAAGGTATTGTAGCCATTCTTGAAGAAGCAGGTTTTCAAATGCGCCAACCAGGCTGCTCGGCTTGTTTAGGAATGAATGAAGATAAGATTCCTAAAGGTAAATATGCCGTTTCGACTTCCAATCGAAATTTTGAAGGCAGACAAGGACCTGGTGCAAGAACCATGTTGGTTAGTCCACTTACAGCAGCAGCTATCGCAGTTACAGGAACGATAGTGGATCCAAGAACAATGACCGAGTAAAAAGCCTGAAAGAACCATATTGGTCAGGGAAAAACTAAATTCGTTTGTTTTTTTTAAAAGATAAATCATTTCTTGGCGTAGATATTGGTTTATCTCTAATTTTTATTTTTTATCTAAACATGGCGTTACAAAAATTTCAAACAGTTCACAGCTCTGCTGTCCCTCTACCTATCGAAAATATAGACACCGACCAAATTATTCCTGCTCGCTTTTTAAAAGCGACTACTAGAGAAGGTTTTGGCGAAAATCTTTTTCGGGATTGGCGTTATGACAGCAGTAATCAACCTATATTGGATTTTATTTTGAATAATCCCGATGTACAGTGGAAAAATTTTAGTGGCGGGCAAAAACTTTGGCTGTGGTTCTAGTCGAGAACATGCCGCTTGGGCAATCAATGATTACGGGTTTAAAGTAGTCGTATCCAGCTTTTTTGCCGATATTTTCAAAAATAATGCCCTTAACAATGGCTTACTGCCAGTCACGGTAAGCGATGAGTTTTTGCAATCAGTTTTTACTGCGATTGAAGCCAATCCTCACGCTACCTTCAGTGTGAACCTAGAAAATCAAAACTTTCGCATTGATTCGACAGGAGAAACAACTGATTTTGAGATTAATCCATACAAGAAATCTTGTCTTATCAACGGGTACGATGATATTGATTACTTGTTGAGTATGAAAGATCAAATAGAAGCCTTTGAGCAGCGCAAGGGATAAGTGGGCTACGCGTAAATCTCACAAATCATATAAATCTTTTCCTTTCGTTGTAGTCGTAACTTTAGATTTAATATTTTTGTGCAAAATCTAACCATGAAAGACGTATTTATCTATGACACGTTGCGCACTCCGAGAGGAAAAGGAACAAAAGCAGGTGCTTTGTATGAAGTAAAGCCTGTTGACTTGATTGCTACTGCTCTTCGTGCTTTGCAGGTGCGAAATGATTTAGCAACTGAAAATGTAACAGACGCTATCATTGGCTGTGCCACACCTGTAGATGGGCAAGGCTACAATATTGCCAAATCTGGTCTGTTAAAAGCTGGATGGGCAGATTCAGTAAGTGGCTTACAAATCAATCGCTATTGCACTTCTGGATTAGAAGCTGTCAATTTAGCAGCTTTGAACGTAGGGGCAGGAGCAGCGCATTTAATCGTAGCTGGTGGTGTGGAAAGCATGAGTCAAGTGCCAATAGGTACTGATGGTGGCGCTTTAATACAAGACCCTGAAACTATTAACCAAATAAAATATTTGCCACAAGGTGTAGCTGCTGATTTAATTTCTAGTTTAGAGGGATTTTTACGTAAGGATTTGGATGCCTACGCAGAACAATCTTATGAACGTGCGCAACATGCACTTAAAAATGGCTACTTCAATAAATCCATCGTACCTGTGTATGACCGCAATAGCTTGCCTATTCTTGAGTACGATGAATATTTGAACACGACCACTATTGCGCCAAGTTTGGATAGCTTTCCTACTGCGTTTGACAAGGATGGTGAAATGGGATATGACGTATTGGCTATGCGAAAATACCCTATTTTAGGAGAAATAAATCATGTGCACACCTTGGGTAATTCCTTCAGTGCGGCAGACGGTGCGGCTTTAGTGCTTCTAGGTGATCAATCAGTTGGTCACTCAATGGGATGGAAGCCAAGAGCTAAAATTATTTCCTTTGCCATCGGAAGTATTGAACCAACTATTATGCTGACAGGGATGATTCCAGCCACCGAAAAAGCACTAAAATTAGCAGGAATGACGGCTAAAGATATTGATATTTGGGAGTGCAATGAAAATTTTGCCGCAGTTGTCCTAAAATATCATCGTACTTTCGACATTGACCCAGCGAAACTAAATGTTAATGGTGGAGCAATTGCTTTAGGGCATCCACTTGGTGCGACAGGTGCTATTCTTCTTGGTACTATTTTGGACGAATTGGAGCGCAGAGATTTAAACGTGGGATTAGTCACCCTTTCAGGAGGCGCAGGTATGGGCGTTGCTACTATTATTGAAAGAGTATAAGATTGAAGTTGGTGGCTAAACTATTACAAAGCAATCTAGGTTTAATAATAGACTTAGCAGTGATGCGCTTCGCCATACATTCACAATTCAACTTTGCATGAGTTCTTTTCGCACTATATTTGATAGTTATAATTGGCAAGAAACTACAACGTCTATTTACACCAAAACCACTCAAGACGTAAAAGCAGCTTTACATAGGTCTCGCCGCACTTTAGAAGATTTTAAAGCCTTAATTTCACCAGCCGCCGCTCCTTTCTTGGAAGATATGGCGCAATTGAGTCACACCCTTACTAAAAAGCGGTTTGGTAATACAATCCAAATGTATGCACCGCTTTATCTTTCTAATGAATGCCAAAATATTTGCACCTATTGTGGATTTAGTTTAGACAATGATATGCCCAGAAAAACCCTTACAGGCGCGGAAATTTTAAAAGAAATAGCCATCCTGAAAGCCATGAACTACGATCATGTGCTATTGGTGACTGGCGAGGCAACCAAAACGGTGGGGATGACTTACTTTGAAAACGCTTTTAAGGTTATTCGTCCACATTTTGCTAATATTTCTATGGAAGTTCAACCTTTAGAACAGGAAGAATATCAATATTTAATCCAATTAGGGTTACATACTGTACTCGTTTATCAAGAAACCTATCACCAAGAGCAATACAAAAAACATCATCCCAAAGGTAAAAAGTCAAATTTTTATTATCGCCTGGATACTCCTGATCGCTTGGGCAAGGCCGGAATTTATAAAATTGGACTAGGCTGCTTAATTGGGTTGGAAGATTGGCGCACTGATAGCTTTTACACGGCATTACATTTGGATTATTTAGAGAAAACCTATTGGCAGACTAAATATTCTGTATCTTTTCCTCGTTTAAGACCCTTTTCTGGTGGATTTGTTCCAGAAGTTGTTATTTCCGACAAAGAGTTGGTGCAATTAATTTGTGCTTGGCGAATTTTTAATGAAGAGGTAGAACTTTCCATTTCTACTAGAGAATCCAACCAATTCCGAAATCATATTATTAAACTTGGTATTACTTCTATGAGTGCTGGCTCGAAAACTAATCCTGGCGGTTATGCTGTAGAGTCGCAATCGTTGGAACAATTTGAAATCTCGGATGAACGCAGTCCCCAAGAAATTGCCAATATGCTGCAACAACAAGGTTATGAAGCCATTTGGAAGGATTGGGATAAAACTTGGATGGGAGCAGAATGAAAATGATGTTTCAAAATACTGGCTTTATAGCTTATCTGATTTAGGTTGAGTTCCATAGATTCGTTTAGCCTATAGCACTAAATTGTTGCTCCCAAAGCAGTAAACAATCATCTTCTTTTTTGCGTATCACCTGCTCTTCCGCTTCTGTTTTATCGGAATAATTATGAAGATGCAACAGCCCATGTACTATTACGCGGCGTAACTCTTGCTCAAATGGGATGTTTAATTCATCCGCATTTTCCTTTACTCGTTCAATACTAATAAATAAATCGCCGTATATAGAAGGGAAACTATCGTAAGGAAAAGTAATAATATCTGTTAAAGTATCATGGTCAAGATACTCCATATTTATGCGATGCAAGTAATCGTCGCTACAGAAAATGTAATTTAGTGCTTGCAAATTACCACCTTCTTGACTACAAACCGCCTTCAACCATTCGACTATTTGTATTGAATTGGGCAACTCAAAATCAACGTCCTCTGACTCGAAAGAAATTGAGCTTTCTTCTTGGAAAGTATCGAAACTAGGAAAATCCATTGTGAATGAATAATAAATAAGCTGCCAACTGCCTTCTAAATTCTGAAACGCATTTCTACTGTCCTGCCATTGTTAGTGTAACGCATGTCATCACAAAGCTGTCGCATCATAAATACTCCTCTACCACCACATCTTTCTAAATTTTCAGGCGCAGTGGGGTCAGGAAGATTGTTGAAATCAAACCCTTCTCCTTCATCCGAAACCTGAAATGCAATACCGTTACCACGTTTTTCAAAACAAACTTGTACTTTCTTGCGCTTATCTTTTCCGTTGCCGTGTATAATTGCATTGTTCACAGCTTCCGTAAGGCTAATCAAGACATTCCCAAAAATTTCTTGATTTACATTAAATTTTGAAAGTACCTGATAAACAAATTTTTCTACATGGCAAACTTCGTTTTGATGTGACGGTAAAGTCAACATCAAACGACCACCAAAAGACTTTAGAGATGGAAGTTGACTCATTGATCGAAAATGTAAATTTTTACCCAATAAATGCTGTTTTTACCCCAATAGATACGTGTTTGTTTTAACTTGATTTGCGTGCTGGGAATTAGTGTAAAAATCAATGTTCATGGACAAAATCTACTCAACACCACTTTCAGGTGGAAATTAGACGCAAGTTACACAAAAAGATAACACATGTCAAGTGTTAAGAAAGGGTTAATTACAATATCAAAATAAAAATAGTTCAATGCGCATGTAGATATTTGGTAGTCAGCTTATTAGTTGTAAAATGAATTTTTAAAAAAATAATAAATTGACGATTATCAGACATCCAGATTGAGTTCATTATCAAATTAGGATACGCTAACTCAAAATAAAGGTTTTGACAATAGCAACATCATGAATAATATTTAAGTTTTAAATGAGGGTTTCTATTCATAACTTCTACTTATCAATAGATAACTTTTATTAATATTTTTTTCAGCAACTTTGCATGGAATTGAATAATTAAATTTAATCATAAATAATATGAATAACGTGAGTACATCAATGGTGCATCAAGTAACCACACCAATGGTGAAAGCAAATGTCCATTTTCAAGTGAAATTGTAAAAAAAAGGTGCGGGTAGCGGTGTTTCCAATCGGGAGTGGTGGCCTAATCAGTTGAAATTAAATATCTTACGCCAGCATTCTTCTTTATCTAATCCAATGGGTCAGGCATTCAATTACGCAGAAGAATTTAAGACTTTAGATTTACAAGCAGTAAAGAAAGACCTTTTTGATTTAATGACCAATTCACAAGATTGGTGGCCCGCCGATTTTGGTCACTATGGTCCATTTTTTATTCGCATGGCTTGGCACAGTGCAGGTACTTATCGTATTGCGGATGGACGTGGTGGCGCAGGTGCAGGAACGCAGCGTTTTGCGCCACTCAATAGCTGGCCCGACAATACCAATCTTGATAAAGCACGCTTGCTACTTTGGCCCTTAAAACAAAAGTACGGCAAGAAAATTTCTTGGGCTGATTTGATGATTCTTGCAGGTAATTGCGCACTTGAATCTATGGGTTTCAAAACTTTCGGTTTTGCTGGCGGACGCGAAGATGTTTGGGAACCACAAGAAGATATTTATTGGGGTTCTGAAAGCGAGTGGTTAGGCGACAAGCGCTACACTGGCGATAGAGAACTCGAAAATCCACTTGCAGCAGTACAAATGGGTCTAATCTATGTAAACCCAGAAGGTCCAAACTCCAACCCTGACCCGTTAGCATCTGCTCGTGACATTCGAGAAACTTTTGGACGAATGGCAATGAACGATGAAGAAACAGTCGCGCTTATTGCTGGCGGACATACATTCGGAAAAACGCATGGTGCTGCTGACCCGAACCAGTACGTTGGTCGTGAACCAGCCGCAGCCAGTATAGAAGAGCAAAGTCTCGGTTGGAAAAACACTTATGGCACAGGTAATGCAGGCTACACTATTACCAGTGGTCTTGAAGGTGCTTGGAGTGCAACTCCAACTCAATGGAGCAACAACTATTTTGACAATCTTTTCGGCTACGAATGGGAACTTACAAAAAGCCCTGCGGGTGCACATCAGTGGAGACCTAAAAATGGGGGAGGAGAAGGTACGGTGCCTGATGCGCATGACCCTTCAAAGCGTCACGCGCCGATGATGTTTACAACAGACCTTGCTTTGCGTGTGGATCCAATTTATGAACCGATTTCAAGACATTTCCACGAACATCCAGAGGAATTTGCAGACGCTTTTGCTCGTGCTTGGTTCAAACTGACGCATCGTGACATGGGACCACGAGCGCGTTATCTTGGAGCAGAAGTACCTGCCGAAGTGCTCATTTGGCAAGACCCTATTCCAGCAGCTACACATAAATTGATTGACGAACAGGATATAGTTGCTTTGAAACGTCAAATACTTGCTTCAGGGCTTACAATATCTCAATTGGTATCCGTTGCTTGGGCTTCTGCTTCCACTTTTCGTGGTTCTGATAAGCGTGGCGGTGCAAATGGTGCACGTATTCGTCTTGCGCCGCAGAAAGATTGGAAAGTTAATCATCCAATTCAACTAGCTACTGTATTAACTACGTTGGAGAGTATTCAAACTACCTTTAACAGTAAGCAAACCGATGGTAAAATGGTTTCACTGGCAGACTTAATTGTATTAGGTGGCGGTGCAGCTATTGAGCAAGCAGCAGAAAACGCTGGTTATACTGTAACAGTACCTTTTACTCCTGGACGTACTGATGCTTTGGAAGAACAAACTGACGTAGATTCTTTTGCTGTGTTAGATGCCAATTGC
>JAAUTG010000435.1 GCA_012031785.1 Saprospiraceae bacterium | reverse complement strand
ATTGGTGAAGAAAAAACTTGGATTATAGCTCCTAGCCATGCAATAGTTCATCCTAAAAGTTAAAAACTGACGCTACGCAATTTGCTTTTAACATTCGCCCAAACACAAGTGTTTCAGACCACTGAAACTGGAGATGATAAATGGCAAATTGCGTGACATCAGTGAAGTCATTATCTAAGGTGCGCCCACTTTCTCTCCTCCTTGCCCCTCAAGTCCTGCATTTCTTTGCTCCACACCGAACACCACCCGATATTGTTCCAAAAAATACTGAAACACCTTTGCAGTAGCCCTTTTGGGAAGGATTGAATTGTTTTTTTGGAGTGAATAATTTGGTTTTTAATAGAATGGGTGTAATGTTGTAGAAAATATGGTAATATTAGCTAGTAACAGCCACGCCTGCAGATTCTACGGAAGAAATTTGTCCAAGCAAAGCTTCTCTCTACCAACCATCACTTGGGTTCAACAACAAATTTCTTCCTTTGATTTTCTGTTTGACTCGTACTCCTGACCTCATCCAAACGGCTTGCTTTTCCAAACAGATACCCTTCTTGTGTTGCGCCTTGTGCAAAAACACTACAGCCCATAAACGTCCTCCAGTATCCACTAAAAACTGACGCTTACGACCATTTTGGGTATTCGCTCGGTAAATTTTTCCATTGAATCTGAACTAAAAAACAAACCGTAATTACCCAAATTAATTCTCTACCAAAACGGCGTTCACGTAAAATAATTCCGTAGCCACTTTAAAATTATTGATGGTCACGTTATCAAGCACCATTTGATTCCATTCGTTTGTAGGTGTAATGAGTTGATAATTACCTTTTTTACCCACCAAAATAGGCATATTAAAATTGGATACATCGGTTACCCAGCGATATTTTAATTTCGTATTCTTCTTACCTTGCGCTTGAATACTGTATTCTAACACTGGAACAGTATGGTAATAGAGGTATTGTTCTAAGATGGGGGTAAAATCTTTTTTGGTACACTGGTTAACAAAAAGAATAAAATCTTGTGTCGTGATATTCGATAACGCGTAGCGGTTGTAAAAAGAACGCAGTAAATCAAACCATGTTTCGTCGTCATGAATAGCGTGACGAAGCGTGTGGAGCATCCAAGCACCTTTGTAGTAATGATCACTACTAGTCCATCCTTCAAAATTAACATTCAACGGACCGACCATCGGTTCTGCATTCCTAATTAAGCTACGTTGCATTACTAGATAATTTACGGCTTCATCGTAATTATACGCACATTCCACGAATAGGGCTTCCATATACGTCGTGAAAGATTCGTGTATCCAATATTCTGCGATATCCTTACAACTCACGCTATTTCCAAAGTATTCATGTCCTGTTTCATGGACAATAATGTAGTCCCAATCCATATTTTTAGGAATCATGCTTCCCAAATAGCCGCGCATGTAGTAATTGCCATAAGCTATTGCGCCTTGGTGTTCCATGCCTAAATACGGCGTTTCAACCATCCCAAAACCATCTTTCCAAAATGGATATTTCCCAAAAACCTTTCGTAGCAAGCCAACACTTTTGGCACTTGTTTAAAATGGTTTTGGTCGAGCGCTCTAAATTGTAAAGCTAATACGTAGTAATCCAGTTCTAATTGCTCACCATCCAATGCCGTGTAAGTTTCTTTAAAATTGGCGTAGTCAGCAATATTTACCGTGACATTATAAGTATTGATAGGGTAAGAAACCAACCAATCGTAGCGCGTTGTATTGTCTGTATTCACGATTTTACGCTGTAAGTTTCCATTCGCTACTGCTGTCAAGTTACTAGGAACAGTCAGTCTAATGGCTACACTGTCTGGCTCATCCGATAAATGATCCTTACAAGGCCACCAAAGGCTTGCACCGATGCCTTCACAGGCTACTCCCACCCAAGGGGTTTCGTTTTTATCTTTTTTCCAAACGAAGCCGCCGTCCCAAGGTGCATTTTGAGCAGCAATGGGTTTTCCTTCATACTGAACACGCAATTTACCTTTCGTACCTTGCTTTTGAATTTTGGGAAAGTTAACAAATACTGCATTGTACTGACGATTGTAGGACAGTATTTGGTCTTGAGCAGTAATGGACAAGATGGTCATATTTTGAAACAAATCCAACTGCAAAGTAGAAAAATCGGTGATGACATGGTATTCTACATCCACATAGCCGCTGATGAATTGACGTTGAATGTTCACGTTGATATTAAGGTCATAAAAAGTGACATCAAAACAAGTGCGTTCTGGGCGCAGCATTCCGCGTAAGGTGTCAGCGGTGGTGAACTGATAGTCAGCAAAAAAATCAGGTTGCGCTGCAATATGGCTAGAATAAGTGATCAGCAAGAGCAGAAGTAAGTTTTTTCATACAATTAATGATGAGTTATGAGCTAATTATCTAATGATAAGTGAGTTACAAAATTATTGATTCTTTACTTCCTGTCAAATTAATGAAAGCATGAGGTTATTTGTTTAACGCTAGTATGATAAGCACAAGCGCACTTATCATACTGGCGTTTACAACTTAATGGTTGATAATAATTTTCATTTTAACGTAGCAAGGTAATATTACCTTTTTCTACATTTGTACTATCTTGTCCATTAATCTTAAAAGAATAATAATACACATATACGTCGGATGGCATTAATTCACCATCTTTTGTACCATCCCAACCTTCGTCAATGTTATTGGTTTCAAAAACAAGGTTGCCCCATCTACTATACACGCGCAGTTCAAAAGCCTCAATGACAAGCCCTTCCGTGTAGATAACTCGGAATAAGTCGTTTCTTTCATCTCCATTTGGAGTGAATAAATTGGGAACTTGCAAAGTAGCAGGTAAAATTACCAATCGCACGCTGAGGGTAGTAGCACATCCGTCAGGAGTTGTCACTGTGACAACGTATAATTTTGAACCTGGCTCGGTATTTTCATCTTCAATCTGTAAACTGTTACCTTCAATCACTGCCCCATTTGCTGTCCAACGCACCGTAGCGTTACCTAATACTCCATCCAAAATAGCTTCCAGTGTTACTTTTGCACCTTCTACAATGGTACTACTTGCACAT
>JAAUTG010000108.1 GCA_012031785.1 Saprospiraceae bacterium | reverse complement strand
TGTTAAAGCGACTACCACGAATAAAAGTGTGGCTATCCCAAACGAACAGGCAGCTATTCCACAAAGGATAGAAGAAAAGATACACCGACTTGAGGAACTCATGTCTATACATCAGCTATACCATGACCCTGATTTAACGCGCGCCATTGTTGCTGGTAAAATAGGAATAAGTGAGGGGTATTTAAGTGAATTGATCAAGGTCGGATTAAAAACAAGTTTTAATGACTATGTCAATGAATTTCGTGTAAAACGAGTTATCGCCATGTTCCATGATGAAAAATTTGACCTATTTTCCATTGAAGCCATCGGGTTTGAAGCGGGGTTTAAATCCAAAAGTGTCTTTTACGATGCGTTTAAAAAAGTGACGAAAAAACGCCTGGTGCCTACCGAAAAACCCTCAATTTGTCCTAAAAAGTCAACACTTCAACAATTCCCTACTTTTACATTTCTTGACCATCAAATATTTTCCAGCATTCCCTCTTTATTTGTACATCTTTAAATTTTGTAAACATTTTTAAATTCGTACCAATGATTAATTTATCATTCTTACACAAGCGACATTCAAAGTTCATTTCACTCCTATGGATAGGAGTGTTAATAGTTTGCACTGCCAACAGCTGCGATGACGAAACCATTACCCCCAAACCACGGAGTACATCCATAAACAAAATCATGCCTTTGGGAGCATCCAGAGTGGAGGGGGCTAGTCCAGCTTTTGAAAGCTTTAGGTATGAACTTTGGAAATCCCTAGTGGCTGGAGGCTGGGATTTTGACTATATCGGTACAAGAACCGACAAATTCTCCTACGAGGGCATACCCGATTTGCCTTTTGATCCAGACCATGAAGGAAGAGGAGGATGGACTTCTGGAGAAATATTGAAAGGAATAGGCAGTTGGATACGTGCAGTGGGTGCACCAGACATAGTGCTGTTCAGTTCTCCAGGCGGAAATGATATATTAAATGGACTTGCCACTTACGACAAGACGGTTTCCAACATCAACGCCATTATAGATACCTTGCAAGCGGTAAATCCAAATGTAGTTATTATCATTGAGCAATTAGCTCCTGGAAAATCTAGCTTTATGACACCTAAAACTACTGCCGACTTCAACAAGATGCAACAAGAAGTGCTGACAATAGCAGCGGAGCAAACAAACACGACTTCAAAAGTGCTTACTGTTGATATGTTTACTGGATTTAATGATACTTATTTAGCGGATGATGTGCATTACAACGAAGTTGGTGCAAAATTCATTGCAGACCGTTACTATACTGTTCTACAAGGCATCCTAAAACAATGAGTTAACTCATAGTTTTTCAAGAAAAGGTGGAGGATTTTCAGAATGGCTACCCGTGGTAGGTTCTGAAAATCCTAACCCAAACTTCACTAAAGTGATCAGAAATTATGATGCAAACTTAATTGAGCCTGATTTTTAGCCCAAGTGTCTGTTGTTTGCCGCATCCTACCCTTGGTCAAATATGATCTTGTTAGGCACGCTACTATCTGCACAACCGATAATAATAGCAAATGGTTTTTGTCCCAAATTCATTACTCTTCAAGTCTGCATCTGTTTGTCGTGGTTTGGTGCTTTTGTTGTTGGCAAATCTTTGACAGTTCAAAATTATTCTCTCTGTAAATTTTTTAGCTGGTCGGTAGAATCTGACTACAATTCGCTGAGAAATAGCCTAAAAAATCACGATTTGAAACTAAATTCGATTAAGAATTTAGCTGATTTAGGGCATATTAAGCTATTAGATCATTTTTTTATTTACAGAGGGAAATAATTTTAATCTTTTGTCAAACGGGCCTAATGGGCAAATCGAGGTAAATTAGTAATTGTCTCTTCTAAGAACTCCACTTCGCCAGTGTGAAGATTGTACACCGCTCCCACGATAATCACTTTGCCATCTTTGTACTGGTTACTAAGCACAGGTTCTAGCCCACGCAAAAGTTCTACTTGGCGCAATACATTTTCACGAATGGCAATATCAAGTGCCTCTTCAGGATTATCTGTTTTCTGCTTTGCAGCTATGGATGCAGGCTTAATGGCATTGATGAGCGTAATGACGTGTCCTGGAGGATCTTTAGGTAATTTCATCGCAGCCCCTACTGCACCACAGGATTGATGCCCAAGTACCACAATAAGATTGGTATTCAATACCTCCGTAGCATACTCAATTGTTCCATAAGAAGCCTCTGCCATTACTTGCCCCGCAGTACGAGTGATGAACAAGTCACCTACCCCTTGGTCAAATATGATTTCGTTAGGCACTCTACTATCAGCACAACCAATGATAATAGCGAATGGTTTTTGTCCCAATTCATTACTCTTTAAATCTGCATCAGCTTGTCGTGGTTTGATGCTTTTGTTGTCGGCAAATCTTTTATTGCCATAAATCAGCTTTTTTAAGCCATAATAAGGATCTAGATAGGCACTATCCCTATCAGCGAAGTACTGGTTTCGCTCAAGACCTAACAATTTTTCAACCATTTCAGTCTGCTGTGCTACTACATCGAGTGGATATTGAGTAGCAAAAATTAGTAAAGCCAAAAAAAACCTCTTCATCATAAAAGTCATAAATTTTAGTTACATCTTTTATAACTAAGGGCAAAAATTAAAGTTTTACTATTACTGAAGATAGTATTAATTTTACGAAAATGTAACACTTGCTCGAATCATTTCAAGGTTTAACCTTTGGCTTACCTATATTTAAGTCTATTTTTTAGATAAGACCATTTTTGAAATATATTATTTATGTTAATTTTAAATAGGATAAAGTTTCAGTTTCAATTATTAGCATTACTATTATTTTTTGACCACCAAACATATCCTCCTACAAATAAGCTGAGAAGAACAAAGCTCAAGAAAAGAAACAGAAGAAGATAGCTTCAGCAGTACTTCATCACCGATGAGAACCAAACATGACCAGTAGTAGAGATGGGCGTAGATTTACACCTTACTTTTATAAAGTCAATACATGAAAAGCAAGTTAGGGTTTACTGCTTAGGCATTTATGATGTTCGTTTGTGCCCACATTAATTCAATTTAGATTTCTCCATTTCCTTTTCGTTCACCACAAGCCCCAAACCGGGCAAGGTAGGCAAATACACATGCCCTTCTTTTACCTCGAAGTAGTTATCGAACAAATGAGAAAGCCCTAATTCTTCACGCTTGCCAGCATACTCTTGCACGCGCTCTGCGTTGTTGAGCGTAGCGACAAGTTGAAGGCTGGCTGCCGTAGCTAAAGTTGGTCGTGCATTGTGTACCATGACCTTTCGGTTGAAACACTCAGCTAATATAGCTACTTTTTTGCATTCTGAAATGCCGCCACATTTAATGACATCAGTGTTCAAGATATCCGCACCACCAGTTACGATTAAATCGCGGAATTGCCATTTGTTGTATTCGTGTTCGCCTGCCAATACTGGGATTTGCACAGCATCCACTACCTTGCGGAGTTCCTCATAATTTTGGTGAGAAACGGGTTCTTCTACTGCGGAAATATTGAAATGTTCATACAATTTATTGACCATCATAGTTGCCCGAGCGGAAGAATAGCCATTGTTGAAATCTACGAAAAGCTGAATGTCATCGCCTACTGCTTTGCGCACCGCTTTTACAATTTCAAAGGTATCGTCGTTCAAAGGGTCAAGATTGTGTTCACGGATTTGCATTCTGGGCTTCACCGTCGTATAGCCAAGTTCCACGAAACCAGCCGCTACGGCTGCCATTTGGTCGGGTGTTCGACGATTATTTCCCTCCCCTCTAGGGAAGGAGCCATATACTTTTATTTTCTCTACATTGTTGCCACCAAGAATCTGATGCACGGGTTTGCCCAACAATTTTCCTTTCAAATCCCAAAGGGCATTATCCACGCCAGCAATGGCGCCAGGCAATAACCCAGAGTTGCCTGCCTCAATACCTAAAAAATACATCCTGTTCCAAATGTACTCCTGTTGAAAAGGGTCTTGACCTACCACAAGAGGTTTACATATTTCATTTACCACTGCTTCTACTACTTCCGAATAATCATGGTCGCCTTCGCCCCAGCCGCTAATGCCTGCATCCGTTTCCACCTTGACAAAGAGGGCTTTACGCATCACATAACATTTAACATCAGTGATTTTCACCGTATTGCTGTAAGGTGTCGTGGAAGTCGTATTTTGGGAATGAAGATGAGGAAGCATCCCCACTGCGGGAACACTAGCCGCTAGCGTTCTTAAAAATTTTTTTCTTGAAAGCATGATTTCTTTATTGTTATGAAAATAGGTTAATTGCACTGGTTATTCTTCCGACGCACTAACATTTTCTAATGAAAAATTAGTTCTTTGTAGCCTAGCATCTCGCACCACGATACGTTGCATCTGCAAATCTTTGATGTTCCCAAAAGTAAACCAAGCATTTTTTTTTGCAAAATCCTGCAAATCAGCATAGTAGCCTAATGTTTTGTTGCCTCTTGGTTTTTTCGCCTCGCTCAAATCCGTAGCAGGCACTTGGGCTGCAATTAAAGTGATGTTATTAAACACCAAATTTTCAATAGGTGCTTGTGGCTGCCCTGCAATTAAGCATTTGCCTCTAGTTTCTATTTGAAGATTGGAAAATTCGATATGGCGAATAATGCCTAAATTGGAGGTATCTCTTCTTCTATCAATATCCACAAAGATAGGATACTCCGTTGCATGTCGAGACCCCGTTTGGATAGTCATGTTCAAGAACTGGCAATGCTCATAAGTGCCTCCATCCATTTGAAATAGCGCAATGCCGTAGCGACTATTGCGGATAATGTTGTTGGAGAACAGGCAATAGCGCGTACCGACATGACCTGCTGTTCCTAGCTTAATGGCAGCATCATCGCTGATGATAATGTTGTTGGTCGCCACCACATTTTCCACCCAAGCCTTATCCGATTTTAGGCAAATGGCATCATCGCCAGTTTCAAAGTAGCAGTTGGTGATGAACACATTGCGAGAATCCGTTATGTCCACCCCATCGGTATTAGGGCTACGCATAGGATTGACGATGCGCAAAGCATTGACCACAGCTCCATCACAGTTGTCAAGTACCAAGACGTGAGCGGGGGAATTAAGGAGTTGCACTTGCTCGAATTTTAAGTTTTGACAATGCGAGAATACAAGCCAAGGTTCGGGTCGTTCTAAGGCTAAGAAGTTCTCATCCCAGAACGAAGCACCGTTGCCATCTATCACACCATGACCGATAATGCCTGTATTCATGGCTTTTTCTGCATAAATCAAATGCGGATACTGCGTGCTGTAATCCTTCATGTTGGGGCTGCCTTGAAGTTTTGCCCCAGCTTCTAATTTTAGAAAAACATTACTTTTCAGGAAAATAGTCCCTGTCAAATAGGTTCCGCCAGTAGGAACAATGACTTCGCCACCACCTGCTTTAGCACAGGCATCAATAGCATTTTGAATGAATTTGGTGTTCAAAGTATTGCCATTATTGATGGCACCAAAATTAGTAATCGAAATTTTTTGCGCAAAAAGACTGTAATTACCTAAAATGAGCAGTAATAAAAATCCCTTTTTGAAATACCACAGTATATGCTTTTTATTCACAAAATACAGCAGTTTATTTTTTAATAAGTAGTTCATCTAATCTAAATTTTTTTTCGCTATTTGCATTTAAAAAATAGTAACTCTGGTTTTCAATTAACTCATTGAAAATCAGCATTCGCCCTGCAAAATAGCGATTTAATGAATTATTATTTGTTTTTTAACAAAATTAATTAAGTTTTTCATTAAATTTGCCAAACAATAATCCAATTTTAGCAGTTTATTCAAGAAATACAGACATGAAAATCAACTTTACTCGATCTGTTGTTGCCTTCCTTTTTGTATTTTCTTGCCACTCATTGTTGGCACAAAATACCATTACAGGCGTCATTAACGATGAAGCGAATGAAGCTCCCATGAGTTTTGCCTCTGTTGGTATCCCAATCTTAGGCATTGGTACCACCTCCGAACTAGATGGTACTTACCAAATCAACAATATTCCCGATGGCACTTACCAGTTGGTGGTTAGCTACACTGGCTATGTGGAGCAAAGTGTAGCTTTCACCGTAGCGAATAACCAAACGCTCGAAATCAATGTCGTGCTTTCTTCAGGGGTAGTGTTGGAAACGGTGGAAGTGAGCGCACAAGCCATAGGGCAAAGAGCGGCTATCAACCAACAAATCAATTCTAACACGATTGTTAACGTCATTTCCAAAGAAAAATTACAAGAGCTGCCCGACCAGAATGCAGCGGAAGCCATTGGTCGCTTGCCTGGTGTGGCTATACAGCGCGATGGTGGCGAAGGACAAAAGGTAGTCGTGCGTGGGCTTTCTCCTCGTTTTAGCTCCGTTACCATCAACGGGGAAAGAATGCCCTCCACGGATGGCGAAGACCGCTCTGTGGATTTGAGTATGATTTCTCCGGATATGCTTGCTGGCGTGGAACTCTTCAAAGCCCTGACTCCCGACATGGACGCGGATGCCATTGGTGGAACAGTCAATTTTGCTATCCGAAAAGCGGATGATAATTGGGCAGGCGATGCTCGTTTGTTGCATGGCTACAATTCGCATGAAGACCGCTTTGGGCTTTGGCGCACCAGTTTTAGCTTGAGCAACCGATTTGGGAAAGCCAATAAATTCGGTGCGTTGGTTACTGGGAATTTCCAACGTGCGGATAGAAGTTCTGATTTGCTCAATGCGGAATATGCGTTTGGAGGAATTAATGCGGAAGGGGATTTCATCACCCAGTTAGTAGATTTAAACTTGGGCGACCGACAGGAAATAAGAGACCGCTATGGCGCAGGTGCCACTTTGGATTATCAACTCAAAAACGGCTCTATTTTAGCCAATACCATGTGGGGACGTACCGAACGCGATGAACTTCGTCGCCGCAGAAGATACCGCCCCAGCAACTCTTATCAAGAATACGATTTGAGAGACCGACAACTGAACACCAATTTAATTTCCAACTCTCTCACTGGAGAACATCGTTTTGGAACATTTGACGTGCGCTGGCGAGCCTCGCATTCCGTTTCTACGCAAAAACGCCTTTTTCCCTATCCATGCGATTCAGAGAAACGGCAGCCTTAACTTCCACTGCCATCATTGATCAAGGTCCTGAAATAGTGCCTTCTGGATTCAAAAATGATTTGCGCTCTACCTTCTTGCACGACACCAACTATGAAGATAATTTTATTGAAGATAGCAACACCACCGCACAGTTGGACTTGAGGCAGAAATTCAACAACGGTGGAAAAATATCGGGTTACATTAAAGTAGGCGCAAAATACCGCGACCAAGCACGAGAGCGAGATATTACGCAGTATCTGATGCGTCCTTATTTGCAAAACGAAAATATAGCTCGCGACAACAGAGATTTATTCGCTACCAATAATGCCATTAACAACCCTCGAATTTACTTAACGAATTTTTTAGGCGACTTTAAAGCCAATGATTTTCTCAATGGCAATGCGGATTATGATGTGAATGTGCCAGAGTTGAAAGATAAAATTGCCTTCCCCGAAAATTTAGACTTCAACGCTTACAATGCCCTTTTTGGAACAAACTTCCAACCAGGAGATTCACTTGATCATGGCGGTCATCTTGACCCTCAAAAAGTCATCAATTTTTATGAGCGTTTCCGCGATGGATACCTCCTCAATCCGCTCGTGGATTTGGAGGACTACACCGCAAGAGAAAAAATATATGCAGGCTACGCCATGACAGAAGTAAATTTGGGTAAAAAATTAATGTTCATTGGTGGGGTGCGCTATGAAAACACCAGACAATCGTACCGAAGTGTGCAAGGAACACCCACCGATGAAGGAACAGGCGTGTTAAACCTAATTGATTCTGTGGGTGCACAGGGATATGCCGAATTACTGCCCATGTTCCATCTGCGCTACAAAGCCACCAAGTGGTTCGACGTGCGATTGGCGGTAACCAAAACACTTTCTCGCCCCAACTATTTCAACCTTGTGCCTTGGGAACGCATCAATCAAAACGACTTTGAAATTGATAGAGGAAAGCCCGATTTGAAACACACCACCAACTGGAACTACGACTTATTCCTCTCCTTTTACAATGAGTTTGGGCTGTTCACGATTGGGGCTTTTTACAAAGAATTTGAGAACGTGGATTACATCCGTATCAATCGAATTTTAGATGGACAGTTCGGTGGCTACCAGTTAACAGAACCCGCTAATGCACCCGGCACCTCCACGGTACTTGGTATGGAAGTGGATTTGCAAGCCAACTTTAGGTCGTTGAATAAATTTTGGCAAGGCGTATTGCTGGGAGCTAACTTTACGGTAGTCCGCTCTGAAACTTTTTATCCTTTCTTTGACATCACCAACCGATTTGACCCGACTACGCCACCTTTCTTTTTCACCGAAGTAACAGACACAGTGAGATTGGGTAGGGTGCCTGGACAGGCAAATCTGATTGCCAATTTTCAAATTGGTTATGAGCGCAAAGGGTTCTCTGGTAGAGTTTCCGCTATTTATCAAGGCAATAGCCTAGCCTTTGTTGGGCAACGCGAAGAATTGGATGGATTCACAGACCTTTCCTTGCGCTGGGATTTAGCGATTAACCAAAGAATCTCTAAGCACTGGTCTGTTTTCTTCAACCTCAACAATTTTAGCAATCAACCAGAACGCGCTTTTGTAGGCAATACCAGTTTTGTGAGTAGAGAAGAATTTTTTGGCTGGACTGGCGACTTAGGCTTTAGATATAAGTTCTAACGCTGTTGTAATTACTTAAAACTGAACAAGAAATCATTATTACTAATTTTAAACATAAGTTCAATTATGAAGACTTTTTTGCACATTTTTTCCCTCTTTATGGTAGTGCTTTTGGCAAACAACTTGCAAGCACAAGAGCAAATTATTATAGAGCCAGGCGCAGCAGGCGTACTCAATCAAGCAATTGATAATGTCGCTAATCAAGGTAAAATTCTTGTGTTGCGTCGTGGATTTCCTTATCTTCTTACAGGAGAAGTCGGAAACAGTGGATTCAAACTGCACATCAAGGCAGAAGATGGCGATGGTCCTCGTCCAATCATCATCTTTGCGCCAGCGTCGGGTGGTGCTGCTGTGGATCAACTTTTTAGACCTAGAGCAGACATCACTTTGGAAGGTTTGCACTTGACCAACCGCGATCTTTTAGGAGGTATCACCGAGCGCATCATCAGAGCCAGTGCCGATAGTATTGTTATCAAAATGGACAACTGCTTGGTGGATGATTCTGGTCAAGCAGCATTTCGATTGGATGGCAAAGACAATAGAGTTTACATCACCAATTCCATTTTTTCAAGAATAGGCGTACCAAGCAACCCAGATAATGGTCGTATAGTGGATGATAGAGGCAATCAAATTGATACCTTGTGGATAGAAAATTCTTTGATTTACAACATTACTAGCCGAATCATTAGAGATGGAGGTGGCGCAATTACCTACTTTAGATTCAACCAAAATACCGTAGCCAATATTGCGCAACGTGGATTTGAAGTAGGCGAAGTAGAAGAAATGATATTCACCAACAACATTATTGCTAATGGCGCTTTCTTGGGTCGTCAATTTAGCTTAGACCCTGAAGAAGATGACAGTGAGCGCGTTATTTTAAGTGCTGCTTTGACCCGTTCAGGCAATGAAAAATGGACCATCAGCCACAACAATTTTTTTAGAGATAGTTTGGTGGTTAATGCTACACCCGCCCAACAAGCAGACGGTGATACGATTGTGCAAACACTCAATTTCAGCACAGATGTACTAGCCATCATTGACTCTTTGGGACTGGGTGCTACTAATATTGAAGAAAACTTAGTTTTCGCTGCTCCCGTTCCCTTTTCTTTTGACTTTATCAGCAAGCATCATGCTGGGGACACTGGTAACGCATTGCCTTGGGATCACTCTAGTTTAACCCCGAATCCGTTGTATTCCGCTATTGGCGCTATGGTACCTCGCTACGACATGTCGCACGACTACGGATATAGCGCCACCACAGTTTCTTACAGAGCAGGCACGGAAGGTCAACCGATTGGTACTGATATTTTCGGCTTTAGCGATATCTCTTCTACCAAAAATTTATTCGTAGAAAACAATATTTTGTTCTTCCCTAATCCAGTGAGCGATGAATTATACATCCAAAACCTAGATGCAGAAGTCATTACTTTTGTTCGTGTTTTTGATTTGCAAGGTAAATTGATGCAAGCGACTAAAGTGGACCATCAAAATTTGATTTTACCAGTTAACCAATTCAACAATGGCATTTATATTTTGACCATTACCGACCAAAAAGGAAACATCAGTGCTAGAAAATTTGTGAAGCAATAAAAAAATAGGGTATTCTTAATTGAACGGATGACTTTGTCGAATGTTGTCAACTTAGTAAAATCTTACTGTCATTGATGATGTAATTTTAGTATTTTTTAATACATAAATTGTTAAAAATGAGTGTTTAGTGCCGAGGTGATTGATAGTCACCCCGACACTATGACGCTTCGTCAAAGCTTGGCAGAACGCAACAAAGGGTTTTAATTTCCTATCGTATTGAACGGACTGGTGCGAATAACTGTTAAGTAGCGAATAACAAAAGTAATACGATATGGCACTTGTCGTTTCAGATTATTTTTTAAATAAACTGGAAACCAGCGCGGATGAAATTGTTGGTTGACCTTGCCTGTTTTCTTTATGAGAAAAGAAGAATGAGCTTTGGAAAAGCAAAGACTTTGTCTGGTTGAATAGAGCTGCCTTCCAAAAAGCATTGGGCGATAGGCTGATCTACATGAATTACGATGAGGAGGAGTTGAATACCGATTTGAAAAACCTAAATATTCAACTATGATTGTAGTAAGTGATACTTCTGCTATCAGTAAGTTATTCAGCAGCATTGCAAAGGTAAAATATTATAAACTTAAATAATTCAATCATCAATATTGTACCCTTTCGAGGCATAAAAAAGGTTTGCGGGGTGAGTTATTTATCAATTTTTCGCCTTTCCGAAGCCAAAAACATTACCTATAAAGATGTGTAGAAACCGTATCCCCGTAGGGGATTATTGTTTGTAGGACTTAATAGCGTGTCTGACTAGCTCCGTAGGAGCGACCTGTTTACTCAATCCATTCAAACAAATATTTTTCATCGTATTCTACTTCAAATTTTTTGAGAAAACTAAGGTATTCTTCTTTAAAGGTTCTCTTTTTATGGTGTTCTTCTTGGTTCAAAATATATTGAATTACTGTATCAATTTGACTTTTAGAATAGGAAAACGCACCATATCCCTCCTGCCAAGCGAATTTACCAGTCATCCAATGTTTATCATTGATAAATTTTGACGAACCTGCTTTGACATCTCTTACTAAATCAGACAACGAAATACTAGGCTTTATTCCGACCAATAAGTGGACATGATCGGGCATTACAAATATGGCGAGCATTTTCTGATCTCTATTTTGGACAATTCCGCTAATATATTTCTGCAGTTCTTCTCGATTTTTTGAAGAAATAAGGTTTTGTCTTCCTTTTACAGCAAAAACAATTTGGATGTATATTTGGATAAATGTATTAGGCATAGTAAAGACAGTTCTTGCTTGGGAGAGCATTACAAATTCAAAAATACTGCTAAAAATTAGTTTGCTTTTCCAAAATATCTATTATAAAACGATTATGAAAATGTTTGGTTCATTTGTGATTTTATCATAAGTAAATTTTATAACCTTTTTATTCTTAATGCCCTTTTGAATAAGGAATTAGGTAAAAAATAACTTAACCCATATCTTAAGTTGACAAAATTATTATGTTGATGGATACTGAAAATTTATTTTCATATTATTCCTTACAATAATTCAATTTGAAAGTTGGTTAGCCGCTACAAGGAACTTTAGGTCGCTCCTACGGAGCTTATGGTAAAGGGTTTACAATTGAGCTACAAACAGTTAGCTCCTACGGAGCATGAATGTTCGCAAGGGATAGCTAAAGGGAAATATCTCCTAGAGGGTTTGAATTAGCTTCGATAGACAAGCTCAAATAAGATATTGGTTATCAATTTTATAAGCAAGTGGTTTTCAGGCTAATTATTATTTACAGAATAAGCCTATCCCCGTAGGAGATTACTGTTTGTAGGACTTAATAGAGTATGTGACTAGCTCCGTAGGAGCGACCTGTTTATAGCAGTTATAGCCTCTACAAGCAACTTTAGGTCGCTCCTATGGAGCTTATGGTGAAGGGTTTATAATTGAGCTACAAACAGTTAGCTCCTACGGAGCATGAATGTTCGCAAGGGATAACTAGAGTAGAATATCTCCTAGAGGGTTTGAATTAGCTTCGATAAACAAGCTCAAATAAGATATTGGTTATCAATTTTCTAAATAATTGGTTTTCAGGCTAATTATTATTTACAGAATAAGCCTATCCCTAACAGGATAATTATTTTGACAGAATTTATTTAAGTAAGTTTATTATTTCTCTCCTTAATGAAGGCTTCACTTCAAGTGAAGCCTTCATTAGCCACTACACCATTTTCTCCCGATACAACCTTGCATCCACTACGGCTGCCATGTTTTCAACGGCGAGCGTTCCTTCAAAAAAGTCGTTGATTAGCATAGCTTGTAGGAATGGAGATTCCAAAATATCTTTGTATTGCACGTAATGGATTTCCACGTTCGGTTGATTGCTTGCCCACGTTTTTACCTTTTTCAGCGTAGTTTTGTACTGTTCCATCAAATTCAAAGGCAACGTATCCGTTTTTACGCGCTTGCCGTCGCGCTCCAACATCCGTTGCTGCGAAGCAATGACTTCCAACACATCGCGCTCCACGAATACGATTCGGTAATGATAAGTCATGGGCAGTTGAGGAAGGAGTTGGGCAATCACTTTCACGGTTTTGCCGTTGGCTTCTTTCAAAAAGGCTTTGTTGCGCTTCAGGGCTTTTACGGCTTCGTGTTCGTAGTACCCTTTGGGGTTGTTTTCATCGGCTTCGCGTTCGCCATCCGTGAAAATGTCCAACCCACCTGCTTCCAACATTTGCATCAACATCGAAGTTCCAGCGCGCGGTAAACCCGAAACGATATTGATCGTGCCTTGTATTTTTTCTTGAAAATCTGCCTTGTATCGAAGGGCTTTGCCTGGTTGTTCCAACGCATTTTCGTAAATTTGGATGATGCGCTGTCGAGCTTGATTCATGCCGGGTGCAAGTTTCAAACAAGTATCAAAGGCTTCGATGGCTTTTTCGTATTCTTGCATGGCAGCAAGCGTTTCGCCAATGTAATAGTGCGCCGAAGGATTATAAAACAATAAACCTACGGTATCCATAAAACTATTCAACGCCTCTTCGTAGCGCATTTGGCGGTAATAAATCAATCCCAAGGTGTAGTAGGCGGATGGTTCTTCTGGATTGATGTTCAGTTCTTTTTGAACGGCGTTTTCTGCGTCTTCTAAGCGATTGAGTTGCAAGTAAGCACTCGCCAAACGCAAGTGTAAGTTCGGTTGTTCGCCTGCTTCTTGCTCCACTTTTTGCAACAACGTCAACGCTTTTTTGAATCGTTCTTCGTTCATTAGGAGGGTCGCTTCCAGCATATCCAACTGTGGACTTTCTCTATCCATGATGGAACGGATATGATCCACTATTTTTCGAGCTTCTTTCAATTTGCCTGTTGCTTGGTAAGCTGTCGCCAAACGCACCGAAAAACGCATCGTTTTAGGATTTTCAGTGTGTAGCTTTTCTAGTATGGCTATCCCTTCTGCCCATTTTCCGCCATCAATGTAGGCACGGGCTAGGTTGTAGTTGTTTTCGTCCACTGTGTTTTTTACAGCAACTTCGCCGTTCTCGCCTGGGTCTTCCACATACCCTAACTCGATGAGTTGCTGCAATTCTGCTTTAGCATCCGCCGCATTTACCTCTATATTTTTCGGATGAGCGCCGTCCTCCCCTTTGATATTCTCCCAACTTTTAATCGTCTGAATTTCAGGAGTTTGTTCAAAAATATTCACCAATACCTTGCCATCCATATCTTCCGCCACAGGCAAACCGTACAAATGCAACAAAGTCGGTGTAATGTCCAATAAACTCGCACCAACGATGGTGTCATCTTTTTTGATGCCTGCGCCATTCATCACAATAATCCCAAAGGGGCTATGTTCTACTGCTGGACCTGCGGGTTCTTTTGGAATGGCATTCGGACGATTGTGGTCGGGATGAAAACCATGATCGCTGATCAAAATGATCGTGGTATCCTCACCTGCCAATTCCATCAAACGCCCCAACATCATATCGTGAAAACGACAACCACCCGCCACAACATCTTTGTACAGCTCATAATCTTGGATGGAAATATGCGGACGACGTGGCGGATTGTATTTCATAAAACCATGACAAAAGTGGTCAATCGCATCGTAGTAAACGCCCATGAAATCCCATTCTTCGTGCTCCATAATGTAGGTAGCTGCCGAATGAATGGTAGAACAATCCGCAATAATTTTGGCAATGCTCATCAATCGCTTGTCCTTGCTTTGATCCACTTTATCCAAATTGGGTACAAACGGTTCAATATGGTTGCCCGTCAATTCTTCGGGATGGATGCGCAACTTGGCAAACAAATCTGATTTTTCTTCTGGATGGACAGTGCCTTTAAGCATCTGCCAAGGCTCATGGATTCGCTTATTTGCTCTCTGGTATAAATTGGAAATCATCACGCCATTGATAGGTTCGGCAGGATGCGAGGGCCACCAACCCACGACATGGGTTTTCAAACCATGTTGCGTTAGGATGTTCCATATCGCTTTCACCTTGCGATTGGTGCTATAAATCGGGCGAATCCCCTCTCCACTTGGGTCGGGTTCCGTAAATCCATGAATGCCGTGTTGATAAGGTCGCTTTCCGGTTGCAATAGAAGTCCACAAAGTCGGGGACAAGGGTGGGTCAAGGGTTGCCAAGCGTCCCATAGAACCACCTTCCACTAATTTTTGTAGATTTGGCATCAAGCCTGCATCCAATAATGGGTTGATGTATTTCCAATCGGCACCATCCCAACCGATGAGTAGTATTTTTTCTTGTTCATTGTCTTTTTGTATAAAAAAAAATAAGAATGAAGAATTAAGAATGAAAAATTAAAAATGAGAATGAAAAATGAAGAA
>JAAUTG010000107.1 GCA_012031785.1 Saprospiraceae bacterium | reverse complement strand
TTGTCAGCATGTAAACAAGTTAGTAATCCAATTCTACAATTATTTCATGGTTACACCAGTTACAAATTCTGTATTTCTACTTCCAAAATCTTCCAAAATATGGTTGTCTATAAAAAATTGGGAGGATTTAGAGCCAATTTATCAAGAACTGCAGGCGCGTGCCATCCCAAGCGTAGAGGCATTAGAGGCTTGGATTGTGGATAGAAATGCGTTAGAGATTGCAGTTTATGAAGAGTTTGGCTGGCGTTACATTCGTTTGACCACTAACACGCAGCACGAAGCAGCAATTAAAGAATATGAGTATTTCGTGCAGCAAATCTCACCCAAAGCTAGTGCCTACGAGTTCCAATTGAACAAAAAACTTTTCGATTCGCCCTACGCTCCAGCCTTAAACAAGGAGCAGTACCGCATCTATTTGAGGGATATTAACAACAGCAGCAGACTATTCCGAGAGGAAAATGTAGCTTTGATTGCCGAAGAGCGATTGCAAGCTAAGCATTATGGCACTTTGTTTTCTAAAATTGTAATTCCTTTTCAGGCAGTAGATTTGACCTTGCAGCAAGCGCTGGGCAAGTTGGAAGAAAGCGATAGAGCGACTAGAGAACAAGCCTTCAAATTGGTACACAGCAACTTGCAAGCGTTAACAGTAGAGGTCGAGCGTATTTTTGATGACCTTCGCGCCATACGCCTTAAAATTGCGAACCAAGCAAATTTTGATAATTACCGCGATTATAGGTTTCAACATTTGGGAAGATTTGATTACTCTTCACAAGACTGTCTTAACTTTCACGAATCTATTAAAACGACGATTGTCCCTATCGTAACCACTATCCATGAACGCAGAAAACGCAATTTGCAATTAGAGGAACTGCGCCCTTGGGATTTGAATGTAGATCCAATGGCTCAAGCTCCTTTGCAGCCTTTCAATGGCGAACAAGAGTTGATGGAAAAATCCATTCGCTTGCTACACGAATTGCATCCACTTTTGGACAATGTATCGAACGGATGCGCCAAGCAGGGCATTTGGATTTGGAGTCGCGCCCAAACAAGCGGCACGGCGGTTACAATATGCCTTTGACGGCTACAGGTATTTCCTTTATCTTTATGAATACAACGGGTTCAATAGGTGATATGCGAACGTTTATGCACGAAAGCGGTCATGCTGTTCACGCGCTTTTGACCAGAGCGTTGCCTTTGATTACCGCTAAACGACCGCCTGCGGAGATTGCAGAATTGGCAGCCATGACCATGGAGTTACTCACGATGGACTTGTGGCATCATTTTTTCCCCTTACGTCAGGATTTGATTAGGGCGCAAATTTGGCAACTGGAAAATATTTTACAACTGCTACCTTGGATTGCTACGATTGACCAGTTTCAACATTGGATTTACACTCACCCTGACCATACTGCTGAAGAACGGCGCCACTGTTGGCTGACTACCATGCAAGCCTTCAGCACACCCGTCATCAATCGCGCTGGGCTAGACGATTACGTAGCTTGCGCTTGGTATCGGCAGTTACACCTGTTTGAAGCTCCTTTTTATTACGTAGAGTATGGTATGGCGCAGTTGGGAGCAATTGCCATTTGGAAACGCTACAAAGAACAAGGTAGCGTGGCGTTGAACGATTTTATCTCGGCTTTGAGTTTGGGCTACACGAAAAGTATTCCAGAAGTGTACGCCACTGCTGGTATTACCTTTCAGTTCTCTGTGGATTACGTAAACGATTTAGCACAATTCATTAGTAAAGAGTTGGACAGTTTGCTCAAAGAACAGATGATTTATTCAACGGATAGGGAAAATGGAAGATTAGTTCTATGATATATAACTCGTTGATTAAAAGTTACTAAGTTGGCTAGTTGTTGGGATGACATCGAGTTGAATGTCGTCAACTTAGGGAAAATCTTGCTATCATTGTTGAAATGGCTTTTACATTTTTTTAATACATAAATTATTGAAAATAAATGTTTAGTGCCGCGGTGATTGTCAGTCACTACGATACTATCACGGTTTGTCAAATCTTAAGTTGACGACATTCGACATTGAGTTGCCATGACCATACACGCCTACGTTTACATTTGGGTATTTGCGTTTAAAAAGGACTTTTACGCTGACATCAAACCGTTGCAACAATACCATATATTTGCCTAAACAATTCGTCAAAACGCGGTGTTGTGTCGTTTTTTAATTAAAACGATACTTACAAAATGCACGATATAGAACCATATTACCATTGGCGAGATTGGTATATTGCTTCGGAGGACGAGCGTTCCCCCTTTTTTGGGCGGCAATACAGCGAGTTTGAATATACGAATAAGATTTATAATTACTATATTCATCCACAATGGGATGATTTTGGCTCGAATACACTTTACATCAAATTACTGTTCGCGGATTACGACGAAGGGTTTGCCATTTTGGAGTTGATTGGGGAGTGGAATGATTGTATCTCCAACGACGTGATGTACCTGAAGCGCGAGGTGGCAGACAATATGATTGAGCAAGGTATTTTTAAGTTTCTAATCATTTGCGAACATGTGCTTAACTTTCATGGCTCCGACGATTGTTACTACGAAGAATGGTTCGACGATGTGAAAGACGATAATGGCTGGATTTGTTTCGTCAATACCCTGAAGCATGTGGAAGAGGAAATGCACGACACAAGTATCCATTTTTACGTCAATTTCGGTGCTGCCTTCAATGAATTGCATTGGCGACCACAGAAACCGCACTTGTTTTACAAATTTATTGATGCGAAAATCAATGGTGTAGGCAAAAGGCTAACCAATTAAAAATGAGACTACGAGCTGGTTGATTTAGTAATTTATTTGTAAGGCTACTTGATGGCGTTGTATTTTTTGTAAGCACTGATCTTGGAAATTACAGCAACAGCAAATGCTATGTAGCTAGGTGGTTTTTAGAAAAAATAATTTGGCATAACGCTTCGAAGTGAAACTTCTACATTCTAATCAACAATCAACTTGTCTAACATTAATCTTTCTTTAGGCAAAGAAAAATGAGAATATACATTTTAGTGCAATATTTTAGGGGTTTGCTTTTTGGCAAAATCCGCCTTAGAATAGCCGACACGAAGTCAAAATATAGCAAAAAATTAATCCTAGTCCTCATTTTACTAGTCCAATGTTAACAGTGCGTTATGTTTATAAATAACCGTGAACAATAAAATCGAATTAAGAGTTACATGCCCAAATAAATAGATAAATTTATGAACATTGTCGAAACTGCCGTAGCAAACGGCTCATTTACAACTTTAGTTGCAGCGGTAACTGCTGGCGAATTGGTAAGCACTTTGAGTGGTGATGGTCCTTTCACTGTATTTGCTCCAGTTGACGACGCTTTTGCAGCTTTACCAGCGGGAACAGTAGAATCATTGATTTTACCTGAAAACAAAGCTCAATTGCAAGGTATCCTTACTTACCACGTAGTGGCAGGAAAAGTAATGTCCACAGATTTTGTCTGATTGGAATGAAAGCTGCTAACTGTAAACGGTGCCGAGATTACTGTACATTTGACAGACGGAAAAGTATTTATCAACGATGCAGAAGTTGTAATAGCTGATGTTGAAACTGATAACGGCGTAATCCACGTCATCAACAAAGTAATAATTCCTGCTTAATTTTTTTTAAGATTCAGGTATTTATTGTTGAAAAAACCTTGCTCTTGGCAAGGTTTTTTCTTCATTGTAAGCAATTCTTTCACAGCTTGTATTTCATCAGTCGCAACATTATTTTCTTTTTCAATAGTTTCAAATGAGTTTTGTAAATCTTTGAATCCTATCAAAATAAATTCTTTGGTATAGGAATCTTGATGTTCCCCAAGACTGATAGATCAGTTATTCACTTTTGACTAATTTCTGTACCAAATAATGATTCTTACTTTGTAGTCGCAAATAGTACATTCCACTCGCCAAATCGTTGGTTTCAAGTGTAACATTGTTCCAACCTTCAAGTCCGCTGCCATGCACCAAGTATTTGATGAATTGCCCTTTGATGTTGTACAAACTTAGCGTTACGTCCATTGCTTCGGGTAGATAGTAGCTAATTTGCGCATCTTGAGAAAAAGGATTTGGACTAACCGTCAACGCCAATTCTTGAATGCGCGCTTGGGGTTCATTTCTCGATTCAACTGCCAAGTTGCTTGGCACACAAGTCTGAATTTTAGCACTGAAAGTTGCACCTTGTTTAGCGTGGAAGTTAGGAAGCAGCGTAATTTGGTTACTTGCTTCAAAAGTAACGGATGTACCAGGATTAATGATAGCACTTGATGTGATGGTTGTTGCTTTGTAAACATCGCTAATCAATGGATTGGCGTTAAGCGTCAAGTTGGTTGGGCAACTTACACCACCATTGCAATTGTTCATAACGGTTTGAGAAAGCGTTTTGATACAGCCACAAGCGTCTGTTACTGTTACGGTGTAAGTGCCTGCCATCAAGCCACTTATGTCTTTTGTGGTCGCACCGTTTGACCAAAGATAGCTTGGATTCAATTCACTTCCCGAAACCAGTAACGTAATGCTGCCATTGTCGCCAACGCAAGATTCGCTGATGGCGGTTGCATCCAATACTATTTTTTCACTTTGACAAGGCGCACTTGCTACCAGCGATTTTTGTGCTGCGCAGCTCAAGGCTGCGGTTTCGTTAAGAATACCGCCAGAGCGAACATTCAACCCGAAATTATCGGCACTGGTCATAATACATTCTTTAACTTCAACTGCGGTCAATTGTGGATATCTTGCTCGAATGATGGCTGCCACTCTCGCCACTTCTGGTGCAGCAAGGGAAGTCCCAACTAAAGCCACGACATTGCCTTGCAGGTCGAGGGTTTCCAAATAGCCTGGTGCGGCAATATCCACGTTGCTTCCAAAATTGGAATAACCCGCTAAGGTCACTGTGTTTCCTTCGAGTTCGCGCTCGTAGGCGGCTACGGTGATGATATTGTTCATCGCTTCACTAAAATTGGAAGGATATTTTTGAAGCAACGTATTATTTGTGCCTGTATTGCCCGCCGAGGTAACGACCAAAACATCTTGACAGCGCGCATAATCCAAAGCATTTTTTAGAATACTAGGGTATTCTGCACTTTCAAAACTCCAGCTTTGATTAATCACTTTCGCGCCTTGCTCGATGGCGTAGTACATTCCACAAACAGCACCAAATAAGGTACTTTTGTTGCTCTCATAAAGTTTTATGTTGATTAGCTCTAAGTCAATATCAGATGGAAATCCTGCAATCAAACGTCCATTCACAGCGTGTCCGTGACCATCCAAATCGTCGGGGTCTCCATCTTTATTAACGTAGTCAAAACCTGTATCGTTGCTGTTGTTTTCAATTTCGCAACTGCCATCCTCCGTGCTGTACCGCCAAAGGGCATCCGTAAAATTAGGATCGTCTTTTTTTACACCAGAATCCATAACTGCTACTCTAATGCTGGAAGTTGGTGTAGCGGGTGCGTAAGGCGTAAAGTTGCCTTTTTCAGTGCCTTCCACGTAGTAGGTAGTGCGCACATCGCTAAGTGGTTCACTGGAGGAGTTACTATTAAAGCACTTCGTAAAAATATCGTTGCTAGAAGAGAAAACCACAGCTACTTTTCCTGCATCGTTCATGGCTACGTCATTTACGTATTCTCCTGTCTCGTTGATATTTATGACTACATCATCCCCAATTTTTGTACCCAGACTATCAAAATAAGCTCCTTTCACGGTATAAGCGCCACCAAATCCATTGTAATTCTCAGACCAAACCACGATAAAATCGCCCTTTCCATCCATTGCCACTTCCGGCACGGTTCCTGCTTCTTGCAAGCCCGTGAAGTAAGTGTTGCGAACAGGAAATACCATTCTCGAATCGCCATAGCGGTCAAAAAGCTCAGACGTGTAATAATTTTCCTCACTTCCGCTGTAAAATTGTTGCCAACTCAGGATAGCATTCCCATCGTTGCTCATGCTAAGATTGACTACATTGTCTTGTATTTCAAAAGGTTGGCTGAGAATAGCGTGTGACACAGATTGTAAATTAGTCAATGCTACGCCACTTGCGTTAAACAGTTGTTTGTTGACGACATCCGAAGCCGTATTAATCCAAGCAACGGTGAAGTTGCCATCGGCTGTTGTGGCTACTTTCGGAGAAATATCGGTCGCTGCGCCCGCAACTGGCGTTACAGGAATAGTCCTTATGGTATTGCCATTTCTATCAAACTGTTTTACACCGATATAGCCTGTGCCATTCGTCTCTCTAGCTCGATAAGCCACCACAAAATTACCGTCGCTGTCCATCGCTACGGAAGGTTCAAAAAGGTTGTTGCCCACCAGTTGTTCTTGGATGGGAAAGCCCAAACGGTTGTAGTTTTTCACCCATACTTGTCCAGGCGATGTATTGGACGGGTTTTCATCGCGGTTGTCAAACCAAGTAATCGCAAAATCGCCATCTTTGCTCATCGCTACTTCTGGTCGCGTTTGGGAGAGGCTTGTGTTGGTATTGACTACAAATTTATCGCCTTGTGCGATTTCTCGTGCATTAAATCGCTGCGCGTAGATATTAGCTTCTCTTATTCCGTCGCCCAGCTTTCCAAATTCCTGCCAAACCACTACATAGTTGCCCACGCTGTCCAACGCTATCTTGGCATTGAATGAATTTTCGGTGACCACTTTAGATCTTAATGTATCCACAAACTGCACGATATTGATTTCGTAGTTGTATCCAATCGTATCGTTGGCTACGGTGCCAGATGCAGCCGTTTTGTTCCGTTTATCTTCTGTATTAATCGGGTTTGTAGTTTTCCATAATTCGATAGGCGCTTCAGAACAATCGCAAGTTTCATATTCGGTAATACCTAAGCTGTCCCTTAAGGCTTGAACTTGCGCTGGTGTTGCGTCTGGCGGAAACTGAACAATAAATTCATTGGCTAAGCGCGTACCTGTCCCATCGGATGCTCCTACAATTGATTCCTTAAAATCACAAAGTTTCCATTCGTCAGGATTGGCAGACAACTGGTGGGCTGAAATTTCAGAGGTGGCTATACCTGTCTGATTGACCACCAAATTAAGGCTATCCCAAACGCGAATGTATATTTCCTGTCCAGGAACATGGCTGATGACCAATACATTTGGATTGTTGGCTAGATAACCCGACGTTAAAGTATCGGCAGCACTGCTTGGGCAACTCGAATACACTTCGGCGTAAAGGCGAATATTGGTAGAAGAATCTTTTCTAATCAATAAATTGCCTGTTGCGGGTACAGTGGTTTTGAACCAAACATCGTTTCCTGCAAAAGTGCTGCTGTAAAGCGTACTATAAGGTCCATTGATACTAGCTCCAGCTCCATCCAAGATGACTTGACGGCTATCCACACCGCAAGGGTCAAGATTCATAGGTAACGTAATGGCGGTAACACAATCATCATTTTCTAAACACGCGCCTCCGCTTCCGTTACAAAAGGAAACAAAGTTACCGTTGTTAGAAAGTCCTGTATTTCCATTAAAGTTTACTGTTCCAATTGAACAAAGATTTGCATATTCAGGCGGAAAACAACCTACGAATTGATTGTTCTGGGCGGTCAGGTAGTTTAGGTTTGGTAAATTTGCAAGCGCAACTGGCAACTGCCCACTAAAGCTATTGTTTTGAATTTCAATACTTTGGATTGCAGTTAAGTTGCTGAATTGCGATGGCAACGCACCTGAAAATGCGTTATCGCTTAGAACGAGGGTTTGTAGTTTAGTCAAACTCCCGATACTGCTTGGCAAAGTTCCAGTAAAAGTATTGTTTTCCAAACCTAGTTCCGTCAATTCGTACAACGACCAAAGAATGGCAGGAACAGCACCAGTAAGACCATTATTGCCTGCTCTAAACACTTGTAGTTTCGTGAGTTTGCCAATATTGGGAGAAAGCGTGCCCGTCAAGTTGTTGGCTTGGAGCGTAAGTTTTTGAAGTTGTGTAAGTTGCCAAAGTTGTTCTGGAATAGTGCCTGTCAAATCGTTTTCTTCGAGGCGTAGAATTTCCAGTTTGTTTAGTTGACCAATTTCGGCTGGAATAGCCCCACTCAATGCGTTGTTGTTCAGGAATAAATACTGAAGGTTGGAAATGTTGCCCAACTTCACTGGAATTGCACCATTTAGATTGTTTTGGCTTAAATCTAAAAACGCCAACTCGTAGCAAGTTTCTAATTGAGTGGGAATCGTACCTGTCAAGTTATTGCCACTCAAATCAAGGTCGGTTAATTGATACATATTACCAACAGAGGTTGGTAACGTACCTGTTAAATTGTTATTACTCAAGTTCAATATGGTCACACAACCGTCCGTGTTGGTGCTTATCCCATGCCAAGTGTTCAACGGTTGATTCAAATTCCAAGGAATCGTCCAACTTGCACCGCCAGCAGCGTTGTAAATATCCACCAAAGCCAGAGAATCTCTTGTTCTGCAAGGCGAACACGCTCCCAAACTCGATGCACAAAAGGCTGCAAAATCCCCACCTTGTGGCAATAGAGGGTTGCCATCAAATCTAACAGATATATCACAAAACGCATTGTATTCCATTGGAAAACAACCTCTTAAATTATTGGATTGCAACTGAATCGCTGTCAAGTTACTAAGATTTGCCAATTCGGAGGGCAGTTCTCCGCTCAATTGATTGTTGTCTATGTAAAAAAGGTTTAAATTCTCCATGTTACCCAAACTTGGGGGTATAGCACCAGTCAGTTGGTTTTGTCCTATTAACAATCGTTGTAAATAGGACAGATTACCCAATTCGGATGGAATCGTACCACTCAAGTCATTGTCATACAAATACAAATGAATAAGCGTATCCAAATTACCAAGTGTAGGTGGAATATTACCAGATAAACTGTTGCTATGGAAATCCAGAAATTGCAAATTGGATAAATTGCCTAAGCGTGTGGGAATGGCACCAGTCAACTGATTGTTGTAGAGATACAGCACTTCGAGCGTACTTAAATTGCCTAATTCTGCAGGTATCGTTCCACTAAGTTGATTACCGTACAGCCACATTCGTTTTATCTTGTTCATTGCCCCTAGTTCGGCTGGAATACTGCCCGATAATTGATTATTGTAGGAGCGTAAATAACTCAAGTGTTGGAATATCACCCAATTCACTAGGAATCGTACCACTTAACTGATTATTAAACAGATACAAAAACCTAAGTTTATCCATATTCGCCAACGAGGCAGGAATACTACCTGTCAACTGATTTGAGTATAAACTTAAGAAAGTTAAACTATCCAAATTGCCTAAAGAAGAAGGAATCGTACCTGTCAATTGGTTGATACCCAGTATCAGTTGGATTAATTTGGATAAATTACCCAATTCGGCTGGAATAGTGCCTGTGAGTTGGTTATCATCCAGACGTAGTTCCGTTAAATTTGACAAGTCCCCCAGACTAGTTGGGATACTACCCGATAATTGATTGTTGTACAGGTATAATAACTCAAGTGGCAAGATATTACCTAATTCGCTAGGGATAGTACCCGATAGTTGGTTTTGATACAAGTACAAAAACCTAAGTTTATCCATATTCCCCAGCTCTGACGGAATAGTTCCTGTCAATTGATTATTGTATAGTCCCAAGTACGTTAAACTATCCAAATTACCAAGCACAGGAGGAATTGTACCTGTCAATTGGTTACTGCCCAGTACCAGTTCAACCAATTGAGATAAATTGCCCAATTCGGAAGGAATAGTGCCTGTGAGTTGGTTATTGGATAGATACAATAGATATAAATTTGGCAGATTTCCTAAACTAGCAGGAATACTACCTGATAATTGGTTGAATTGCGAACGCAACTCCAATAACGGTTGAATATCCCCTAATTCGCTAGGAATAGCTCCAGTTAATTGATTACTGTACAAATACAAATACTGAAGTTTATCCATATTCCCCAACGAGGCAGGAATACTGCCTGTCAATTGATTATCGAACAGTCCCAAGTAGGTTAAGCTATCTAAATTACCAAGACTGGTAGGAATAACGCCTGTTAATTCATTATTGTATAGTACCAGTTCAACCAATTGAGATAAACTGCCCAATTCGGTTGGAATAGTGCCTGTAAGTTGGTTATTATAAAGGTGCAATTTTTGTAATGCGGTGATATTACCCAACGTACTAGGAACAGTACCTGCCAATTGGTTGTTGCCAAGTAAAAGTGACAGCAGGTTGCTCAAATTGCCTAAACTGGAAGGAATTGTACCTGATAAGCGATTGTTGTTCAATGTCAGAAACGACACGCAACCGCTTCCATTCAACGTCACGCCGTACCAAGTATCCATGGGTTGATTCAGATTCCAAGTGTTGATCCAGTTCGGTCCGTTGGTGGCGTTGTAAAGATCAACCAAGGCTAAGGAATCTGTGACACGACTACTCACAACAGTCGTGGTAACATCAGGGCTGTTGTGAGAATTAAAAAAGCTAAAAAGCAACTGAAAAAAGAAAATATTAATTAAATTCATCATCAGGAAAGGTTTGAGATAAAAAATAAACGTGTAAAAAATAAAATTTTATAAGATGCCATCAGGTTAACTACGAGTTAACTTGATAGTATGTCTCATCAATTGCGCTTTGTCAACGAGTGACATAGCAAAATAATTTTCTTTTTTTCTTGAACTGTAAAGATGGAAAGCCAACAACAGATGGTGAAAGAAGCAGGCAAATCACATCATTTAGTTTTTGATCTAATACGATGCAAATATAAAAAACAATATAAGTTAATACTAGCATGAATCACTATTTTAAAAAGAAATTGCTAATTTTGGGGCATATCACGATGATGATGCAAATTAGAGATAGTTAATTTGCTGTAAAACAATTACTTTTGTAATTTGCCGTTTTTGATTCGCGGCTTACATTTAGTGATTATTTGTCAGATTGGTGGTTTGGTGTACTAATGAGAAAATGTATTACGCAGTTAACCTTTATTTGCTCTACGGCGAAGCATTAAGATGATTTAAATTAATACCTTTTCAAATCACCAATCCAACAAATAACCAGATAAACAACTACATCCAATGAAATACAGTACCCTATTTTGCTTATTTTTAATTTTTGGTCTGAATACACTTTTAGCGCAATCAGAAGCGCAAGCCGATGAATTGATGGCACAAGGAGAACTTGATGCTGCCAACACGATATATGAAACACTGCTTAAACAAGCCTCAAACGCACCCGAACAAGCCCTTGGTTTAGCGTTAAAACTGGCAAACAACTACCAACAAGCGCAAGATTACGAAAAAGCAGTAGCTTTACTTTCTAAAGAGACAGCGCACTGGAAATCCAGTACAACAGCAGACTCTTTACTAGGATTAGCTTTCCATACATTGGGCATCTGCTATTTCAACCTCAAGGATTTTCCAAAAGCGATAAGTCATTACGAGCAAGCCATAAAGTTTCGACAGCGATTTTCAGCCGATTATCACATTGATATGCTAAAAAGTATGCGCAATATTGGCAACGCGCATTTGGAAATGCTTAATTTTCAAGAAGCAGGCAAGTATTACCAAAAATAATTGATTTAGGTAACAATAAAAAGTCGGCAATTCCTAAAGATTTTCTAGCAAATATTTTTTGGAACAAGGATACGTATTAATCCAAAGTAATGATTTAGAGCAAGCCGAAAATTATATCAGTATTGGAATTGAACTTACAGAAAAATACTTTAAAGATGACTTTTATCGGCTAAGACATGCTTACAATCGCGCCTCACTTTATTACGCAGAAAAAGAAAACGGCAATAAAATGATTGAATACGCCCAAAAGTCCTTGAGGCTATACGATGCCATCCCAAACGAAGAACGCTACGAGGAGGATTATTGGGAAATAGCTAATTTATATCAAAATTTGGGAGTAGGGTATGTGTTTCTAAAGAATTATCTAGCGGCAATCAAGCAGTATGAACTTGCCAATCAAATCAACCAACAATACATAAAAGAAAGAACGCCCTATCTTGCAGATAATTACAGCAATCTGGCTAATATTTATCGAATTACAAAAAATTATCCTAAAGCACTAAAAAATATAGAAACCGCCATAGCGTATGATAGTCAAGGAAAAAAAAAATCTTCGACTGGCGTTTGATTATTACATTCGAGGCGAAATATACTTTGAATTAAGACAGTTTCAGCAAGCCTTGACAGATTATCAAGAAGCGATAAAAATTTATGTTCCTTCTTTTATGCCCAAAAGCCTTTCTGATTGCCCTAGCTCGAAGGCGGAATTAATTGGCGAAAAAATCGGTCTTACAGAGATTTTAGCAGGCAAAGCACGCATCCTATACGAGTATGGACAATCAAAAAACGATGCGACTTTGCTCCAACATGCTTTAGCTACTTACGATACGACAGCTAAGTTTATTAACCTAATACGCACTGGTTTTCAATCGGATTTGTCTAAAAGTTTTATCGCGACCAAAGCAAAAAACGTCTATGAAGGGGCTTTACAGGTTTGTACCGCGTTATACGAGAAAACAAAGCATCTAGAGTATCAAAAACGAGCGTTTAAGTACATCGAATCGAGTAAATCCTTGGTATTGTTGGAAGCCGTAAAAGAAGGAAATGCAAAAAAAATAGCAGGTATTCCCGATTCTTTGTTGTCCCAAGAATTGCGTTGGGAACAACAAATAGCGGCACTAGAAAAGAAGATATTTCAATCCGAAGACGAAAAACAGCTCACCCAACTTAGGATAAATCTAGTAAATACCAAAAGAAAATTAGAGCTACTTGTGCAACAATTGGAGCGAGAAAATCAAGCGTACTATCAACTAAAATATAGCACTCAAAGGCTTGATATTCAAGAAGTGCAACAGCAATTAATCCCAGATGCAGAAACGGCGCTTTTAGAATATTTTGTTGGAGAACAAACTATCTATGTATTGGTGATTACCAAAAGTCAAGCCCAATTCATTAGTCTAAAAAAAAGATTTTCCGCTCAACGATTGGGTAGTAGCTTTGCGAAAAAGTTACACCAATTATCATCTAACGGCGAATCAAACAGCATCCGCTTATCTTGAAAATTGTAAGGCGATTTCTTCGCTGTCTTTTCAGATTTATACCCACATTTTTGCACCTATTGAGGCGGTATTTCCGCTACCCGAAAAGCTCATTATTGTTCCTGATGGAATTTTGGGTTACATTCCCTTCGATGCGCTCATTAAAAAAGAAAGTGCAGACCCAACGCTGCACAAGCAGCACGATTATTTGATAAAAAATCATCAAATCAGTTATGTTTATTCTGCGTCCCTTCTTCAAGAGATGAAAGCACGCAAAACGAATAGCACTAAAGGTTTTTTTTCTTGGACTTGCACCGACTTTTAGTAATGCCACTTCTCCTGTTACAGCGTTCGTACCTACTAAAAGAAATGCGCCAAGTAGTGGTATTCTTCCCCCTTTAAAGTACAACATCCCAGAAGTGGTGCAGCTTCAAAAGCTATTGGGTGGTAAAGTCATAGTGGGGGAAAAAGCAACGGTATCCGCCTTCGAGCAACAAGCTCCATTCTATAAAATTATTCATCTAGCCACACATGGCAAAGCCAATGACGAAGTTGGAGACTACGCCTATCTTGCCTTCACGGAAGTTTTTGATTCGTTAGATAATGAAAAACTCTACAACCGAGATTTGTACCACCTAAACCTCAACGCCGATATGGTGGTGCTAAGTGCTTGTGAGACAGGTATTGGAGAACTTCGACTTGGCGAAGGAATCATTAGTTTGGCTAGAGGATTTAGCTATGCTGGTGCAAAAAGCATCATCACCACGCTATGGAGTGTGGACGACGAAACGACACAAAAATTAATGACCCAATTTTATACCCATCTTAAAGTAGGTATGGCTAAAGATGCGGCGTTGCGGCAGGCAAAAATTGATTTTCTTAACACTAATTCTAGCCTCAAGGCGCATCCATTTTATTGGGCAACTTTCATTCCAATCGGCGACACGCAGCCTATTGAGCCACCATCAAATTTTTTCATTTGGATGTGGGGACTAGTTTTAATGGTGGTTGGTGCGTTAGTTTTTTATGTTTGGAGAAAAAAGTCCAAGGTTATCAGTTGATTGATGAGTGATGGAGTGATTAATTAACGACATACAACTAGAATATGAAACCTTCTTTAACAACTATCATTCCTAATCTTCCTACCATTCAATGTGTAGATGTTGGTGCAAATCCGATTGACGGGCAAGCACCATATCTTCCTTTGCTACAAAAAAACATTGCGGAAGTAATTGGTTTTGAACCTGATGCAAAAGCATTAGCGGTGCTAAACCAACAAAAAAGTAATTTAGAGACTTACTTGCCTTTTGCGGTAGGTGATGGAAACAACCATACTTTTCATCGCTGTCAGGCACCGGGTATGTCGTCTCTGCTCAAACCCAATAAGGAAACATTGAGTTATTTTCATGGGTTTCCGGAATGGGGTAAAGTGTTGGAGACCAGTCCAATCGAAACGTATCGCCTAGATGATTTGGAAGCCGTAAAGAGTATAGATTACCTTAAAATTGATATACAAGGCGGTGAATTGATGGTGTTCCAAAATGGGCAACAAAAGCTAAGGGATACGCTTGTTATTCACACAGAAGTAGAATTTTTACCTATGTACGAAGGTCAACCTTTATTTGCAGAGGTGGAGTTATTTCTTCGCGGCTTGGGTTTCATTTTTCACAAATTTGAACCGCTCGTAAGTAGAGTCGTAAAACCACTTATGCTGCGAAACAATCCTTATGCAGGCTTAAGCCAACAGGTTTGGGCAGATGCTATTTTTATTAAGAATTTTATGCAACTGGACGCACTTTCCAACGATGCCTTGTTGAAATATGCGGTCATTTTGCATGATATTTATGGCTCTTACGACATCGTTCTTCGTGCTTTATTAGCTTACGATGAACGTCAATTAACTTCTTACAGCCAAGTTTACGCATCTAAAATACTGTAATCTAATTTTTTGTACAGTTAGCTATTTGCGCTTGGCTGTTCGCTTTTTAAAAGGATTTTTTTAGATTTGTATGAAAAGTAACAAAATAGCTTAGCGTTTTTGTTCTTTAATCCAAAGCCTGAATTGCTTGCAAAGGATGAATGAGCTTTCCAGTAGCTTTGGTATCCGATGTGTTTTACCCGTTCGATTTAAAATTTGAT
>JAAUTG010000106.1 GCA_012031785.1 Saprospiraceae bacterium | reverse complement strand
CGACCACCTTTTATTTCTGATAATGATTGGTCAAGTTGGATTGGCAATTGGGGAAAAAATATAGATACGGTCACAGGGGGATTAGTTTCTAAATATTTCCCTACCCAGGCGGATATGGTTGCAGCTTTGATGGTTCATGCTGCCCAGCAATTAAAAGGAGGGGCGTTTCTGTATCATTCTACCTATTTTAACGATTTTGTAGAGAAAAGAATGCGCCTAGAAGTATGAACCATATAGAGCGCGGTAAATCTGGAGAACTGTTGGCAGCTGCCTATCTTGAGCAAAAACAATACCAAATTTTGGAATTTAACTGGCGATTCAGTCGGGCAGAAGTAGATTTAATTGCTAAAGATGGTGAAATTTTGGTATTTGTAGAAGTAAAAACAAGAAGTTATGACTATTACGGACCAGCCGAAGCCTTTGTGACAGCGCATAAAGAAACTATGATGATTGATGCCGCCCACGCTTATATGGAAAAATTAAGCACGATTGGGCAATTCGATTCGATGTGATTGGTGTGCTTCTCCGTTCTGATGGTAAGCACGAAATTTCGCACATTGAAGATGCTTTTTTCCCTTCTTGGTGATTTTTATTTCAGGCTAGTAACCCGATTTTACTAGCCTTTCGGTTAAACAAAAAGACTACTTTTCAGTTCCATTCCACATGAACGTACAAATAGATACAGCCATTCGACAAAAAATAGCCACGCTGCTTAAAGCCTTATCAAAAGGATTATACGAAAGAGAAGAAGCCATCGGACTAGCTTTATTAAGTGCCGTGGCAGGAGAAAGTATTTTCTTGCTTGGTCCTCCCGGTGTGGGTAAAAGCCTCATTGCCAGACGCTTGAAATATGCGTTTAGTGATGGCACTTCCTTCGAATATTTAATGAGTAAATTTAGCACTCCAGACGAAATTTTCGGACCAATTTCGATTAAAAAACTCAAGGAAGAAGACCAGTACAAACGTATTACAGAACGCTACTTACCCAGTGCGAATATCGTATTTTTAGATGAAATTTGGAAAGCAGGTCCAGCGATTCAAAATGCACTATTGACCATCCTAAATGAGAAAATTTACAGAAACGGCGACGAGGATATGAAAGTGAATATTCGAGGCATCATTACCGCATCGAATGAATTGCCGCCGCCCAATCAAAACCTTGCCCCTATCTGGGATCGTTTTTTAATTAGGCTACAAGTTGGAAATATTAAAAAATTCCAGCATTTTCTCCAAATGATTACCGATACCGAAGAACTGTATGACAACGATATAGCCAATCAAGACAAAATTAGTGAAGCGGAGCTAGAACTTTGGAACAACGCAATCCATCAAGTAGAAGTACCAGCCGAAGTGCTAAATACATTACAACTCCTAAAAATTAAAATTGAGCAACACAACAGCAGCCCCAACCAATTAGACAATCAAATTCCCCTATTTGATAGGCGTTGGAAAAAAATTGTCAGACTATTGCGCACTAGTGCGTTCTTAAATGGTCGTCTGCAAGTAGATTTAATGGATTGTTTTTTAATGGTACATTGCCTCTGGAGTAAACCCGCTCAACTGGACACCATCAAAGAAATGGTCAGTGAATCTATTCGCAAACATGGTTATTCTATGGCAGTAAATTTAAGTATGTTAAAAAAAGAAGTGGAAGATTTTGAAAACGACGTGGATAGCGAAATAAAAGTAAAATACGCTATCAGTGAGGAACGCTTATTGCCCATCAAGGAAGAATTTTTTGAACTTCTTAAGGAAGAGCAAAAGTTTGAAGGTATGCTCCTTAGCATCAAGCAGTTTAAAAATTTAAACACTAACGAGGAACAAGTCACCAATTTCTATGATGAAAATGGTACTTTAGTTAACCGTTTAAAAGCTAAAAAAAGCAATAAAGAATACCATGTGGAAGTCAACTACAACTCCGTCATTTACAGTTATCCGCTAAAAACGCAAAAAGTGGAACGCACTGAAACCATTTATAAGAAACCACACCCCATCTTAGTCAAACATTGGGAAGAACGATTCCTAAAATTATCCGACTACATGACACAGCAGCAAGCAAACATTAATCAACATGCTCCTAACGCACTCGATCATTTACGCGACAACTTATTTGTGGAAAAAAGCCTCAGCGAAATTGTGGAAGCTAATCTTAACGAAGTCAAAGCGGTATTACAGCAACTTAGGCTACGATTAGAAAAAATTCAATATGCCTATTTGAATCTTTAAATAGCATCAACGTGACGATATACCATTAGGACTTTCACAGTATAAAAATCATAAAAGGAACCGCTTTGAGTTTGAACCTACGGATTTGCTGGAATTGTTGGTCTTCCCATCGAATATCTCGAGCCAGTTTGGTTTGATGAGAATACTACTCGGTTACTTTTAGTGTGTAGTGTGGTAAAAAATATCCAACCAAAACGTTAAATGAGCTTTAAGCTATCTACGGAGCTATACCATGTTATTTTGGGTTTAGTAGATATAGCCTTCGCCAGATCATAGCAAAAAGAAAACCTGACAATAAATGCCAAATTCCCCACCACGCCAGCACCATTGCCATACCACCAAGTCCATCAAAAAACTTGAACGTAATGGCAAGCCCAAGAGCTGTATTTTGAATACCCGTCTCAATAGAAACTGCCTGTGCGTCTGCATTAGATAAACCCATCAATTTGGCAAAACCATACCCACCTGACAGTGCCAGTAAATTATGCAAAGTCACAATCACAAAAACACACCCCAAATACTGCATTAAGTTTTCTCTATTATTAATAACAGCCACTGCTACAAATCCAAATAAAATAAGCATGGAAAGCGCGCTAATGGGACTTTTAATGCGGTTAGTGAATTTCGGAAAACTTGCCTTCACCAACATTCCAGTCCCCAAAGGTAAGACAATCAACAACGCAATAGATTGTATTATACCCCATGGACTAACCTCAATCGTTTTTAAAAAAGCAGCAGTATAAGGGAAAACTTGAGCTAAAGCAGTAAAAATCAAAGGTGTAGTGACCACAGCTAACAGGGTGGTGATAGAAGTCAAAGTAATAGAAAGTGCTGTATTCCCTTTAGAAAGATGCACCATATAGTTGGAAACACTACCACCTGGGCAGGCATTGAGTAGCATCATCCCTAATGCAAAACTAGGTGTAGGACGAAAAAAAATAAATCAACGACAAAGTAAGTGTGGAAAGTATAAGGTATTGACAAGCCAAGCCAATCAAAGGTACTTTAGGGGACTGAAAGACGCGCTTGAAATCACTCCACGTAATATCTAGTGCCACGCCAAACATAATGAAAGCTACACATAAGTTTAGCCAAAATACACTACCTTCATTAAAACGAATGACGACTGTATCTATGGTCTCACACATAAAATTGGTTTTATTGAGAACAAATGTAGAGAAAGAAGCAAAGCAATAACGCAGAAGGGCAAACTTATTTTAACTAAAAACCAAAAAAGGGATTATCATTATTTGATAATCCCTTTTTATCCTAATTATCGTATCTTATTCTTCTTACGCAGTTAATGATTGATGCTTTCAGCCTTAGCTTATTCCTATTGAAAAAAGGAATAGTTGAAAGATTCCTACTCAAATAGCTAAAGAATCAAGACCAATAGCTTAGTATCAGTTGTTAACCTCCAAAGTCGTCAAAAGCAATATTAGATTCAGGTACACCCAACGCATCCAAAGTTTTTAACACCGAAGAGTTCATTGCTGGTGGTCCACAGAAATAATATTCCACCTCTTCTGGTTCTGGGTGGCTTTTCAAATATTGTTCATACAATACATTCATGATATATCCCTTAAAGCCTTCTCCATTAGGGTCTTCCATATTTTGTTTCACAGTCCAGTTATCTTCCGCCAACGGATTATCTAATGCAATGTAAAACTTAAAATTAGGGAATTCCTTTTCGATTTTTCTAAAGTCTTCCACGTAAAATAACTCTCTACGAGTACGACCGCCGTACCAATAAGTTACTTTTCGATCTGTTGTCTTCAATGTGTGGAACAAGTGAAACAAGTGCGAACGCAAAGGTGCCATCCCTGCACCACCACCAATATAAACCATCTCTTTCTTGGTCGGCTTAATGAAAAATTCGCCGTAAGGACCCGAAATAGTTACCTTGTCACCTGGCTTTTGGTTGAATACATAAGAAGAACAAATACCAGGATTTACGCTCATCCAACCATTTTTAGCACGGTCGAAAGGAGGTGTAGCAATACGAATATTCAACATGACAATATTTCCTTCTGCAGGATGGTTTGCCATGGAATAAGCACGGAAGATAGGCTCTTTATTCACCATCTTTAAATCCCATAGCTTATAAGTATCCCATTCAGATTGGAACTCGTCTGGTTTCTTATCCATTCTTGGGTGCGCCGTAATGTCCATTGTTTTGTAATTCACTTCCACTGGTGGTACATCCACCTGAACATAACCACCTGCTTGAAACTCTAGATGTTCACCTTCTGGTAACTTTACCACAAATTCTTTGATAAAAGAAGCTACATTGTAGTTAGAAACCACTTCACATTCCCATTTTTTAATACCAAAGATTTCTTCTGGTACACCAATTTTCATATCTTGACGTACCTTCACTTGGCAAGCCAGACGTTTATGCTCTGCTACTTCCTTACGGGAAAGGTGGTTCATTTCGGTAGGGAGTGCGTCTCCGCCACCTTCGTAAACATGGCATTCGCACATGGCACAAGTACCACCACCACCACAAGCAGAAGGTAAGAATACATTTCTATCAGAAAGGGCAGACAGTAAAGAACTACCTGGCTTCACGAGTAACGGATTAGTCTCATCACCATTGATGATGATTTTTACATCACCTTGTGCCACGAGTTGCTTTCTAGCCAAGAGAAGCAGCAACGACAAGATCATGATAACCGATACGAATATAATTGTTGCAAATATCAAGGTTGTCATAAAACAAAAAATATTTTTGAGTTAAAAACTGTACTAAAGTTGCGTGTTTGGTTTTAGCCTCCTACAATTGCTTGAAACTAACGTCATTTAAACATTTGCAAAAAGCCAAATCATCAAAGACCAGACACCTACTTTGCCGCAAAAGCAGCAGGGTCAATACCTAACAAACTCATAAAAGCAATTCCCATCAAGCCTGTCAAAATGAAAGCCATACCTAAGCCTCTTAAAGGTGCAGGTACTTGGGAATAGCGCATTTTTTCGCGGATAGCTGCTAAAGCCACAATTGCTAAAAACCATCCAAATCCACCACCCAAACCAAAAGAAAGTGCCTCTCCGAAGGTATATTCACGCGCCACCATAAACAAAGACCCTCCTAAAATAGCACAGTTCACGGTGATAAGTGGTAAGAAAATACCCAAAGAGTTGTAAAGCGGAGGAGATACCTTTTCTACGACCATTTCTACCAACTGCACCATTGCTGCAATAACAGCAATAAATAATATCAAACGCAAAAACGTTAAATCTCTTCCTAATAATCCACCCTCGCCCAAAAGGTAATGGTCAATCAACCAGTTGATTGGCATCGTAATACCTAATACGAAAATGACTGCCAGCCCTAATCCAAAAGCAGTCTTCACACTTTTTGATACTGCTAAGAAAGAACACATTCCTAAGAAATAGGACAAAATTAAATTCTCTATGAAGGCAGATTTTATAAAAATATTAACTAGTTCCATGATAATTACTTTTTTGTGTTAAGAGATGTCAATCAGTTTAGGACTACGAGAACGCTGAATCCAAATCATGATAGCCACAATAAACATTGCTGCTGTTGGAAGAACCATTAAGTTATTATTGGCATACCAACTGAAAAACGAACCAAATCCGCTTTCTGCCGCAGTATTAATAAAGTAAGAAACTTGTTCGTTGCTTGCCCCAATAATAGGAACACCTACTAAAGTACCTTTACCTAATAATTCTCTAATTATGCCTACAACAATCAAAATAGCACCATAGCCTAATCCATTTCCAATCCCATCAATAAAAGAACGCCAAGGTTTATTAGCCATAGCAAAAGCTTCTAAGCGTCCCATTACGATACAATTAGTAATAATCAATCCGATGTACACCGATAATTGCTTGTAAATCGTGAAGTTGTAAGCCTTCAATACCAACTCTACAATTGTTACTAACACTGCTACAATCACAAGTTGGGCAATCATACGCACCGACTTGGGAATATAGTTACGTACCATAGAAGTGACTAAACTGGAAAGTGCCGTTACGGCAGTTACTGCAATCGCCATCACCACAGAAGGAGCTACTAAAGAGGTGACCGCTAAAGCAGAACAGACACCTAAGACTTGAACAGTAATTGGATTATTATCCGTCAAAGGGTCAAGCAATAACTTACGCTCTTTCTGACCGAAAATAGGTTCGCTCACCTTAGGAACTTGGGCGACCTTTTGCTCTTTAACAAGTGTTTCTGCCATAACGTATATATTTTAAATCAGACCAAGATAGTCTTATTGATGAAATTAAATTTTATCCAAATACGGTTTATAGTAAGCAATTCCACGCACTAGCATTTCTGTAACTCCATTACTTGTTACTGTCGCGCCCGTGATGCCATCTACTTCAAAAGTTTTATCTTGTGCTTTACCCTTACGCACCACAACGCCAGTATAATCTCCAGCGTTGCTATAAATCTGCTTCCCTTCGAACTGGACAGCAAATGTTGGGTTGTCCTTAATTTCAGCACCTAGTCCTGGTGTCTCTCCTTTGTGGTCAAAAGAAGCACCCGCTATGGTTTTTTTATCATCTTTCAATGCGATAGTTCCCCAAATTTCATCCCAAAGTCCATTACCACGTACTGAAAGAATATAAAACTTTCCTTTATCAGAATTATAGACATACAAAGGTAGCATTCGCTCTTCTTCTGGCTTCTTGCGTTCCTTCGCTAAATCAACATCTTCTGCCTTTATTCCCTCTTGTACTTCGCCAGTCATATTCAACACCACTTGCTCCATCTTTTCATCGAAAATCTGTAGCACCTCATCATCTGAGAGTTGACTAGGCGACTTTTCTAAATAGTTACCCACTGATGCCAATATGGCACGTTTGTTGAAAACAACTTCATTCTGAATAGACCTACTCAAAGTAGCTTCGCGCAACCCTGTCAAACTAACGGCTGCAATCGAAGTGAGTATTAGTACAAATATAACAATTTTCCCTGTACTGTCCATAATATTATTGATTTATAGCAAAATACGTTAATACTTTGCTTGAAAATTAAAAGATTAAGCTCTTGCTAACACTCGCTTTGCCCTACGTGTCATATTAGCCTGAAGAACATAATAGTCAATCAAAGGCGAAAACATGTTCATGAACAGTATAGCTAACATCCAACCTTCTGGATAAGCTGGATTCAACACTCGAATAATAATACCTACCATACCAATCAAGAACCCATAAACCCATTTTCCTATTCCCGTAGAGGCAGCAGTCACTGGATCCGTAGCCATAAAAGCTGCCGCGAACAGCAAACTACCCATGATGAAGTGATTGTACCAAGGCACTTGCATAAAAGGTGTAGCTCCCCAAACATTTAAAATTAGACCCATTGAAGCCGCACCAATCAAAAAAGAAAGGATAATGCGCCAATCGGCAATTTTAGTAACAATCAGAAAAATCAAACCAAAAATAACAAATATTTTAGAAGTTTCTCCAATAGAACCAGGAATAGTACCCCAAATCATTTGGGCTGGCGTGTAAACATCCGTCACTTTGTCCCATCCACCTTGATAAGCTAAAATCAAAGGTGTTGCACCTGAGTAGCCATCCACAACTTTTGCTGCAGCGTCATAAGTAGATAAACCTAAACTGCTAAACAATGGATTAAAAATAGAAGTATGAATCCAACCATAATCTACTAAAGAGCCTGAAACAGTGGAACTCAATCCAGCTACCCACACTTCATCACCAGAAATAGTAGTAGGGTAAGCAAAGAATATAAACACGCGAGAAAGTAGCGCAATATTCCAAATATTCATTCCTGTACCTCCGAAGGCTTCTTTGCCAATAATAACAGCAAAAGCTACAGAAATAGCCAATATCCAAAGTGGAATATCTGGTGGCATAATCAATGGAATCAAAGCCCCTGACACTAGAAAGCCCTCTTCTACCGAGTGTCCTTTCTTAGCCGCATAGAAAAATTCAATTCCTAAACCCACTAAATGGGTTACTATCCAAATCGGGAGCAACTGCACTAGTCCATAAAATAATTTTAGGTGCAATCCTTCAATGACCCCAGTATGCTCTCCCAAAGCCACAAAGTGCTGGTGACCAATATTCCACGTTCCGAAGAGATAGCACAATTGAAGTGCAATGACCACATGCACCATGGTGCGTTTCAAGTCCATACCATCGCGGATGTGAACACCGCCATGTGTTGTTTCGTTGGGCGTAAAAGCAAAAGTAAAAAACGCATCATAAGCAGTATGAAGAATTTTTTGCTCCTTTTTAGGCTCTATACTTTTGAGAAAATTTATTAAAACCTGTTTCATATCCTTTAAGAATCTTTTTATTTAGAGAACAAAATAATTCAAAAACTACGATTCAGAATAATGTCAAATTAGCAATTAGAACTTACCATTATTAACATACTCTCGCTAATCGCTAAATTATCCTTCGAGCATCTCGTTCAAACCCTCTCTAAGAATTTTTTGCAATGGCATCTTAGAAGTGCAAGCAAATTCGCAAAGTGCCACATCTTCCTCCGTCAATTCCAAAATTCCCAACCCCTCCATGCGTTCTACATCATGCGCCAAAATTGCTTTCATCAAAGGCTGCACCATAATATCCATCGGCATTACCTGTTCATAGTCAGTAGTGACTACAAAGCACGTTGCTCTCCATGTGTATTGGTGTTCGCTTTAAACTTTTGATCAGGGAACAAAAAGTTAGGGTATGTATTAGAAATACTTGGACGCGGAGACAAAGGTAATAACCAACCAAACAATTCGTAATCATCACCTTCTTCAATCACCGTCACTTGGTCGTCAAAAAAGTGCAGAAACTGCTGTGGTGCAACTTGCTTACCAGAAAGCACATCACCTGATACGATGCGCACATGGTCACTTGTCAAATTATCTTTTAAAAGTTCACCTATGTTGGCACCCACATAAGTACGAACATACTGTGGTGTTTTCAATTCTGCACCAGTCAAAGCAACCACGCGCTCTGCGTTGAAGCGACCTTCTGTAAAAATTGTACCTAGTGTAATCACTTCCTGTACGCCTAAAGTCCATACGATTTCACCAGTATTAATAGGCTTGATGTGGTGAATTTGAACACCTACATTGCCAGCAGGGTGCTTCCCTTTGAAAAATACTTTTTCTACACCCTCTGCCATCGTAAAGGCAGGAGAAGGTTTTTCTTTTCCACGTCCATCTAACCCCAAATATACTTTACCGTCCGTGAGTTTCGTTAATACATCTAGCCCTTTTTGGAAAGCAGCATGTCTGCCCTGTACTATTTTATCTGCATCTGGGGCAAGTGGAGCGGTATCAAAAGTGCTAATAAAAAATATCTCTTGGAGCAACGTCTGCTGGTGCTATTATGTTAAAAGGACGTTGGCGAATCATACTCCATGCACCATTTTCTAACAAGTAGCTCACGAGTTCTTGTCTGGAAGCATGTTCTAAATCAAAAGTCTCTAATTCAGCAAACTCTATGACTTCGTCGGCTAGAATGATAATTTCTGCTATCATGCGCTTTTCACCACGTCTAACAGCAGCTACTTCACCACTTACTGGCGCAACATACTTAACTTCTGGATGCCGCTTGTCAAAAAACAAGACATCGCCTGCTTTCACTTTTTGTCCCTCTTCCACCACTACTTTTGGTATAGGCGACATACCCAAAAATCCTGCGGCTGAATAGCAAAAGTTCTTACATTTACTTGTTCCACAGCTCCTTCAGCCTCACCTTGCAATAAGATGTCGTGTCCTTTTTTCAACACTTTTACCTCTTGTCCAGTCAAATAAGAAGCCACCTTTGGTTTTACGATTTCATCCAGCGTAGGAAATACTGAAATATTCTGCTTTTCAGCATCAATTCCAAGTTGACGTGCTTCCACAGCTAGAAAGCTATCTGCCATTCGGACAATGAAAAGCAAAGATACAAGCGCAATGACAGCGACTATACCATAAGTAATCCACTGCGAACCGTCTAACGTGTTAGCCTGCGCAGAAGCTTGGCTGAAAGTAATCAAAAACAAAAGAAAAGAAAAAATAGTGCGTTGTATGAAGTTTTTCATTCTACCAATAACATTATTGTCAAAAGAATCTTTTTTCGAGGAGTTCAATCCTAGTATTTTATTTATTATACTGATTATCAAGCGTCTCGAAAACTTTGCGCAAATATATAAACCTTGTCTGCCAAAAGAAATAGGAGGTGGATTTATTTTAGTCAGATTGATTTTATTTAGACGCATTCTAAATAATAAAAAATAAAACGCCACTGCATAGAATTTAGGCAAATTAGCCATTTGTTAAGTTATCGTTTGCATTTTAGGATTTTCGCAGTTGATTAACTTGAGTACATAATTATTTGAATCATAACCGCTACTACATTTACAATTTAGTAGTTTTTCTAAAATCACCTTGTGGGTTTGTGCATTTTTTATTTGGGTGAATAGTTCTCCCAATGCGCTTTTGGACTAACAAGTTTCGTTTGTTTGTACACGGTAAATATAAATATGTCAAAGGCAAAGTCAACACATTCATCGGCACTAAGTAAGGGTTATTGGTGTCCTACTAGAAAATTTTCATTGACCAATTTACAAGATAATACTTAATGAAAATTTACATTCATAAAATTATGACAATAAGAGTTTTGTGATTTTCCTAAAAAGTTAAAATCACCAGATTTATAATCTTCGGAGTTTTCATTTTGAAGGTAAAACTTTTGACATTTTTAGAATTTTAAAGATTCTAAGCTACAAAAAAATTAACTAATTTATTTGCAAGTTTCCTTGCCATTCCTTAACTTTGCCTTGTAACAAAATAACAAATTTTAATCATATTTGGAAGAAATCCTTTTGGGCAATACACTTCCAAATTTAACCTTAAAAGTATGAAAAGCAATACTTTCCTGACGTTCTTGATTTTGGCATGTATAACAAGCCTAAACGCACAAGCACCTTTATCCTGGCAAGCTACACCAAGTTTAGATAGCTTTCCAATAAGATGTTTTTTATCCACGCCCAACGCTCTTTTCATTGGGATGTATGGGGGAGGTATCCAAAAAACAACAGACGAAGGACAAACCTGGACAAGTTGCAATCAAGGACTGCCACAGTACGAATATATCATACGTGGTGCCACCCAGATTGGCAATATTTTATTTGTGGGAACAAGAAATCATGGGGTTTGGTATTCTGATAACGAGGGAGAACTATGGAAAACAGCCACCGATTCCGTGCTTAGTCCTTATATCTGGTCAATGGCAAGCCTTGATAATCGTCTTTTTGCTGGAACAACTTTTGGACTTTTCTTCTCCGACGATTTAGGCAAACATTGGCAGGAAATTGAGCTTCCTATCCCAAGAGCAGCCAGTGGACTTATCTATGCTATGGCTACCCACGATCAAACTGTCATCGCCTGCTCCAATCGCTATCTGTATTGCTCGAAGGATGCTGGAAGCACTTGGAAAGCCATAGAAATCTCCAAAGAAAAAAGAGATCTCATCAACGCTGTTTATGGAAATGGTAAATTCTACGTCGGTACAAGCGGCGATGGATTATATAGCTCCGAAGATGGACTAACTTGGGAACGAATAACCGACCATCTTACTGATAATCAGCAATTAATACAAGCCATCTTGGTTTTTGATAATCAACTGATTACCAGTATTTCAAGCACTGGCATAATGCGCGACTGGCAAACCTACAACGACTTTCTACCAATAGCTTCCGTTTCTGCCCTGACCGCTTATAAAGGTAAATTATATGCAGGTACTGCTTTTGATGGTGTTTGGAAGTTGGATAACTGGAATAATACAACAACGCAAAACGAATTATCTGCCGTTCCAAACCTAGTCTCCGACACGCCCATTCAATTTTCGTATCAGTTAAATGAATCTTCAAATGTTAAATTGCTCATAAACAACCAATCTGGGCAAACCATCGCTACTCTAGTCAACACATTCCAAAATCCTGGTAATTATCAGGTAGAATACACTACAAGTACGCTGCAAGCTGGCACTTACTTCGCAACGCTCTACATCGGTAATAAACAAACAAAAAGTAAATTCATCATCATTCACTAATCCCTATTAAAACAATCAAACATTCGAACATTCAACAATCAAACAATCAAACAATCATGAAAAAACGATACTTACAACTCGTAATACTTTTTCTGCTCCATACCGCGCTTTGCGCACAAACGGGCGAAGATGCCAACCCTCAAAACTTTCAGCGCTACTCTTTTTTACAAAAAAATATGGTAGCTCCCACCTCCCCAGAAGCTGCTTCATTAGGGAAATATGGCGACTTCAACGTCAATAAATACACAGGTACTGCTAATATTGGTATTCCGCTTTACACCCTTGCTGGAAAAACCATACAAGTTCCAATCAGCCTCAATTACAACGCTTCAGGTTTAAAAGTAGATGAATCCGCTACTTGGGTAGGTATGGGGTGGGCATTAGGAGCAGGTGGCGTCATCACACGCTCCATGCAAGGGCTACCTGATCAAGAAGATAATTACTTTGAAAAAAGCCGAGCAACTTAATCAATCGCAAACCTTTACTGACCTTTTTGAAGAAAATACATTTCTGCAAAATACAGCACGCGGTGCTATTGAGTCGCAACCTGATAATTACTATTTCAACTTTCCAGGTTCTTCGGGCAAATTCTATATTTCGCCTAATAGAACTGTGGTACAAAAAGATTTTAACGGACTCAAAATAGAGCCTTTTTTCTCAGCAGGAGAAATAATACGTTTCGTCATCACTGACCTCAACGGCACTCGTTACATCTTTGAAAGTATAGAAGAAACGACTTACCAAATGGCAGATGTAGCAGAATTTAGTAGTGCTCTTTTTCCAGTTTCTTTTACTTATCGTTTTTATTCCAGTTGGTTTCTTACCGAAATTATATCTGTTACCGCTTCCGAACGCATCAAATTTAGTTATGTATCCGACGACATCAACACTTACTCCTTACCTATTAATTTAGAAACCTATCGCTCCGTCAGTTACGGCTTCGATGGCAACAGTACACAATGCTGTGGCAATCCTAATGAAGCTAAATACAATCTAGCTTCTACTAGCGAATCTATCATCAGGTATAGAAAGCATCTTAGCCAAATATTATACATACTTGGGACGGATACGCTGGAGATTATAGATTTTATAGCTTCTTCTAATAATTGTTCTGATCAAATTACAGACAAAAAACTGGATACAATTAGGGTTCAGCGTGGGAAAAATGGTACTACCTCAATTTGGGACTTTGTGTTTTCTTATGATTGCTCCATTGGTCGCCTTACTTTAAAGCAACTCCTTGAACGGCAAGCATCTCCAAGTGGTACTGTCCAAAAAGAGCCTTATCGGTTCAGTTATAACACCACAACACTACCCGACCCTAGTTATAATGCCATGGATCATTGGGGGTACTATAACGGTAGTTTTAATAGTCAATTAATTCCCAACTTACTAAAGCATATCAACATAGGAGGAAATCGAAATCCCGATGAATATTTTACAAGAGCTGGTATTTTAGAAGAAGTTTTTTACCCTACTGGTGGTTTTTCTTGTTACGAATACGAAAGACATCAAGTCGAAAACACTACCGACAACGCCTACGTGAGTGGACTTCGCATTAAAACGATTCAACATTACGACCGGGCAGGGGTGTTACTACTCAAACGCAGCTACAAATACGTACAAGCTAATGGAAGTAACGTTAGTTCTGGTATTTTGCATCAACCTGTCAATTACATTAATAATTCCACCTTCACCAAATATTTTGTTGGCTCAATAGGCGGAAACCCTTGCGAAGAATTTACTTGTACCAATTTTACAATTAGTGCTACCAATCGCTCCTTTCTCGGTGCAGTGCAAGGCGATGTGATAGGCTATTCTAGGGTAGAGGAAATTATAGAATCCAATATTTCTAGTGCTACTTCAGGCAAAACTGTTTGTTTTTATAAAAATCAATCTATTGACAATTCCGACTACGACCACTTTGGCTACGACTTAATGACTAGAAAAGAAGTCTATGATGCCAGCAACAACATCATCGAACGTATGGATTACACCTACTCTGTGGATACCATGCAAACCAGCAACGCCTATGGAAACGACGCTATCGAAAATAGGATAAATCCGCAAATTACCAATACCTTTAAAGCTACTACCCAAGCTAATCAAGACAATAAAAACTACCTTTGTAGGCTGGGTAATGGCACTTTTGAATGGCGAACTACTTCGCAAGGAATACCAATAGGTGATTACCAATTTTATGAAACTAAATTTGAACGAACCGACCGCCATCTTATTCGTCGTCGCTGGATTTATCCAAAACGTGAAATCACTACCCGTTACTTTTACGACACCAACGGCATACAAAATGGCAGCGTCGTAACAAAACAGTTCTTCGTTTATGGCGACACGACTTTTAACGCACCTACACGCACCATCACCATCAATAGTGACAATCTCGCTTATGAATCTCAAACTGAATATCTCGCAAATCAACCTAGCTCAAGTGTGGTTGAATCCCTAAAACTCAACAACCGATGGGCTACCCCTTTCCAACAAACACAGCGCATTAATGGGCAAGTCGTGTATAAAACTCGCACAGAATACGCCAATTTTGGAAGTATTCTCCCACACAAAATCTATGAGTTCTTCCCAGACCGTGGCGAATTTTTAAGCGAAGTCGTCACTTACGACAATCTAGGGAATCCCAACTTGGGCTTCCGCCACTACAAGCAAGACATACCAACGGGTCTAGCAGATACCTTAACCTATTTTCAACCCACTAGTATGCTTTGGAGCCACTACGGTGCTACCTTAGCGGCTCGTGTCCAAAACGCCGACCAAGGCGAAATCGCTTACACCTCTTTTGAGGAAAGCACGACCGAACAAGGCAACTGGAACATCACCAACGCCAACAACAACATCAAATTCGGACCACTGACCGCCCGAACTGGAAAGGGCTACTACCAATCCACCAACAACGAAGGCTTGACGCGCTTCCTTCGACCTGGAAAAT
>JAAUTG010000434.1 GCA_012031785.1 Saprospiraceae bacterium | reverse complement strand
TTTCCATCCGCATTCCTACAAAGGTTGTGCTTCTCCGAAGCTAGTTGTTTCATGCTCCATCTAAATTCATACAAAGGTGAAGCTTCTCCGAAGCTGGTTGTCTCGTCTTTCATCAAAATTCTACAAAGGTTACGCTTCTCCGAAGCTAGTTGGTTTGTTTTCCATCCGCATTCCTACAAAGGTTATGCTTCTCCGAAGCTAGTTGCATCATTTTTCATCACTATAGCTTCGGAGAAGCCTAAACCTTTGTAGCATAGATGATCCCAAACTACCTTTCCGCTTCGGAGAAGCGAAACAATGTACAACAATCCAAAAAAAAACAATAAAATATGCTCGAAAAAATTAATATTTGCGACAATTTTTAATTCAACAAACCAACCCACTATGGCTGATGTTTTTTCACAAATCTATATTCATATCGTTTTTTCTCCGAAAAATCGCGAGGCTTTGATTCAACCCGAATGGGAAGAGAGATTGCACAAATACATCACGGGAATTGTACAAAATCGTGGACATAAAATGCTAGCAATTGGTGGTATGCCTGATCATATCCATCTTTTTATTGGACTTAAACCATCGGAAAGCATCTCGAATTTAGTTAGGGAAATCAAGACAGAAACCAACAGTTTCATCAACGCCGAACGACTGTCTCCTTTCAAATTTGATTGGCAAAACGGTTATGGTGTTTTTTCACACAGTCGCTCTCAGGTGCATACGGTTTGTCAATATATTCTTACTCAAAAAGAACATCATCGAAAAAAGAGTTTCAGGGAGGAGTTCCTTAAAATATGTGAAGATTTTGGCGTTGAAATCGGGAGAAAAGATATTTTTGATTGGGTCAGTGAAACGGGCACTACTTGATGATAGTTCAGTTTCTTATTGATTAAAAACTTTCAAAATACAACTGCGCCACAGATGAATACAGTAAGACTAGAAGTAACATTAATCTAGCAGAAATTATCCAGAGATTTTGATGAAACAATCCCATCCAACAAATAAACAACTGCTTAACATCGGGTTATCATTAACAACTCATCCTAAATCTATCATTATTCAGTTTAACAGCTAGCATTTGAGCAGCCTATTTTTCTGCTACTACCTCTATCAGGGCTTGCACTTGCTGAGCGTTGGCAATGGCTTCTTCCAGTGTAGCTGCCAGCACGGTGGCGTGTCCCATTTTTCGGAATGGCGCAGTGCTAGTTTTTCCGTACAGATGCAAGTGAACACCTTTTATGGATAAAGCATCGGCTATTTTTAAGTAAGTAACGTTGCCATAGTGGTGAGGTGCGCCCAAAAGATTGACCATTACTGCGGGTGACTTTAAGTCAGTGCTACCAAGCGGAAGATTGAGAATAGCCCTCAAGTGTTGCTCAAACTGCGAAGTGAAACAACTTTCAATTGTGTGGTGACCACTATTGTGTGGTCTTGGAGCGACTTCATTAATAAGTAATTCACCTGAAGTGGTCAAGAAAAACTCTACGGCTAGTAGTCCGCAAATGTCAAATGCAGTGATGACGTTTTTAGCAATTTCGGCGGCTTGTTGTGCCAATTCAGGCTTGATTCGAGCAGGACATGCTAAGAGTTCCACCAAATTGGCGGTAGGGTGAAACACCATTTCTACGGCTGGATAGGTCGCAATTGCTCCGCGCTCGTTTCTTGCTACAATTACCGCTAATTCCTTCTCAATCTGCACTAAAGGCTCTACCACACAAGGGCTATCGAACAATTCATCTTTTGCATGGCGAATAATAGAAACGCCTTTACCATCATAACCAGCTGTTCTGGTTTTCTGCACAAACGGCAACTGTATTGCTCCATCCTGTATGGCTTGATGGAGTTGCACTGCGGATGAAAACAACTGAAAATCAGCACTAGGGAGCTGATGTTGTTGGTAGAATTGCTTTTGCAAGCCCTTATCTTGAATGATTTGCAAAGCACTTGGTCTGGGATGGATACGTAGCCTTCCGCTTCTAATTGTAGCAAAGCGGCGGTGTTAACATGTTCAATTTCAATAGTGAGTATATCCACTTGTTTACCGAAGGCGTAAACATCTTGATAATTGTTAAAATCGCCAAGTAAAGTTTGCGACGAATAAGGCATAGCTGGAGAAGCATCGGATTTATCTAAAATTGCAATAGGTAAATGCCAATTAGCACCAGCCAAAGCCAGCATCTTTCCTAGTTGCCCACCGCCCAGTATTCCAACTTTTGTGCGCAGATAGTCTTTATTCGGCATCACACGAATTTGATGAAGAGTTCGTTATTAAAAAAAGTAGCTAAGCTTTCGATATTAGTCATAGCATTGATACCAAAAGCCTAGCTAACAATTTAATTATTTTATTTGAATGGGAACGTTTACCATCGCATCACCCCAAGCTACGTTCATAGCAGTGGCATCATTATTAAACCAAATCGTAAAAGCCTCGTATGGCTTATCTGCCTTTTTTACAGGCACATCTGCTCTAAATACATCTTGTTTTTGGTCGTAAGCACCTGGACCTAACTGCCCTAATTGCTTGCTAAAATCATCGTCCACTTATCCGCAGTTGGTATGCAGTAAATAGCATAAGCTCCTTTTTTAGTTTATTTCCAGCAATTGTAACCGTTTGGTTCAAGAAAATTTCTGTGGATTCATTTGCGCCAAAACGCCAAATTTGACCATAAGGTACTGCCTCGCCACCCAACATCTGACGACCGCGAAGGTGAGGTTGATTATACACGACTTTAACGTAAGTTTCTCCCTTCAGCAAATAAGATGCTGTCATGGGACTTTTACGTGCCTCTATTTCTTTTCCAGAAATTTGGTCTGCAGAAGGACGTACTTTAATTTCTGATTGCGCAGTGGCAAGCTGAAATGTAACCAAACAAACTACAAGTACAGAAAAAAATTGCTTCATCATCATATCATAAATATTTTAGGTGAAAAATAATAGTTACACGATTGGCTGTTTGTCTTTAGCCATGTAAAACTACATTCGTAGAAAACCCTCAGATATTTCTTTTTGAATAGAAACTACCTAATTAAAAATGGCTAAGGAACAAAGACTATAGGTATAAAAACCAATAGAGTAACATTAATTACTGATTTAAAG
>JAAUTG010000001.1 GCA_012031785.1 Saprospiraceae bacterium | reverse complement strand
TTACACGCGCCCATCTGGCGAATTGCGCTTTGATACTGGCGAACTGAGACTTGTTTAGCCACATTCGCTTCAAGGCTATTCATCATGTGAGTATCCTTCCCCATTAGCCGATCGGTTAATATTGAAAACGTAGTTTCGTAGTTTTTCGCCGCGCCATTCCATTCCTGCGGTAGTAGCAATTTCCAAAACGGTGGTTTCACCGTCGGCAATTCGGATAGTGTCCGCAATCGCCGTATTTGACATCAGGTGGTAGGCAAGATGATCTGCTTTTTCAAGGGATAATCCTTCCCCGACTACGCCAAAGCCAGTGCTGACACTATAGCCTTTTGTTGTGTCATGACCAAACTGCCTGAGCGCGACAAGTGCCGTTTTTCGGAAAACGTACACTTTGCCATCCGTATAGTCACGGGGACTAGCTTTGAAAAAGCGGTTCGACGACTCCAGGATGTCATCATCAGCATCGCCCGTTGTCTGTACCGACCAGACGCAATACTGCATCGGGAATGCGACTAGTTCCTCATGGGACACTGCGTACCCTGGGTGGTCAGGCTTCTCATCCAGTGGCTTTACAATAACGCCGTCTTTGGCAGACAATCCATATACCCAGCAAATTTTGCGGTCACGGATGACCCACGTGCCGTGCCAGGACAAGAACCACTTCATGACGGAAAGGGGGATTTCCCCCTCCCCGCTAATTGACAGCATTTTATTATCAAGCGTTATCATCGCCCACCTCCGCGTATTCATCGGGGGTTTCGGCATTGGGGTTCTCAAACACGAACCCCGTCCAACCTCCAATAAAATTCCGAAGGCGAACACTTACCACGCGCTGTTTCTCCCCGTCTTCCCAGGGGCGATCCAGGATTTTTTCAATGTCAATCCGCGTAATCGGATCATACTCATCTTCATCCATGTGTGGATAGATTTGTTCTACCCACGCCACATTGTTAAGGACATCGCTGGACACGATAAACACCGACTTGATGTTGTCAACATCATTATTGGCAAGATCGAAAATGTTACCGATTTCTTGGTCGTACTCTTGCATTTGGATCATATTGTTTGTCCTTTCACTAATGAAATCGCCATAGTTTTCCCAGATGAATTCCGCAATGTTTTCAGTGTGTGGTTGCGTATAACCCGCGTGATGCAAAAGTAGTTGCAACCGCCCAATCCAACTGTCGTACTTGCTCTTGACATGGTCATTGATAATCATCGCCAGCAAGCGTTCGTGGTGATGATCTAGCTCATCAGGGTATTTATACCGTAAAATCGGACAATACGGACGCGGGTTGCCCGTCACATAACACAGCTTGGTATCAAACCCAGGGGATTTGGATAACAGAACGTCCCAGAGAGACTTTTCGTCTTCAGTAATTGCGTAGGATTGGACTACTTTCATCACGATCTCATCCAATTCACCCAGTGTGGCGATACCGCCAAGCCACCAACATTGGCTATGGCTGTTGATATTCGCCCAGTAGCTTTCCAAGCTCTTCGCTTGGATGGCTTTTTTTAGATCACTTGGTTCGTTGACATCCAGCGCACCAACCAGCATGAGGGCGCGTTTTTCTACAATGTTAATTGGCATGATGGTATTCCCCTTCTGCCAGTTGAATTCTGGCGTTAATCGTATATGCTTGGAAACGAATTGCCCCATTTTTGACTGCGGCGTTTCGCACCACCCCGCTCACCAAGCATGATTTGGTTGGCAAATCGGGCAAAAACTACCCATGCCGTCCCAGCGAAACTATCCATTGTCGCCTCCCTTGTCTTCTAATCTTATCTTTTTGACTATCATAAAATCATCCACGCTAAGGTCGTCGGGTAATCCGTCCCAGGCGTATAGAATTACATAGTATCCATGCGCCAAATGGCAGAGGATGGCACAATCCGATCCCCAACAACCAATTTCATCTTCAACGTTTGGCATTTCGATGAAAACTTTAGGATCAACAAAAACCCCAAAAACCCCGCTATGAGAAACGCGGGCGATTCCGTATCGGAGTATCCATGCGTGGTTAATCACATCACGGACTGCATACAAAATGCCAGGGACAACCGCGTATTCCGTTTCACGGCGGTTATAGGTATGCCATTTGTATCCGTCATAGAGCATGTCCGTGTCGTATGCGTCGGCATATTTGACGGCATCTTGGATGCTCATGAATGAGCGGTATCCGTTGTTAATCATTGACACCCTCCCACACGATGAATGCCCGATGGTTCATTGAGTATCCCCAATAGGGCAACTCATAATCAGTCCCTACTTTTGTCGGGTACACAAATCCCAACGACCCCGCTACTACTTTTGACAGATTGCCGAAGCTGATAAACTCCCATCGGGTAAGGATAGACGCGGACCATCTGGAAATGCCTGGCGCACGATGGCAGACCGTTTCGGCTGCCACAAAGTCGGGGCGCGGCTCAGGTGTCGTGATATACAGTCCGCTTGCGAAATAAATATATTCGGCGAAGGTATTTTCCAACGCCCCTGCCAGTGTTTCGTAGACCCCCACTCCAGGATTTCGGGGTAAGTTACGGAGCGACAAAATAGACTGATCTTTCATCCAGTCGTAGGCTTCATAGCTGGCTACGTAATAGTAACCAGCCTCCGCCTTGAATACATCGAAATTGGATTCTTCTGGGGCGTTGAACATCGGCGGTTCAACATAAGCCCGCCGCCCTAGATTGTCGTACCACATGCCATAACGGGCGCGTTTCAAGATAACCACGAAATCCTTATCGGAGATGTCTACCTCAAGTTTGTAATTTGGTACAAACTTACGGTTTCCATCCCATAGGATTTCAATGGCACCCATTGAGGTCATATGCTCTTGTAAATCATTCATATCTTCTCCTTCTTCCACTTGACTTATAACTAATCATACCATAGTGTGTGGTTTTAATAAAGGGGCTTTCGCCCCTTTGGGTGGAATTTACAGTAAGTCCAGAAGGTCTTGAGGGACATCTGGAGCAACGGGGGGTTTCACTGTGAAAACTTCAGGGGTGGTTACTGCTGGCGTGACGGGTTGATAACCGACTAGGTTCAGCAGGGTTTGATGGGGAGTTGCTCCGCCTATGAAATACCAGGCAGAGAAGGATCGCGACCAGCGCATGTGTGGCACACTTTTAACAGTGCTGTAGTGGGCATAGGTGGCAGAGTGTTCTTTGCTAACTTTCTGCTCATCGCGCAACCACCAGATGGGGTCTTTGTCCTCATAGCCCTTTTTCCACTCCAAAACCATGCCATTGCCGATGATTTGAAGTGGGAAGCCTGCGGGGTTCCGGTCGGCAGATTGGCTGCCCATCTCACGTTCGTTTCCAGGGGGCGTTGCGATGACAAACGGGACTTTCATGCCTTCACCACGTGGAACAAACTCATCCACGATCCGCAGTTTCGTTTTTTCAAACTGCCGCGTTTCGACTTGCTGGACAACTAGCGGGGTCATGCCTAATTCGAATGCCCCGACGGGTTCATAGGAGGTTACAGTGTAACTTCCCATTTCCCCATCTTTGTATTCTTCCACTTGAGGGGCGTTATGCCACCGTCCCCGCATATAGACATACACGCCAGGGTGGTGAGCCGTGCGCGTGATTTTGGCAATGGTTGGCAAATCCTCTTCGGTGATGGCGATCTTGAAGTAGTTTCCAACCACCTCTGGCGCACCATCGGAAGCTAGATATTGGTATTCGACGATGCGGGATCGTGGAATGGGTTTGGCGGTAGGGACAAGGGCTAAGAGGACTTGATGGGCTTCTTTGCTCATTTGAAAGCCCTTGACATCCTGATATTTGGGCTTACGGCGGGTTCGCCCGTCTTCAACAGGGATGTTGCTGCCGTACTTGCCCTTTTCGTAGAAATATACCGCACAATACATTTCATTCATGGTGAAATCTCCTTGTATAATGTCGCTCCCCTAGACACGAACTAGGATTAATGGGGAGCATCTCCCCGCTACTGTATGGCATAGCGGGAATGGGTGAAGGCGGATACTTATTCGGTTTTCTCATCTAAGCCTTCCACCCCTGGAGAGCGGAAGGAATTCTTACGGGGGGTCGGCGTGGTATACATGGGGCGTTCGACAATTTCTGCATCGGTGAACGTTCCCGTTTCGTTATCCCACGAAAAGTGGTCAAACCCCACGCGGACAATCTCCGCGAAATTCAACCAAACCGTTCCATCTTTGTCAACGCGGTTGACCATGATGAACGCATTGTGGTGTTCCGTATCGGAGACTTCGCCCCAGAAAATAACACCATCAATTTTGATGAACCCGCGAAACCACAGTCCGTAATAGGCTTCGGTGATTTCGGTTTTCAGCAGTTCGCCTGGCACGGCAAACATGCTGTTGCAGGGCTTGGTGGCAGAGCCATACCCAATCTTGTATTTAACCCCGGCGATAACCAACGCGGTGGGTTGATAGACCAATTGGTCATCAATCGGATGAATCCGTGTGCGAAGCATCGCTAGGGAATCTTCCCAGACAGCTTGGTTGAGTTGATTATGCAGTCTGTAGCGGATTTTATCATCCAGTTGCATGGCTGAGATGGCTTTGTGGGCATTAACCGCATCGGCTTGGGCGGCGGTCGGGGTGTTGGTGTCGAACTTTACCGCATAGTGAATAACCTCTGCGGTATTGACCCACAACTCATCATCAGGGTTTCGTACGGCTCACCTGTCATCGGGAGCAGTAGAACCATTTCCAGATTATCGTAGTGGTCGTAGTATTCACGATCTGATAACAGGTAAAACTCATTGCCGTATTTCACGATTGGTTGGTTCATAGCAAAATCTCCTTGCATAATGTCGCTCCCCCAGACGCGGACTGGGATTAACGGGGAGCAGCCCCCTGCTACAATATAGCATGGGGTGGAAGCGAATTACTTTTCACTGTGAAACATCATCATTGAGCCATTCTTGGGTTTCGCGATCAATAACGGCTTTCGCGCCAGGGAGGTACTTAACCCGACGTGAATAGCTGAGGCTAACCCATGCCTCAGCAGCTTCATAAGTTTCAAACTTCGCCAGCACAGTGTAGTCAGCCCGATCTGCGTATTGGGTTTGCATGATACGCACATCACCGTGTGCAATGCGGACGGCTTGATACCGCAGTTTAGCGGCGGCTTGTAGCTGGGAGATCGTCCCTGGATAATAGCGCAGAGACTTCCGCGCTGCCTCTTTTCCAGGGTAAGGCTCTGGGCGAAAATGCTCCCATTGAGCCTTCAGAATACGCTCTGGCGTTTGATTATTATTCGATAGATACCAGAACACATCTTCCTGGATGATCTCTTCTGCCCACCAGGTAGGCAGGCACCAGATCGGATGCCACTCATTATTTTCTTCAAGCCAGTTGGCGACATCCGTCTGGATTGATGCCGTATGTCCATATTGGGCTAGTAGGTGGTCATACACCTCTTGACGCTCACCGTCTGCGATGATTTCGCCCCCAATTCCTATTGCCCATTCGCGTGCATTTTGGGGTAGCACGCTAATTAATTTTCCCAACTTCCATGCAAAGATTTTATTGTTCATTTTCAGCCCTTTCTGCTTCAATCAAGAGGACGTTTTTGACATAATCCTCCAAACTTCTAGCGTTTCCTGCGGGGATTTCCGCCGCCAACTTATGGTATAACTCACTGCGCGTCCCTTTCGCAAAGGACACCTTAATTGCGTACTCCGCAATCCCGAATTTCACCGAAAAATACATTTCCGCAACAATCGGTAAGGTATGGATCGGTTTGTAGCGCGTGACGGCATCCAGCCACGCATCATGCACATCCACATACTCCACCCCATCCAGCGTTTTCCTGTCAACCACCAGCACGTAGGCGTGGTGGCTATAACGCCCCCCCATGTCAACGCGCTGCACAACAACACTGTTTACGCTAACAGACGGTTTCACCCGTTTGCAGCTTTCAAGGTAATCCGAACAAAGGTCGCGATTGGGAAAGACCCGTTTCAATAACCCAACCCCTGTTAACATCTCCAAGACAGTGTTGTTTACTTCCGCGTAAATGCGGAATTCGTAATATTGCTTAATTACGCTCATTATCATCCCTTTCCTGGTTTGACCATTCAGTTAAAGCCGTGAATTCGCGGTCAGCTTCTGTGCTACAGGTCATCGTGACGGTAGCGTTGAGTAACATTTCTTCACGACCGCCTGGGTAATAGAGAATTTCTCTTGCTAGGTACGCCGTTCCCGCTACCTTGGCAATCCCCGACTGCAAATCAACAGGCACTTTATTGACGGGTTCGTAAGCCAGGAACACTCTGATCCAAGCTTCTGTATGTGAGTTGGCTTCAAACGCCTGCTCACCATCTACAGTGACCACGTAGGATAAGTCGTCTTCACGACGCTCTACGCGCACCTCCTTACAGGGCTTGCGGCTCTCAAAGAATTGGCACTGCTTATCCAAATAGTTTAAGGCATCCGCGTACTCCGTAAAATCAAGACAGACATCCCAACCAACATTGAATAACGTCAGCCGTGTGCCATGCTTGTCCACGCTAAGGTTGTAGAAAAAATACGGAATTTTATTCATATCTTACTCCTTTGACTTTCAACCCCAAACCCCGCCGAAGCGGGCTGTGAGGCTGGCTAGCACTCCCACCTGATATCGGATGACCACAGAGATGAACTGATTGTGACGCGCAACTCATCAAACGATAATTTCCATGTGTCGCCAACTTCGGCAAAAATATGGTCGGCATCATGCCCACACTGCCAACATGACGTGCAACTATTGCATTCGACGATCTCAATTGATACCATGCGGCTATCACGATCAATCGCCCAGATACGTCCAATGGCATAATCTGAGCAACCATGATTACCCGTTGCTCCATCTATCCCGACCAGATCGTCCAGTCGGATATATTGGGCGATACATTCATCCAAGATGCTTGATCGCGACTCTTCATTCTTTTTAGTCCACTTGATCGGCAGACCAAATGATGAGGGTAATTCCATAGTGTACATCTTCATATCCTCCTAGCATCGCCCATCGTTCGCATAATAAATCTGATGTGCGCGGGCTTGCCACGTCTCAAACGCCAGCGTACCCTCTTCAGGCTTCATTCGCACATCATCTTCTTCGCTGAAGAACGTTATGTATTCCAGTTCCTCATCGGAAATATACCGCCGACAGTAGTCGTGGGTATACTCCACTGGGTGGGTTTCGGTGTACTCAATTGAAACCACGTCGCACTCCTCACGCAGAATCTTTTCGCTACACATATTGCCAACGAAGCAATCCCCCATATAGTGGTAATCCCCCAAGTCCTTAAACATGGTGGGACACGCTGCATTATACTCACTCTTCCCGACGGCGAACCACAACTGGACGTGATGCCCAGAGTGTTCCACCCTTACTAAAACTTTTGCGTACAACATCGTAGCCTGCTCCTTTGTTCAACTCTTTCCCCCTGGATACGGTAAGGTGTTATAACTACGCGAACCGCAAAAAGAAAAGATTTCATTTTTTTGCTTGGGTGACTTGGGATATATTGGGTTATGTTGGGTTATCTGGGAACGATGTTTCAGAACCCATAGTCTATCCAGCAGATCGCCCAGCGATTGTCTATGTAACTATCATAGCATAGCGAATAGGTTTGTCAAGAGGAAAAGACTGACCAGTTTTTACGTCTTTTCGCGTTGGGGATTATGGGTCACTGGTCAGAAATGGGGTCGTTCTACTGTTATCAGTCAGGAGGGACTGTAACCTGATGATAACATTACCGTAGTTCCCTTGTCAAGGGGATGTGGTGTTTCACGGTGAAAAGCACAATGAAACGTCGAATTTGGGTGCGGGGAAGCGGAGGTAGGTTTCGCGCCGTGAGACTGGCATCCAAGCCACCCAGCGAAGTGGTTGCCCAACGGCTACACGGTAGTAGCCGTCAGGGGATTTCACGCACCAATGACCAACGTCTGTTCTGAGTTCGTGGACGCTGCCATAGCCGATGTTGAGCGCATTGTTACGCGAACATCTTTTCACGTCGAACGGGCTTTGGTCGGGGCATTGGTATGCGATCAGCCCCTGCTGGGCGATTACGGTAATCATCGGGCGTGCGCTGGTATCTGGCACGCTTGTCGCCTGGGGGAGGATTTCCTCTAGCGTGGGAATTGGTGGGATGATCGGTGTGGTTACGGTATCCGCAGCCGTCAGCCTTACAGTAGGCTGTGCCGTCAGCCCAACCGTTGTGCGTGTGGCAGTTGGGGTCAGGGTTTCAGTTACTGTAATCTGGTTGGTAGGCGTGCGGGTGCTGGTTGGGCTTGCGTCTTTCCCTGCTTGGAACACAGGTGCTACGCAGGTCACAAAGCACGCCTCAACGGTACTGTAACCGTCTGGTGGTGACTGAGCCGCAATTCTGCCAACCACGCCACAATTTAGGCACGCGGCGCAACTTAGGAGTACGGCTATTGTAACTACCCACAAAACGCGAAATGCTGGGGCGCGGGTGCGTATAGCGTCTTTCCCCGCTACTGTGAAGCCGCCTACAGTGGCGGCGGAAATACGGTTGTGAGAACCGCTACTATGCGGTTCGGAATGCCGTGAGAACACTCTGATCTCCTTTTTGTGCATTAACACCTCCTTTCAGTATAGCACCTCCCCAAACGTGCGCGGACGTTGGATACTTGGGGAAACCCCTTTCGGGGCTTGGGGATCAAGCCAGGTACGCAAACGCCTGGTCGTCCCTTGAGAATAGCACTGCGGCGGCGGCGGTACTGCCAGAGGATGAAAATGGATACATAGCGATCCATTCCTCAAACGCTGACAGTCTCTCCGCATCTTCTTGGCTGAGGATGAATAAGTGGTCAAACCCGCCCGCTTCATCTGGGATTTCTCCCGTGAAGTCCAGGCATTCACTCTCAGCTTGCTCTGAGAACAACTGGTCTAGCCAGTAGTCCTCAGAATCTGCTACTATTTCCCAATCTATCATTAAAACTCCTTGGATTAAGCCCTACAGGACGAAGACCTGAAGTTACGTAGGGCAGCCCCCTCTCCTGCGGGGGCATATACTTTTATTCTGGCTGGAGACACCGCATGGACGGAAGCTGCATAGGCTCAGTGGCGCGGATTGACTTGAACCATGACGACTGCGCGGTATATCCGTCAATGAAAGCGTTGTCCACAACCCTATTCGGGCTATTCACCCAAATAATTTCGCAACCCGCCTCATACAGCCACGCAATAGCCCAGGGTGTCAGAAGATTCTGCCACCCATTTTCCAATGGGTTGCCATCGTCCTTGCTCACGCTCTCATGTACTAGCCACATACTGTCGGCTAGCGTGAAAAGCTGGTCACGGAATGTGGTTCGATTTTTGCCAATATGCAGAACACTGGCAAATGTGAAGTCACACTCAGCAACCTTGAAGGCTTTCACCTTCAACGATCCAACTTCCATTCTCTCCCGCTTACGCGGGTCACTGAATATGGGCGGCAAGCCGTCCAAGGGGACGACCTGCACAACACCTTTCTCAATGGCTTTCAAAAGGCGCGATGTGCGCCCTTTGACGAACTGAGCGGAAACTGGATTATGGTGCAAGTAGATTTTTGTCATGATAAAATCCTCCCATGACTAAACGCTGGCGATTTAGGCTTCTGCCCCTGGAAAAGGGACACGTGCAACCAACGCGAAGGTTAGCCCACTGCACGTAAGGTCAGCCAGCAAACGCTAGCCGCCTAATTTGAGAACACACTTAGAGGGAGTGCGTCCCGTTTTTACCAGTGAGGGAGTTTTTCAACCCCTTCTTGGTAATTTCAACGCCCACCTCATGGAGAGCGTTGAATAATTCCCGATTAGTTTTGGGATACAATTCCAAAACTAACTCACCCCCGATAAACACATCGCAGAACCATCCAATGTGGGGGTCAAGCCCCCATGCGACTTCATAAAAGCCGCAAACAAAGGTATTCCGATTCTGGTGCTTGCTGAAAGTGTTTGGCATAATAATCCTCCTTATGCCTATTTGCATCTTTTCGTCTTAATGACGCTACCGCCTCACGTAGGCAGATGCACTGATAGCAGCCCCTTTTCCAGGGGCAACGGACTAAACTAAACCTAACAGGCTGGCGGCATATTCCGCAGCACCTATCGTTGTCGCGTTGGACAACCACTTCGCTTCACGGCTGGGCGGTTGGTAGATTGGTAGGATATACGAACAATCGCCCTCCTGCCATAACGACCAATTCAGGAGTTCTTCCAGGACTCCGTCGGTGAACAACGGCAGCGATCCCCAGCCTAACTCTAAATCGGTAGCGTCGTTAAACTCAAGCACCTCATCAATGGACTTCGCCCGCTTCAGCACCTCACCAGTTACTAGCTCAGGGTGTCGCGTAAAAAACACGCGCCCCTGTTCGCGGTCTAGGTACAAGATGATACTGTCGTCAGTCTCCAACCACGTTGGTGGGGCGTAGTCCTCAGAACTACTAACGGCGTATTGCCGCCAGTCATCACCATCTTCCTCCTCAACAACTTCGGTGGCATCATCAACATCGTCAATGTCGTCGAACGCAGGCATGGATTCGGTGGATCGGAACTTTCGATCCGCCCACCCCTTGCCTTCAACTTTGCCGTTTTGGAAAAAATTGGTTTTGATTGTCATGATAAAATCCTCCCATGACTAAGTTCGCATCTATCGGTCTTGATGACACTGCCGCCTCACGTAGGCTGATGCACTGGCAGTAGGGTAGACCAGCAAACGCCAGTCCCCCAGTTTCCAAAAACTTACTCCTCTTCGGAGTAGTCTTGGTGTTGTTTATTGAATCCCAAAAGCTGATTAAGCCCGTGTGGATCAATAAGCCCATCTTCCAGAGGAACGGCAATCCGCCCCTCTGCGGAATTAGCAAACACCTGTTCACCTTGGATGATGAATAGTAGGAGCTTAAACCCCCCATGCGGGAAGTTAGCTACGATATGAACACCACCGTCTTCGCCTTTTTCCACCTGGGGTCTGAACCCCAGGCTTGCGGCGATACGCATTAGAGTGACCACATTGGAAGCCAACGCATAGGCTGATGTGTCCTGCAACAGGTCTATCAGGCGATCGTTGTCCGCCCGAAGGCGTTCAATACGGGCTTGCAGATCGGATACCTCAGCGTTATCCCTATCATTTTCACGGCGAAACAACACCGCTAATGACAACGCCAAGACCACAACGACTAAAGCTGCGATCACCAATAAACTAATTTCGAACATAACTCATCTCCTTAGAGACTAAATGCCAAAGGCATAGCCTTCACCGCACGGCACATACGTGAAGATACGCGGTGGAAACAGGGCATCCCACACCCTGTTCTCTAACTATTTAGTACCTAGCCCCCGCCAGGTACTTCGTTCTTCTTCCACAACACCAGATGGGGCTGCCGCCATAGAAGCGTAGATATCGGTGATTGCCTCAGTTGAGGCGACCCGATCATACACAACTGACGGGATGGGCTGTTCTGTGCCATTACCCATGAGGGCAATGTATAAGCGAACGAACAAGAAAAACAATTTGAAACCAGTCATGATAAAATCCTCCCATGACTATATTGCGCCGATCAGTATCGTGATCGCTACCGCCTTCACGAAGGCTGGCGCACTGGTAGCATCCCCGCATGGGGATTATGTTTGCAGTAGCCCTTCAGCTACCACAAACCCAAACATCAGGGCGTACAGCGCGACTTGGAAATACATCGCTCTATATGCCTTTGCCGACAGGCGTTCGTCGGCGATTACCATCAGGATACCAGCGATGCCCCAGATGGTGCCTGCGACACATAGTCGCAGGACGAACAAAAACTTATTCCACATGAAATACTCCTTCTGTGGACTAGAATGGGCATATTGGCGTTATTGCCTGAAACCTCTCAAAGGTTTGCCCATTTCAGGTAGGGTCAACCAGCAAACGCCAGCCGCCCGATATAATGTTGAGGCTATAGCTTATACAGCTTGCCCCCGACCTCTGCCAGAAATAGCTTGCGGAAACGCAGATGCGTACCAGTCAAGTTTTCCTGTAAAAATTCCAACCCAATCTTAACGATCTGGTCGGTTTCGATCTCATTCACCCCCCAACGGGAAGTGAATGATCCGATGTGCTTCGGCACACCGCGCAAACGCGCAGTGTACTCAAGCGTGTCACTACCAACTTGTCTGACCCTAACAACGATGGTATTCCCATCATTGTCGTACTCTGACAGTTGGCTCATTGAGAAAATTTCAGCCATGATAATCCTCCTATGGGACTCAGTAAGCATGAAGTGGCTACCCTATGTAGCGCGTTAGCCCCATGCTCACTTTGGCTATAAACTAACTATTGAATTAGACCCATCGCGCACAAAACCCCAAAAACCTTGACCCCTCACAAAAAATTTGGTAAAATAAAAGAACAAGGAACTACTACGTATCAAGCAGGAGGTTTTATGGCGCAATTCGGTCTACAATCTAAGGTTTTTGGTGCAATTCTGGTTTGCCCTGAATGCGGCAACATGGAATGGGAGCAAGATATTAACGGCGTTAAGTACAGCATTTGTTTGACAGAGTCTTGTGAGCGTTATGGCGTTCGCACGATCATCGGAAAAGCTGTTTCCTCAGAAGAGGCGAAAAAGAGCGGCTATGACCCATTTGCCAGCGCGGATCGGAATTATAGCGGCAAGCGGAGCAATCGGCGGTTTACCAATGAACCAACGTGAAGATAGCTTGTTTGAGGTCGTTTTCGTGGCATTGGTGGTGTGTTTCGGTGTGTGTGTGGCAGTTTGCCTATTGATGGTCGTAATTGCGTTTATAGCGGGGTTTTAGGAGGTATTATGGATAAGTTATCTTTATCGTTTCGGTGGTTTCGATCACGGTGGGCTTTTATCCTTATCATCGTGGCAGTTGCGTCTGGGTTTAAGTTTGTGGCAGATGATTTTGCCGCCTCAAAAAACGGGGAAAGGTCGCAGTGTGTCCGTCTTGATATTCTGGATGAGCCGATCACCGTCTATCGAAGAGATAGTCAGATTTTCGGCATGTCGGTATGGTTTGAGGAAGGATGCAAAGAATGAATTTTTGCCCAATTTGCGGGACACAGATGGGGGTGTCACACAATAGAAACACAGCGATTGCGCTGTGCAGGAACAAGCGATGTGATGGACATCGGGTGAATTTGCGTTCGATCCGCATGGAGGGTGGGCAGCCAGTGCCAGACGACCTGCCTGATAACGCGAAATACGTTCCAGATAGCGATATTATCGGAAATTATGAGGGGAAGGGGTGGGGAGATGAGGGTAGGGGATAGCGTTTCAATAGATATAGAGAAGTGGCGCAAGGACGCGCCCAATCTCTTTCTAGGGAAGATAGAAAAAGAAGTTGGTGTTATAAAAGACATCGGCAAGACATCATATAAGATACAGTTCCCATCCCAAACAGCCAGTGTTCCGTCGAAATATGTTAGATTAGAGCAAACCCGCCAGCAGCGTGATTATGCCTATGGTCGTGGTATTGAGGATCAGATATTAAGCAAGCTCTGGTCTAAAGTAGCTCACCATCTCATTACGTGGAAGACATCATCTGAGAGTGAGGATTGGCAGGGGATGGATATGCGGGTAGTTGTTCCCCGCCCCAAATTAGGCATTCGTGTTCGACGAAATGTCACTTATCGGGATATAACTGTGCGGGTATACCTTGATAAAAAGACTGAGTTGAAAAAAAGATGCTAGCGGATTATATGATTTATTGCTGGCTGGATGCCGATGGGGAAATAGAGGAATGGGTGCTGGTAGACATGCTGGCAGTAGCTGGTATGGACTTGTCCCAATATGTTACAATTGCTAATAGAGACAAGCGAAATGGATTTAAGGCTATTCCAATCGCTAACTTGAAAAGCAGTATCCTAGCAGGAGAAAAAACAAGTGATTATCGTAGGTCGTGTAACAATGCCGCCCCAGAAGGGGATTAATGGCTACGTCGTAGATACCACACAGGGACAATGCACTTGCGTGTTTGAGGTTGGTGAGGGTGATTTGGTTGTTGTAAGTGACCAAGCGTTTTCACTGGATGAGAAAACGCATCTTTCGCACAATATCAAAGTGCGAAAGGGAAAAACCACCATTGAATATGTAGCCACTAAGTTTGCAGTCCCGTTGAGCGTCCTAGATATAGTTGCCAATGACGGGGATGACTTAAGCCCACTGTTTATTGATGCCGCAATCCCCGTGAAAGACGATCTTCCGCAATTACCTTTTGAGGTTATGCTACCTGAAGACGCTGCTCCGCACCTGATGAATGAGCCGTTACTGGGTGTCACGTATCGGAAGAATCGCCCGATTTTCACTATGAAAAAGCAACGCGGGCAGCAACCAGAAACGACACTGAGTGAAGCGCATCCGCAGTGGAAAAAAATGCGACAACTGATTGCCGCCCTCAATAATGAATACAATCAGCCCGTGACTCTGGTCGGTTTTTTCGATGAGGAAAATGCGATCTGGCTGATCGAAATCTTGTTCAGTGGTCGCCCGATCAACGGGAAGCTATTTTTGGAATTGTGGCAACAATTTCAGTTTCCAACAATGATAGCGACGTTTGATTTGACCCTGAACGACTTAAATCGGGGCAACGGCGCGGCAAAAGATGTCTATGTCAAACCGATGATTGAACGACGCATTGACAAACGTCGCCTGGCGTGTGTGTTATGAGCGATGTTCGTCTTTTCCAGGGGATTGACCCTGAATTCGATGCGGAAGTTTCTGCCTCAAACGGCGTGGTTGTGATGTATCGCAAGTCCGATGGGCAATACTATCGGGTTATTCGTGATAATGACACAACTTTTTACGTTCCCGTCCCTAACGTACCAGAAAAAGACACGTTTGGTAAAATTAATAGGGACGGCTATCGCAGTTTTTATTCGCCAGATTTTTCTGGTATAGAGGGAGCAGACCTGAAATGAACTCACCGATTACGCAAGAAAGTGACCCGAACCTTTTCAGCCATCTGGAGGCGATCTGCGCGACTGAAAAGACCAGCATTATCAATTACAATGGGTTTCGGCTTCGCCGCTTGCAAGACAACCAGGTTATCAAGTTTGTCGTATTAGGTGGAACAAGCACCTTCTACGAAAAAACCACCATCCAGCAACCTAGCCCCCCGCAACCTGTTGCGACGACCAGAAAGCGGGTGAAATCCGCTCCGCCGACTGTGGAGGATGCGCCCGCTTCGGGCAACGCTGAAGATAGCGAAGATTAATGCCCGACAAGCTGAATAAGGCTGATCTAGCGATTATTGAGCAGTCAATCCGTTACGATCAGCCTAATTTCTTCCTAAATCGCTTTCTCCAGGGGGAATACACTGGAACATGGTGGCGACCAGTCCCAGATGACATTCTGAAAGTGATTGACTATCCACCCTTTATAGCCACTCTTCAGCGTTGGATTGATGGCTATGAAGCTATCTATGAAATTTGGGATGACCTATCACAACCAGATTACTTTGTGGAACTGGAAAACGGAGCATATTTGCCCGTCACTAAAGAAAAATATGACGCGCATGATTACTATCACTTGAAAAGGTTTCGAATCCAGCAGGAAGGTCAGGATATTGTCTTCCACCACCGTCACGGGTTTCGTCTACCCAAATGGTTCATGGATATGCGGAAAGCCAAACAGGAGTTGAGAATTATCTTGGGAGGCTATGGCTCAGGCAAAACGCTGAACACAGTAGCCGAAATGTTGTATTACGCGGGTACGCTGCGCCATTATCGTTCACTCCTCCTTGCCCCCAAAAATGACCAGGCTGAGGAAGGAACGAAACTGGCAAATATGCTTATCACGGATACCGTGTATGAACAAAAGTTTTTATTAAAACGCACGACCAGACCCTGGCGATTTTTCTTGGGGAGCAGTCAGATCGGTTATAATAGTGTGATTGAAACACGCTCAATGGAGCGGGATAGTCAAAAAATATTGACCATTACCGCCGACAGCGCAGCACTAGATCAAGCTGAAGGCGTTGAAAACCTTACTGAGTTGAGGCGACACGTTTCCACCCGTTTTCGCGGGATGGTTGGCGGACGGCGCAGGCTTGGAACGCTCTACCTGATTGCCAATGCTGAAGATCACGGCAATGTTGAATTGTGGGATTTGTATGAGAAGGGTGTCGCTGGTAGTCGGGAGATATACGTGTCGTCTCCCAACACGGCAGACAACTTCTATTTAACCCCTTATGATCTTGATCGCTACCTACGCAATGTCGGCGAAAACCCCTTGAAAAGAGAACAGTATCTAGGTGGTCGCCCGCCACAGCGTTCTGGTAGCATCTTCCCGACCTCTACTGTTGATGCGATGCGTTCCCCCACACTGGATGACCTTCATGACACAGGTATCAACCGCCGCCTAAAGGACTATATTTGGGAAGCTAATGGCGATCTGGTTACGCATTGGGCGATCCCGCCAGAATCTGGTCAGGTCTACATGTTGGTGGCTGATCCTGGCACAGAGAACCCCCCAGAACGTAACAGCCCCGTTCTGATGGTTTTCAATATAACGAATTTCCCAACAATACCAGCTAGACTGACTGAATTCTGGTGGGTGTCTGGTATGGGTAGCCCAAATCCTTGGATTTCCGCCTATAAGGAATTGAATTCTAAGTACCGCACTTACGCCAGCGCATTTTACGACGGGACTGGCTTCCAGGCGGGTTATGACTCCCTGCCGATTGGGTTAAACGAAATTGGCGCAATGCCAGCCAACTTTGGTGGAGCGAATAAGTTTCGGTATTTGACACTTGCTAAAAAAATATTTGCAGATGGTCACGTGAAAGTGCCATCAAAAATTACGCCTATTATCAAGCAAATAACTGGCTACAAATTACCCGATACTGGGATCAAGCAAGATATTGTCGCCGCGCTATTGGTATTGGTGTATGGGCTTGAGCCATCCTATGCAGAAGCAATGGATAAATTCGTAAACGAACCCGTTGTACCCGCAAGCAGGTACGGGGAGCAAATAGAGGAGGATAATCTTGGGCGTTATGACACATTTGAAGATTTCGATTTATAAGATAAGTTCCAAAATATCCAATATGAAAAATCGTATTGCCTATGTAATTGGAAAACGTTTGTACCTTATTGGGCATCGGATGTTAACATTTTCGACTGTATATTTAATTGAAAACCAGCTTCCATTACCGTCACGACACCCATCTGAGTATTTGTCTGCGATTGTACTTGAGAATGAATTCAGGTATGATTAAAGAAGCGATACGTCGCTATTCCCTTTCTTCCTGGTGTTTTACTACGACTGGTTGGGGCGATATGGCACTTCGCTCCAATCCTTTTTACTATGTGGAGGTATGAAATATGGGGGCTGATTTCTATAGTCTTTCAAGTCTAGCGGGGATAAAATCCAGACGGCTTGGAATAGCGAATATGACCTTAGATGAGGATCGGCTGCCCGTCGGATTTCCGATTCCAGAATGGTCGGAGCAAGTCGCTAGATACACACGATATTGGGATTTCTTCACTGGCGAAGTCCTCACAGGCGTGAAAGGATTTACTGCACAAAAAGAGCCAATATATTACTTTCCTTTGAAAGTAAATATTGTTTTTGATTACGTAATAAAACACGCCGCCATGCTAATTGGTGAAGAATTGACAGAAGACCACAAGCCTTACATATCCACAACCTACACTCCCAGAACCTTTGCATCTGGGAGAGAGCCGACGGAAGAAGCTAAAATGCTGGCGACCACGCTAACCAATGTGGTTAACACTGTCTGGCATGAAAGCGGTGGTCGAACTCAACAGTTTGAGGGAGCAATCCTCTCCCTATTCCTAGGTGGAACGGTATATCGAATCCGTTGGTCGCCTTGGCTGAAAAACAGAACGATCCCAATTAGTGTGTCCGTTTTGCCACCAGACTATTTCTTTCCTGTTTTTCGGGATGACGATTATTACCGCTTGTCTGAATGTTATGTCGCGTACCGTATTCCATCAAGGTCTATTGCCAATGACATGCCAATGTCAGCGATGAATACGGCAACATACTCAATTTATATTGAGCATTGGACAGAAGATCGGTATTCGATTTACATAGATGGTCAGCCAATGCGTCGTGATGGGGTGATTTATGAAAACCTCCACAACCCATTTGGCGAAGTGCCATATGTTTATATACCAAACATACGGGTAGGCACACCCTACGGAATGTCCGTCGTTGATCTTTTGGATGGTATAACGTTTGAGTATAATTCCGCCTTGAAACACCAGGGTGATTTTATCCGCAGGGCGTTAAACTTAAAGCGGTACGGCACGGACATACGGCAAACGCCATCCAAATTGTCACTTGGCGACAACCTGTCTATTATTTCACTGGGAAGTACCCTGCCTCCATACAATAAAGAGCCGAAAGTTTGGACTGAACAACCGCCAGATTTACCCCAAGGACTAGCTGAATATCCTGAAAAAGTATTCAGCCAAGCTCAAAAAACGGGTTCAGTACCCGATACGGCATACGGGGACTTAGGAGGCAGCCAACGCAGCTTTTTAGCCGTTTCTCAGTCGCTCTTCCCTATGACATCGCTGGCACGGGAACGTCGCGCCTATTGGAATGACGGGATGGATCGCATTGCTTATATAATTTCGAAAATGGCTCAAGTTAAACAGTCGGTGATACCCTACATTGACATAGATATACCTGAAATTTCAGGTACAATGTGTTACTGTGCAAAACTGGAAGCCGATTGTAGCGCGTGATCGTCAGGAGGTATCGGCAGAAATTATTAATCGCCACAATGCTGGTCTATCTTCACGCCAAAAAGCCATATCAGACTTCGGTGACATAGAAAATATCGAAGAAGAGTTAGCACGGATCGAAGAAGACGCTGCTAAAAAGATTGAGCAAATGCAAAGTATGTCTCCAAAGGATACTGAGCCAAAGGATGATAAGCCTGAAATGGATAAGAATTTGACCAAGGACAAAAAATAACGTAGAATGAAATTAACCAAAAAGGGAAAGCGGGTACGTGTCTTTGCGTACCCGTTTTTTATTAGGAGCAAATAAAAATGTCAGATGGGAACAACACTAACGGAGACGATGTGTCAGCCGTGAAGGTTTCTGAGGAACTACTCCAAGCACTCCGGAGTCAGCTTGCCGAAAAGGAGGCTGAACTGAAGCGGGTTAACGGGGAACTGTCGGGCTTACGTGGATATACCAATAAGCTGAAAACCGATCATGACCAGGCAGTAGCTGAATTATCAACTGTTCGCACTGAGCTAGAATCGGTTCGCACGGCGTATCAAACCGAAACGGAAGCTCTAAAAGCCGCATCATCTGGATACAAGACACAACTTGAAGAAGCGCAGAAGACCATTGAGCAATCCGCCAAGGAAAAAGCGTTCCAATCTTCAATAAAGACTGAGTACCCAGAATTACAAATAGAATTAGAGAAAGGGCTGCTGAACCACCTGGTTGATGCTGATGATGAAGCACGAAGAACTTATTTAGAGAATATGCGTGCCATCAAAGTCGAAACCAAAACCAATGTCGCAAGTACCCAGAATTCAGGTTCGACGGTACAGCTTAACACTGGTGGCAGTGGATCGCCTGCGGGAAGCGGCGAAGATGCAGACACCCTTTGGAATAAACTGATGGGTGGGGGTTTGAGCGATGCGGAATACCAAAAGGTGTATACCGCGTATGAGGCTCTAACCTCTAAATAGGAGGCAATATGACTTTTGACGCATACTACCCAGCTAATCCCTGGGCAAACGTGGATAAAAACCAACGTAACGTCTACATTCCTGCGCTTTACGAAGTGTGGAAGCGTGCGGCGATTTACGCCAAGTTTGTTACCACGCAGTTCAATAACGGGGCATGGAACGCACCTGAGATGACCATCACTTCTTTGGTCTATCCTCATGCGAATTTCGACCCTATCGGCTTGCGGGATTTATGGCTGCCATCCAGCTATATGGATAGCTTTGCCCGTAAGATTACGTTCAAGCACTACGGCGCAAAGGTTTCGTATCACAAGTACGACGACCTGATTACCTACTGGCAGCAAAATGGTGCGGGCGGGTTACGGCGGATTGTTCAAGCTGGCTTGGCGCAAGTCAACACTGAAATTATGGACAATGTCGCCCGCAATGCCTTTCTGTATAACGTCGCCGTTGGCAATGGGTACGGCTTCTTTGGCGATGGTAGTGGTACGGACTTTAGTGACATTGGGACTGGTGACATCCTCAGCACCCAAACCATCAAAGACATTCACTTGGGGATGTCGGAACGCGACGTGCCATACGCTTCTAACCAAGATGGGAACATTGGCAACATTCTGTGTATCACCTCTCCTGGTGCGATCTATGGCATTCGATCTGAAACGGGCGAATTGGGAACGGCTGGCTTTGTGCCGACGATGCTGTATCACAACCCATCTGCCATTATCCAGGGTGAACAGTTCACCTATCAAAACGTGCGGTTTATCCAGACCCCGCGTGCAATCCTTTATAACTCTGGTGATATTGTGGCGCAAACTACCGTCACTGACCCAATCAATGAGGGCGACGGCACAGACAGCACCACTGCGGTGGACGGCGCGTACTATGTTGGGCAAAGCATTGCTGCTCACAAGAGCTACATCACCGTTGACGATGTAGCCGACCTGGCTGTGAATGACATCATTAGCATTCACGTAACCCGTACCGATGCTTACGGCATCACCAATGGGGTGGATTTTAGGGAAGGTACGCTTCAACATCGTCGGATTGTTGGTATCACCGCGCTGACTAAGCAGATTGTGCTGGATAAGCCCCTCATGGTTGATATGAATGTTGACCTTGGGGCGGGTGTCTATGCCTATGTGACCAAAGCAAAGCACGTTCATACCGCTACCTTTATTGGCGGGAGTGACGGTGTGGTCATGGGTGTTGGCAATGCCCCTCAACTCCACATCCATGAGCCGATGGATGACACCAAATCCATGTATCGGTTTGTGACTGACGGGTATTACGACTGCATCCCATTTGAACCCAAGGTTTTGGAAGTCGGGTTCTTTGCTGGTCGTAACCGTATCAAAGGGGCGGCAGTTCCTGCCTAGTATGACGACTTGGGGCGATTTCCGAAAGTTTGTTCGGCGCAACACGCTGAATGATCCCGATAAGAAAACCTATTCGGACGATGATTTGCTGTACTGTTACCGAATGGCGGTAAACCTGTTTGCTAGTCATACGGCAGCACGGGATATGCAGATCATCCAGGATGGTGATTTGAAAATCGCCCCTTCAGTCTCAAGCGATGCGGGGGTTCGCTGGAACTTCGAATGCGACTTGGTCTTTCCGTTGCCATCGCGTATGGTCGAACCCATTACGGTGGCTGGTGAGGTCTACTATATTCTAAACGGCAAGACCATCTATATTGACCCGTTGCACGAAACAGATTGGTCTAATTTGTCCCGTGATAAAGGTTACTTTCTTTGGACAAACAACCAAATCAAACTGACCAGTACAATGGGGGCTGGGGCAACATTTTTTATGCGTTACTATCGTTATTGGAATGTCCCAGTAGCTGATGATGACGAACTTGAACCGCCTGAATTCGCATTTGGAGCTATTCAATTTGCAATGGCATACTATGCTATTTCAGCAACTGCCTTGAAGCACGCCACAATTAACCAGTGGAATGAAGGCGGCAACCCTGAGCGAAACTCAGTTCGGGCGCAACAACGGCAGTTTATGGATATGTATCAAATGGAAATCGGGCAATTCCCTAGGCAAAATCGGGCGATTGCGTATAGGGAGGCTCACGACTTTGACCTCTAGCATCTCAATTATCAATGTTTTGATTGACCATATGGTCAATTACCTATCTGATTTGTTGATTGCCCAAGTGACGGATGAAACAAAGGTCGGGATGCTTCGGGCTGGGCTTCTTCAAGCTGATCCAACAGACGGCATCATTAATATATTGATCCATCCAGCGCGGGAGAAAAAACCTGACGCACGAAATGTGGTTGAGCGTGATGAGCCATATGGGGCTATTATTTCAGAAATGGGTGACGGAGGAATTCGGTATTGGCGGCGGTATTTCAATATCGAATTAATCATGAATTTCGACGGCGAAACATCCGTAATGCTGCTAGGGAACGGGCGATGGTAGTCTATTCTAGGGCTATTGCGGCATTGATGAAAATGCCATTACCCGCTATCGTTGATGACTTTGGGGAATATCCTCACGCTGTTGAAGTTTTAGAATCGTTTTTGCAAGAAAAGGGTGGCGAAGGCAACTTCATTTGGAAGGGTGAAATCCTTGTCGAAGTTGTCACCACCATAGAATGGAGTTAAAAAAATGACAGTAGCAAGTCAAGATGTACGTTTTAATTTTGGTCTTCAGCCTGGCAAGTACGGCGATACTGGCGTGTTTGACGAAAGCCACGTCAATTGGGTGAAGATGCGCGTCCCGCAGCAACAAATGGGCGCGATCCAACTCCAACCGAACTTTCCGCCTGAATTGGATGGGGAGGCTGTGCCTGATGGGGCATACAAAACCTCCTTCTACTTTGGCGGGCAATTAGATATGTTGCCGCGTCTTGAAGGTTATTTTGGGCTGTTGCTCCTGGCGACATTAGGGCAGCATAGCTTCACTGCGGATACTGCTCCAGATGGCAGTGCCGTACCAGGTGTGAACCGCCACCGCTTTGCCCACAAAACCACCAACCAATTCCGCCTACCCTGGGTGTCTATGCGAAAGCTAGTCCCTGGTCGGACAATGGTGGATAGTAGCGGTGAAATCGGCGTTGATGGCATCATCACTGGGATGCGGATCATGATCCCCGCTAGCGGCAAATTGGCTGTAACAATCATGTATCAAGCCCGTGATGCCAAGTTCCGCAGCAATCCCGATTGGGATACTGTGAATACGACCCATGAGAAAACCTTTACTGTGCCAGACAGTGGCTCAGGCAACTTCAAAATCTTTGGGCGGAAATATCCCATCCTGAACATGGTTATTGAAATCATGAATAACCCGACCACGCCCGCTCAAGAAATGGTGTCTGGCAGCTTTAAGCCAGATGATTTTATCTCCCTATTCCACCCAGTAACCGCCCGCTTTACCTATAAATATCAACACGATGATCTTCACCGTGAAATCTTTACTAGTCACCCAGATGGTGAAGACTTCAGCGTTATGCCCATGCTCAAAGATACCACAGGTGGCGTGGAAGCCTTCCGCGCAGATTATTCCGCGCCAATGAAGATCGGCTCAACCGTTATCCCATACACGATTTCCTTTGTTGGTAATCGTGTCACCCTAGCTGAGGAAAGCCCTCCCCAAGAACAAGGCGGCGGTTTCCTGGTTCAGAATTATACGGTTAGCTTCCTGAAGCCAGAAACTGGCGACTATTTTAACGTTGACCTATACAATGGTCAAAACGATGCCTTCTACGACCTGCCAAACGGGTTTACTGGCACAGGGTTTGCTGCTGGTCTAGCTTTCAGTGAGGTCGCTGGTGATAAGGTTGCCTTAGATGCGGCGGCAACGTTTGCCACTGTATTCGGGGACGCAACCCTTGACAACGGTAAGCTAATCGCCTATTTCGGGACACCAAGCGCGGGTACGCTCACCGTAACTGATACCTTGTCCTTATTGGCGACTGCCTTTACGATTGCCAGCAACGGCGACGTGACCCACACCGCAACTTCCAAGGTTGTAGCTAACTTTTACCAACCTGGTGATGGTGCTGGTACGCGGCTGGTGGCTACCTTCACATCGAATATGACTGCCGCTATTTTGCAAACGCTGCTTCGCGAAATCGCCTATGCCCGCACCGCTGGCTCTGATGCTACTAGCGTCATCCCTGTGAATATCTCTATTGTGGATGGCAACGACAATGTGTTCAGTGATACAATTACTGTAACGCATAGCTAATAAACAGGAAAAACAAGATGGCGCGTAAAAGCAAAGGGTTAGCACCTACTCAACAAACTTTCAATCTGGTGTCGTTTGAGACTGACGATGGAGATGTCCCCACTATTACCTTTCGTCAAGCAACTCAAGGTGATAAGCGTCGGATCGCCCAACTTACTGCCGACCAACGGCAAGTGTTCAAAGCCGAAGATGATGATGGTGAGATTGTCATCGAAAAGTCAGTCAACATGGAAGCCTTGCGATCAGAACGAATTTGGACGACTTTCGTCTCAAGTAATTTAACTGATGACGACGGAAATTCGTGGTTTGACACCACATCGAAAGCTGCTTTCATGCGCTGTCTGGATGTCCTGTCTCCAGAAGAATTTGATGAGGTGTATGATTGCTGCACTTCAGTCAATCCAGAGTGGGATTTCTCTGGAAAAAAAAGCTAGAATTTGAAGAGTACCTTGAGAGTGTCCGCCAGGACACTCTCACCGCTCTTTCTGCCCGTGATAGAAGGAGTTTCGACTCAAAAGAGCATTTGACAACTTACCTGGATGATAGCGACGCTCCAGACTTTCCAGAAGCCTTCTACTTACTTAAAAAACTTGAACAACTTGGATGTTTATATCGTGCAGGCGGATACGAAGATCAATATCACTATATGATGCGTGAGTTCGATGCTGTCATCCAAGGTGAAAACGATTATAATAGTATGAAGGCGCGTAATGCTGCGCGTCAAGCTGAGTGGGAGGCGCGAAAACTTCAAAATGAGGCAATGTAAAAATTGCGGTGCGCCCGTAACTGGACATGGCAATAGGGTCTATTGCGACAACTGTAAAACGCCAGCGCAACGTAAATCCCGCGCATTACCAGAAGTGTCGGCTAGGTTTGATTGGTCTGGTGTCACTGACCAGTCTATCAGCCAGACAGTTGATGAGGCGGGTTTACCAAACCTGACATCAATTGCGGCATTTTCTCAATCTGCTAGCGATGCTCCAAGCATTCCATTATTAGCGGCAAACTCAATCGTCCCTGATCCGATTACTCCCCCTTATCCAGGGAATGATTCCCCATCATTTTCGTCGCAATCCTTTACTCCAAAGCTATCGTCTCCTGTTCAGCCAGCAACTGACGCAGCGCAGCAAGAGCCTTATGGATACCTATCACCCTCTGCCGATTATCAAAGGCGAAAAGATACAAGAGCCGCTTACGAAGCGATGGCGGCTGGTGCTGAGCGGGACGAAATCCCGATTAATCAACTTGGCGTTTCGCGTTCAGGTGTACGGGAACTGCATTTAGGCGGGCTAACTACCACCCTGGGCGGGCTACAGGAAGCGGCAGCGAAAGACCCTGTTGGAACGCATCGCAAAATAGCTGGGATGGATGTTCCTCAAGCAGATCGGGACATTTTGATCCAGTCGGCTGGTCTTGAGCATATCAACATGGGGGCAGCTTATTATTCTGCCCCATCATGGGATGACTATAAAAGCCAATATACTGTTCGCCAAATTTACTCAGTGGTAGAGGAGCAAGTTCTTGATAGTGATGCTAATAAACTCTCAGATAGCCAAATCCAAGAAAAGTACGGGTTAGGCGATTATGAAATCTATCGCGAAAACAGGTATAAAAAAGTCCAAGACCAATCGCAAAAGGAAACGACACCATATGAGCGTGTACATCAAAAAACACTGCTCATGGCACGGCATCGTGAAACTGGACAAGAATTTCATTTACAGCACCTCATCGCAACGGAAGACGGCAGCCCAGCAACGACATTCACGACGACGGTAGATGCTGGTGATTTTTCAAGTTGGGATACGAAATCTGGGTTAGCCCCATCTCAGATCGTCCAACTCATTTCCCCTGAAGGGGATATTGTTAAGTCGCAGGAATTTTTTAGGGGCGGCATTGAAGGACGAACCGCTAAGGTTAAAAATAGGCGGGACTGGCAGTACGGGCGTTTCATCTCAAAGACTGGCTTCTATATGGATGACGGCGAAGGTCATATTTCCGTAGAGAGCGCCAATAAATTGAAGCGTGAAAGTGTTCAAAATGTTCAAAATGAACAAATTGAACGCACAAAACGCGCTCAGGCATATGTAAATGCCAAAATTAGTAGCGGAGAGCCTGCTACTCACGAAGGCTCCATGAACGCTGCTGGCGTAAATACATTCAGTGGTCGTGTTCTTGGCGCGGAGCAGTTAGCACCGCTCCCGCAACAATATGCTGCACCTGAACTTCCGCAAGAACACATCATCCCCTCTAAAATACGATCAGCGTTTGAACGCGCCCAAGCGCGATTTGATCGAATGTCGGAAGTGGTTGAAGAAGCCCAAAGCACCGCCATTCCAGAGATTGTGCAACGGAGACTGGACACTAGTCGTGGTCAGTCTGTTCGGGGTGCATCCGCGATGTATGACGAAGCCGCCAGTGAGCGCGGGCTAGAGGGCGCATCTGAATATCTACGTCAATCGCTTGGCAATAGTGTGTTTGTGTCGCCAGTTCAATATGGCGATATTGGATTACCAAATGAAGGTGATCGTGCTGGGGCTTCAGTTCCATATGTCGAATTTGGACGATTGCGGCGGACTGAAGACGGTCAGCAAGCAATGGAAAATTACAAATTATTCCATGATTCTAGGTATGGCACATGGGGTGTCATGTCTGAGGACAATTACAGTGGCTTAAACATCGTGCCTTCGATGGTTAAAGACGACGGTACAATCGTCAATCCCGTTCAGGTTCTTAAAATGGGGATTGAAAACAGCCTAAGTCCAGACACTGAGGGGCGAAAACCCAATCTCTGGAATGCGCTGTCGAATTTTGGCTTGATGCACGTCAACTGGACAGGCTATACACCGACTGAGCGTCGTCGCCTCTCACGATCTTTTTTTGTCGGAAGATCAATGCCAGCCGAAGCTGGGGGCATCGGTGAAAAACGAAACAATGAGCAAATTTGGTCGGCGGTAGATGCTGCCCGTGAAAAAGGCGAAAGCATTTATATGCGCCGTAATAGTCAGCACGCATTTGGACTGCGCGGATTGCTGGGGGAAGCGGGCTTCACCAAGCGAATACGTCGTCAAGCTGACGAAAAAGGAAATATGCAAATTGTTCGGGATGAGCAAGGTAGTCCCGTTTATGACTTTTACGTCAACAAAATCAAGCGTATTCAACAATTGGATATTTCTGGCACAAACGTTCGCGCTGCTGCTGGGGTGGGGATGCTCTTGCCTGAGTTCACGTCCCAGTTTACTGAAGGTGGGATAACTGGCGCAGTGACGGGACAATCTGCTCCGACAACGGGCTTTATTATGCAATCAGCCTTCAGGACATCTAAGCTAGGCATTCCAGAAGGTCAGCGCATGACCTTACCGACTTACGGGGTACGTGATTTTACACGGGTAGTCGCTCCCAACGCTGACATAGCCGAAAAATTATTCTTCACTGATTCGGATGAGGGCGGTTTACCCCCGATTGGCGAAGGTTATAAATATGGCGGCTCAATGTCTGATTTTGAGCGCATGACAGGGCGAAAAGCACGCGGAACGATGGTCGCCATTGAGGGCGTGGAAAACATCACCAAAAACGGCGAAGATGCTCAAAAGATTAAGTACCAAGTATATACGGATCAGGTCGCCTATAAATACAAAGACAAAGGTGAAGGTCAATTCCGTGACGCTGCCTATTTCGACCAATATGGCGCGGGCGTTGAAAGTGTTTCTGCGCTCCCATCGGCAAAAGACATGATGACTTTTGCCCATAAAGGGTTTGAAGCGAACTTCACCGTGAAACAAGCCGCTAAGCAAATCGCGCAATTCAATCGCGCAGCTAAAAAATCTGATGCAGCAATTGCACAGGTTGCGCGTGATGAAATGGATTTGCTGCGCCAGTTATCCCCTGCGGATTTGCGGGCGGCTGGGATTGAAGGTATTGATAAATTCGATCCTACTAAAACTGGGCATGTCATGGCAGCCCTTAATGCCAACCAAGTGTCTGGGCAAATTTCACCAGTCATGTCAAACCTATTTGGTTTAGCCGCAACCGACTGGATGTACAGTCAGGGCGAAATCAAACAGATCAAAGAAACAGTAGGTGTTCATGAGTATGAACAGCACTTGACTGGCTTGCTAGCTGATAGTATGACCGATCAGATAATGTCACAGCGCAACATAACAGATCGTGGAATTGCATTTAAGTTAGCCACTGAGCAGATTGAGCGTCAAGCTGGCACTGGTGAGGATCGTATATCGAACCTGCATCAAATGATGATGGGTTCGTCAGCTAACACCATCAGCACGGCTGAAACAGTGACTGGCAAACCGCAGCAATCTGCTCAGATGTTTACAGACGCACAATTCTTCCGATATGACAAAGATGGTAAACGTATTGGTCTTAAGTCCTCCGTTGGGGCAACCAATGTTGATGTGACTATGAATGATGCTGTTTACAATGTCAATCAGTTAGAGCAGGCGCGGTGGGAGGGTCGTCGCCCAATGGGGCGCGTGACGGCTGAGAGCGCGTTTTGGATGTATCAGGATAACCCGCAACTTTTCCAGGCACTGATGAACCAGTCTAAAACTGGACAACTGGATGATCCATCGTTAACCGCATTCCGCGCATACGCCAGTAACTTCGAAGGGAGTGGTATCACTGGTCAAACAGTGGACACGCCTACTGGAAAGCAGCACAGACTATCAACAGGCGATAGTGTTAATCCATTTGATATTGATACTTATAGAATGGCACAATCTGAAGTTGCATCTTTGTATGGCAAAGAAAGTGCTGATTATCAACGAAAAATGGTTGCTAAAGCCTATGGAATGGAGCGTGGCGACGCAATGTCGCTGCAAACCTCATCTGGTGAGCAAGTTAACATCATGGGTGGGGCGATAGCGGCTTCATTCACGACGATCAGCGATGACGATAAAATGGTTAGCGGTGTTGGGCAATCTGTTATTGAGGCAATGGAAGCCCAAGCTAAATACCATGACGCTAAACAAGCTCATACTCAGGGTGTAATCTCAGATGAGGAATTGCACCAATTTGCCCTAGCGAACGACCAAGCGATCAAAGGCGCATTGGAAACTCAAGGGGAACATTTTTCATCGGCTGAAGTCATGAAAGATGTCCTTGGATTTTCGGTTGTAAATATCGGCGGCAAGGCGCACGGCGCGGGCAGCGTGCCTGAAAATATGACAGTCATGTCAGAGCAATTTCTGATGGAGTTGACTGGATTGGATCAGTGGGAAGACCAAAGCTCTGCCGCTAAAGAACTCCGACGTATCGTTAATGGTCGTGGAAGAGAGCAGTTAACCCTCAGCGCAAAACGCTTCCCAGAGGTTTCGCCATTCCATAACAACGTTGGGCTTAAAATAGGCATTTACGAAGATTTGGTCGCAGAGAAGTCTCAGGTTGTGAAGGGGCTTCTGAACCCTGGCAAGAATATGGTCTTCAATCCGATTGTCGCGCAGGTTCTAGCGGGCGACTTCGATGGGGACGAATCACGCGGTATTTTGAACTGGGTTACAGACAAACGTGGTAAATGGCGTGGCGGCAATGTGCGACGAATATCGCCCCGTCAATTAGCTAAAGCTGCTAAGAACATGCCGTTTTCAGAATGGTATAAGCAGGTAGAGGAAGCAGCAGAGCGCAGACCCAGCAGGATGGCAACTGATACTGCCAAAAATTCCCAAGAAAAAGGGTATAAAACGGATGACCAGCTTTACGCCGCTTATACCGAAGAAGAGAAAGCGGCAGCCGCGCAAATTGGTCAACAGTATAATGCCGAACATCGTGGTCGTCGGATCATGGCAATGGCACAGCTTCAAAATGTCGCTGCCAAAAACCTTTATGGCGGGCAGGGTTTACCAGGCACGCATTTATCAAATATCGTATCAGAGGCGACTTCTTATAAGGCAGTAAGCGCGTATCAATCATCCTTGGATCGTGAAGTTTTGGGCGACCCAGGGTTCTTACGCATGTACGATATGTCAACGCAAGCTATCTTCCGCGAAGGTGGTCGCATTGCTATTCCAATGCGCGATAGCAAAAACCCGCTCCAGTATGCCACCATCCAAGAGGGCGAACGTGCTGGTAGTAAGAAATATGAAACGTTTGCCAGCGATGCTGATTTTGTTCAGAATATGATCGAAACAGCAGCTACTACGGCAATGCCTCAACGTGGTGACTTCGAAACAGAAGCGGATTACCTAGCCGCTAGAGAAGCCTCCGACGATGAGTACCGACGGACATCTGCGCTATCATTTGCCGCCCAGCTTATTCCACTGGAAAGATTGGCGGAGGTATCCAATGCCGATGCTGAAAACAATGTCGGCTACATGGCTGAGGGCGGGGCGTTGTATAACCAGGTACAAGCGACCTCTGATGCGTTAATGAACATCCGCAACGCGGATATTATCGCATCCCAGTCGGGTGAAACGACTGAGGCAGTGCGCGGACGCGCTATGCAACAACTGTTTGGCTCATTCAGAATGAGGGGCGTTCGCAATGCGGCGGAATACGCCAACTTGGATGCTGAACGCGGCGGTGTTATGTACACAGGCATTATGGGTGCGGCAAATGCCCGTGCTGAAATGCGGCGGGAGGGCAGTAGTAAGTTTGATTGGATCGAAACGTCTGCCAACCCATTTATGAAGTCTGCAACCCGTATGGCGCGTGAAGTTGCCAAAGTTATGCGTGTAGCGTACCTAGATCGCCCACCGACGGTGGATGAACGATCATCTGCCTCTATGACCCAGCAGATTTCTGGCGCGTTTAGCTCCTTTTTCAAGGGGACACGTCAGCTACTTTCCCGTGTCGGCATCGTAGGTGGTGTTGAAGCTGGGGAAGAAGGTGGTATTAGCAAAATAGCCGTTGACCAAAAGCTGGCAGATGTTGGATATACACCCACGCCAGCAGAAATTCAAGAGCAACGGGCAGCTAGTCAAGCCACTAAATCTACCTTAGATATTTCAAGGCTAGCTGGTGGTGAGGCGGTTGGAATTGAGCAATCTCCCCCTGTCAGAGAGTTATCTTTAGCCAATTTAGGAGGTACGTCATCGCCCATTCTTCCAGCCGAAAATCTGGTAACACTCAGACCTGTTGAGCCTCAGCCAGCTAAGCCACAAATACTGTTACCCAATGCACCAAGACCAAGCGCGGTTGTTAGACCAGATGGCATTATTGAAGCCTCCCCGCCAGTCAAACCAGAAGCGGCATTAAACCTGGGCGGCATGGTCGGATTAAGCCAACTAATTGACGATAAGCCACAAGATTATAACATACCCGATAATATTATCCCCGCATGGAAACGGGGTACTCACGCTTATAATATGCCTGAAGATTTTGTTCCCGCATGGCAACGGGGGAATACTCCAATTGAGGGTTTTGAGCCAATTGACTACAGCAGCATTCCTCCTACCGAAGCAGGGCAATACCTTGATCGGGATGCAAGCGGAAAGATTGTCTCACGCCCCGTTAGTAGTGAAAGAAGTCGCCCACTAAAGCATCCGACAGAAGGAAAGCGTTACTTAGAGCCCCCTTCAGAGCCTCCTTCAGAGCCTCCCGATGAAACAACTTTGACACCTGAGCCGCCTGAGCGTCCAGGTAGGGGTAGCGGTAGAAGTCCATCGGCTGGAGAAGTCTACCACGCTGTATTCAAGGGTGTTCAAGCTGGGATGGCAGTTGCTCAGGAAGAAAAAACCTTCTATGTCCACGCGGATCGGGATATGGATAAACGTTCCTATGAATTAGCAACGGACATCGAAGCCTATGCTTCGCCTGAAGGTCGTAATATTCAGACCTCCAAACAAGCAAAAGCAGCACAATCGTTTCTTGATAGCACATCTGATCGTTTTAGAAATCTCAGAAAACGGGCGAAGCAAGGTTCTCTAAATGCCGAAGAGCGGATGTTCCTTAGCAAATCAAAGGAAGTCCTGCTGCCATACTTACCAGGGCATGACGCTGGCTCAGTATTTTCTGATGATGAAATTGAATCCATTGACCAGTTAGCGGCTGCGTTCAATGCGTATTCGGGTGAGTTTTACAGAGAAGCGGGTTACACGCCTGAGACGCTGCATCTGGCAACCCGTGAACTGCCTGACCGCGTTGCCACACCAGCCCATGCAAAATCAATGATGACCGTCAAGCAATCCATGACCCTTAACCAGAAAATGGCTCTAGGATTGCGGGCTATGGGTGGCGTTGGGGCGGAGGGTGTCCTTAATCAAAACGCAGCCGCTATGGGGTTAGGTGCTGGTGGATTAGACCTACTCCCTGCTGCGACTGGGCTGAAGGAATTGAACGCTGAATTCAAAGAGCTCATTGCAAAGCTACCAGAAGCCACTAAGCTGACCCGTGAGCAACACAAGATGGTCACGAAGCTGATTGATCTATCTGAAACTGTCCAGGCTGTGACTGCCCAGATGGACGAAAAGACTGCGCGTCAGCGTGAAGATATGTTTGGTGGAAAGTCTGTTTCCCAACTCACTAAAGATGAAGCTATTCAGCTTTTCACAGGGAAATCGGCGGCTGAAGCAACGCCTGAAGACCTAGCGAAATCACGGGATTTCAAGGATTGGTACACGCTATACGGGCGTGAGATGAATGCGGACGGCAAATCGGTTCGTGGTGTGGCTGGGGCAATTGCTCCATATCAAGCAGCTTTGGCGGACGCTGACATCCGAATGGATTTGGGGCAATTAACACAAGAAAGCCCCTTCGGGGAACGTGCATTTAGGGGCGTTGTCGGTGCGTATTATGCGGGATCAGCCGCCCGCCACCTGTACCAACAAACAGTCGGGGAAAGCCTTAAGTCTATCCGTGAATTTGAGGGTACAGAAGATATTTACGCCATGCTTGGCATTGGTGAACGTGGCGATATTCGCAAGCAACGGTTTGCGGCTGAACGGGCTGAAATGTTTCAGGCGCGGGCGGCTGCTGAAATGTACTTGCCTATCATGCAAGGTATGTCTGATTTGTTAGGCAGTGCTGATGCAGGACGTATTGTTGAAGGCGCGAAACGTTCTACTGCGATATTTGGCATGGGCTTGATGGGTTCGCAAATGTTGTCACAGTCAGGATTTTTGGGTGCTGGCAAGACATTTGGTCAAGCCTCTATGGTGGCGGCTGCTGGTAGCGCGGGTTTGTCCGCAGGTAATTTGGTCTATAATCAACTTTCTGGCGCATCCGAATTTGGTGGTCTGTCAGAAATGGAAATGATTGAAGAGGCTTTTACGCAAAGCGGAAATTTGAGTTGGATGGCAACCGATATTGGATTAGCCGCATCGAACCGCTTTCTTGGGACTGATTTTGAATTGACCGGTGTTCGTTCTCAAGGCGTTAAGGATCGCGTCCGTGAAGAGTATGAGCGTAAATATCACTTGCTAGATGATGATATTGAATTTGCTGAGCAAAACGATGTATCAACGGTTGAGATTGGTGAGTATCGCAATCGCTTACGAACAACCCTTGCTGCACCAAGGCAGGAATCGTCATCCTATGTAAACTATGCAAGAAATGCAACTTTAATCGGCGAAAGAACAGGGCTTGGTAAAGAGGGTATCGCAAACTACCAAGGAGCAATGAGTAGCCTTTACGCAGGTGGTAATACCCGTGAGGCAATGGGTATTGAGATCATGGAAATTGATCGCTTAAGTCCATATATAGGTTCGTCTGCTTTTGATAAATTAGCTCCTTCAATTACTCAGGAAGTGTCTAATTACCAGCGTATGGCGGGTATTGGTAGCAACCTGCGCCAATTCATTGATGATCCAGATAAGGTGAAGGAGATTATTGACAACCTGCTTCCTCACGCATTTGGCGATTATGTTTCTGATAGTGCTATCCGCCAAGCTGGAAGAGTAGTTAACCAAGGGATGAACATCACCTCCCGCTCTGCGCTTGATCTTTCAAGTAGCGTCGGTGTGATGTCTGCGCTGTCTGGCAAGCCTGAAAGTATTCAAGATTTAATGACCGAAGTTGTTGCGAACCGTTCATCTATATACTATGCCCAAGGGATAGATAGCCAGGGTATGCAACCGCTCCTGGATGCAACTACGCAGATGGGGTTAAGTGTCAGTGAGGCTCAGGCTAATAACTTGCGATCTTTATCTCAGCTTGAAATGCGGTATGGTAACACCAATGACCGACTATTTAGACAAGTTGCTGGATTAAGTGGTGTCCAAGGAGAATTTGCCGTGCAAGCGGCTGGCATCGGTGCTGGGATGGGCTATAATTTCTCCGCACTGGACATCCCAACCAGTTTCACAAATCTAAATGAGGCTCAATCACAAGCTGCCTTACAGTTAACGCAGAGCCTTCAATTAAATACGCAATCACAGTCGTTTTCAGACTTACTTGGCAGCCGATCAGGAATGGTTGGAGGCTTATTTGGTCGTCAATTGCAGATGGGAACTGGCTCTATTTTGGACGCTAGTCGCTATTACTGGACAGGTAGCGGCTCTGCGGAAGAAATGGCGACGATGAACCAAGCCAGAGATCGCATGTTTAACATGACCGATCAGCAAGCGCAACGGGCTGCATCTGTCACCGCCATGACTGAACGGTACGGCTTAGGGTATGGTGGGCGCGGTATGACCGCGTTTGATGATCTAGTTGACGATCCCCTGAGATTTGAACGCGCATCAAATTATATGGGACTGTATGAGCAGCTAGCCATTGAACCAACAGAACGCGATATGGCTGCCGCAGCCCGCAAATCGCAACGCGGGGAACAGTATTCGCGGGCATACAGAGCTTTTTCGACCACCGCTTATGAAATGGGCTTGGATGGTCAAACGTCGCTTCAGATAGCCGAAAACCTAACCCGCAGGGGTATTGTAAACCAACGCGATGTTGGTCTAGCAAGTGGATTTGCCAACACTGCCTTTGGGATGGGTGTAGACGCATCTGACGCGATGGCAGTTGGCGGTATGCTGGTCAACCAAGGACTGACATCTCAACCGCAAGCCCAGGCTGTCAGCACATTTGCTAACCTTGCGTATGGCATGGGTATGGGTGGTCAGGAAGCTATGGCATTTGCGGGCGGCATGGCAAAACAGTATAGTAGTCCACTTCAAATGCAATCCTTTGCCAATATGTCGAACCTTGGGTTTAACATGGGGCTGAGTAGTCAGCAATCGCTAGCGTTTGGTCAAATGGTAACAGACGCTGGCTACACACCATTTCAGCAATCCCGTATATCATCCCTGTCTAGCACGCTTATGGGAATGGGCGTTGAGGGAACTGGTGCATTGGCATTTGGTTTTGGGAATGCAGATATGAGCCAGTTGGGGATGGTTCAACTCCAACGCTTCCTTGGTGGCGACCAGATGATGTTCTCCCGCGCTTTTCAGGGGGGGCTGGAAGGTTTAGATAGTCTTGGACTTTCCCTTGATAACATCAGGATGCCATCTGGACGTAAATTAGCCCCGACAATGGATTATCGGACTGGATTATCAGCTTCGAAGACCTCAAGTCTGATGTTATCTACGACCCATCCGATCCGATGAAGGGCATGGGGAAAACCCAATTAACCCAATTTGCTCATCAACAACAATACGGGATGCAAGAATGGCAAATGGGGCTTCAAATATCCCAACTTGGGATGCAGAAAGCATTTACCTACGGGGGTTCGTTTGCTAACCCAATCACAGGGCAACAACAAAGTGTGATTGGATCACGTGCTATCGAAGACGCGATGCTAAATATGCAAATTCGACAACAAGAATTTGGGTTTGGGCAACAAGAAAAACAAGCCCAAATGTCATATGCCCGCCAAGAGACCGAATTTCGTATCGGCGATTACCAACGTGAGAAGCGTTTCCAGTGGCAGATGGAGGACTGGACACGTTCCGAAACTGGGGCGCAGCTTCAATTCGGCTGGAGTATGGAAGATTATGATGAAAACCTACGATTTGCGCGTGGACGTGATCGTCGGATCATGTTGCGTAATCGTGACCGCGCAGTCGTGTCAGAAAATCTACGGCGCGAAGGCTCTGAAGCCTCACGTGATCGTATTCAAGAGCAAAAAGGGTGGGAAGATGAGCGTGTTGAGCTAAATAAACGCTACTTTGAAGAAGATAAGCAAATGCAACAGGAGCGTATGCAATTTGATCGGCAGATGTTCCAAGAGCGGCTAGAATGGCAAATGCGTGAGCGTGAAATGACACGCTTGCAGCAGGACATCAGTATGCAGATCAATGAAGCAACACTGATGCGCCAGCAGCAGCAAATGATTATTGCTGAACAAATCTGGCAGCGTGAATTCCAAATCAGCCAAGAAACAATGCGGCGGCAAGCTGATATGCAAGTCTTCTTTGGTCAGGTATTGCCTGAGATGCTTAACAACATGGCTCAATCTGCGAATAACGCATTTGGTTCAATGGTGGCAAATTTCAATGCTCAGTTGGGTGCAGTTTCTAATAGCCAACAAGCGATGGTCAACGAAATGCAGAACCAAATGAACTCTGCAATCAATGGAATGAACGCCACGATAAACGCGAACACCGTCAATTACAACAATTCGCTAGCCAAGGCGTATTCAAATGTAGCAGCGAACTACAACACGCAACTTCAGAACGCAATTCGTGATAGTCAAACAGTGGCTAGCCAACCCGCCACGCTTGGTCGCGTCTCCTTCCAGAAATATGGTGGTGGTGAGGTCGGTGATCGTAACTTGTTTGCATGGGAGAAACCAACCACAAGCCAATTGTTAGGATTTGAAAGCGGTGGTTTTACGGGACACGGCTTGAAATCCGAACCTGCTGGCATTGTGCATCGTGGTGAATTTGTCGTTCCTCATGATGGAGCATTGGTTTTGCGCGGCAGCGATCCTGAGATGCTGAAACGCCTGGATAAGATGATCGAATTGCTGGATCGCATTGCCAATAAGCCTGTTTCGCAGCAAACGTTTAATGCGATAACCCAAGCCGAAGACCCTTATGGTAAAATGTTGCTAGACAACGCATATAGAGGATACCAATAATGCCTTTCCAAAATCATATCCATCTAGGGTGGCAATTATCTGGCGCACCGTCGTATGCGCCGAACTTGCGCTTAAAAACATATGATATGACACCTGTTGCCCAGGGTTCGTCGGAGTTTCGGCGTGCGCTGGATGGCACTCCGCATGTACACACACTAACCGATGAGGATGGAAACCCAGTTGTTTACGAAAACTGGATTATCTCATTATCATTTCGTAGTATCGTAGATAGTAGCGGTAATCCAGTCCCTGGATATAGCGCACTGGAACAATATCATCAAATTTATCAAATGCTAAATCATGTGGTGTATTTTGTGCCGCAGGTGCATCCAAACGACGATGAGGATCATACGACCTTCGTCCGAACAATGGTTCTATCTTCAGTTGGTAAAATTGAGCCAATTGAAGGCATCACATATAGCGCATTCAAATGCCAGATTGAGTTGCTTGATTACACCCAATTTGGCACAGCAAGATTTACGGGATCAAACCCATTAAACCCAACGGGAATACCGACAGGAGGATCGTCAGTGGCAAGCCTAGCGACTTTAACAGATGTTGAATTGGGAACATTGTCTGATGGCAATGTATTGATCTACAACGCCGTAACCCAACGGTGGTATAACGCGGGTTCACCGATTATCGCACTCAACGATTTGAGCGATGCGACTATCACGACACCCACCGCGCAAAATGTCCTCTCATATATTGGCGGTGTTTGGAAAAATGCCACACTTGCCGATATTGGTGCGGCTGCAACGTCTCACTCACATGCCTCAGACGCTATTACCTTTTCTCCCACGACCCCTGGGGACTGGTCGGGAAGCCCGACAACGGTAAAGATCGCGTTGGACATGCTAGCCGAAATGATCGGCGATGTTATAGCAGGTACAGTGGATGCCTCAACAGTAACCCTAACCGTAGCAAATGAAGCTGAATGGAACGGAAATGTTCCGTCATCAGTTAAAGAGGCTATTGATTTTTTGGTCGCCAGGTTGACCGTAGTGGAGGGTGCGGCAATCCCGTCGGCTGAGAATGTTCAATATGGAGATAATGGCGCATTTAGCCCACATGAACCAACGGTTCAAGATGCCCTGGATAATATCGGTGGAAGACTAACGTCACTAGAGGCTTCTCCATTTGGGACATCCCAAACTAGCCTGATCCACTCCTTAATCGAAGCATCTGACAGTGATGATTACTTAGATCGTTTTGACGATGATATGAGCGGGTGGACAGAGGTGGGTGTAACCACGACTGAGGCATTCCACGCAAAGCACTACACCAATGCTATTCCTGAAATAACGATTGCTGACGCTGCTGGTGCGACATTTGTAGAAGGATTTGCAGAGGCGATTGGAATACGCGCTTTGCAAAGACCGCTTGCTTTCAGCCCGTTAGACCTTGATCCAGATAGTAGCTTTTCCTACCTAGAAACAAAAATCTCAATTCCTTCCCAGTTTCCATATACGACTGATCCTGCTGCTGGTATTTGGATTGGTGGCAATCAGTCCGCATCTGGGAACGTGTTTTTTGCATTCGGACTGCGAATAATCCGCAGTACGGGTATATCTCAGTTGTTCGGGGAGCATTATACAAACTGGACGACCAAATCTGTTTCCCCATTGATTAATGTGGCGATGAGTGGCGGGCTAGTGTCATCTGTTTATATTCGGCTGCATGTTTCAAAATACCTGTCAGGCGAAGTTCCTCAATTGGGAATTTTCCCACACTTTTCATTGGATGGGATTAACTGGCGGGAATTTGCAGGCGCGGCAAGTATCTCATACGCGCCAGATGATATAACGCATTGGGGATTAGTTTCAATGGTGGCTGGCTCTCCACCAAATTACACCATTAGTCGCGCCGTCTGGGAATATGCACGCGAATACCATCAAACGTTATATCGTGGCACGGTTTATAACGGTGTTCCAAATGTTCACCCGTCAATCTTAAAGGTGTCTGAATGATAACTTGGGATATTTCTGGATTAACTGAAGAGCAATACAACCTCTTAGTGGCGGCGCGATTTAAGCCAACCTACCAGCTATTGGCAATGAAGTATAATCCTGAATTTGAACCACTTTCAGAAGAAGTGGCTGACACTCCAGATGCACCATTTGGGGTGTCGGTATCCCCGATTGGTATATTTCGCGCCCATCATGGCGATCTGTATAAAATGGACGAATCTGATGGTACATGGGACGTTGTAGACACTTATGCCGAAATCACAGACTGCCCGCCAGACTTTTTTTATGATGACAACGCAGAAAAGCTGTACCTGTTTTTATTTAACAAAGTCGGTACGGGCTATGATTGCCAGTTAGTTCGATATGAAATCGTCAGTTCTCTATTAACAACGCCAACAGTTTTATCATCTGTTTTGCACGCAAGTACCTATCGTGTTTCTGCGGTATCAAGTGACCGCGCCTACGTCATAGATAAGACCAATCTGAACAGCAACAATAGCCGCATTTCTGTTGTCAATGGCGGATTGACAACTAGCTTGGAGGTATTCTGGAGTCATCCTATAAACGGCTTTGGCGCAGCCGATATGGGCGAATACGATAGCTTAATTATGACAACCCCATTGCCATCAACGGTGTCGCTGGCAACTGAAGATACAAAAATCAAACTCATCCATTACCAAGCAGGTGGTCTAATTTGTTTCACGGTGAAAGGAACAACTATTTCCGATCACTATAACATTGAACGCTTTGATGAGAACAACATCTGGATAGGTCGTTACTATCTAAACCTGAGCAAAATCAATGGGGTGTTGTACGCGACGGCTTATGGTGTTGATGGCAGCAAGTCACACTATGTTCGATCTGTACAGATATATAAGTCCGCCGACGGTATCCACTGGGAACAACCAATCCACGTCCCAACAGACTTTTTCACGGCTGGGTGCTTCGTGGGCGCAAAAGGAGATTATATCTACCTCATCAGTTCTAGGAATACTTATCGGGGGTTATCAACCGATTATTTCGGCAATACGGCAGATTCGCTCATCCAGGACATTAGTCATTATATTGCTAGATATAGCCGAAATTTTGGCAATACTGCTAGCGGGTCAGTTTCTCCCGCTAATGAATTATCGAAGTTCCAACTTGAGACAATGTTTTCAGAGCCAGGTGTTTACCTGCTGAAGCATTATTTAGGCTATGTCATCAACGGAACTCCAATTCGCGTCTTGGTTGGTACTGATGAAGTGGATCAACTAAATCAGTCAGATACCGTTCCCGTGAAGGAATTCAGGCTGTCATATCGTGATAAATTATCATGGATGACGGATCGCCGTCCAGCCTACGAAGTGGCTGAGTGGGAATTAGGTGTAATTGGGTCAGATGACTTTGAGGATGACGAACTCACGGGCTATGGTGGATTACGCCATACCAAAACAAACGAAGGTTCATGGACAACAAAATCCAATCAATTGATCCTGCTATCAAATGAGCATCCAGCCAGCGCGATCAGTACCTACAAAACCCGTGTCTGGAATGGTTTTATTCAAGCGGCTATGAAAATTAGCGATGACACTGGTGAAAATATTGACGCATTCACCCCGCCACAGGGTAGCTACACCCAAGGTGAGTGGCGAACCAATGAAAGTGGATTTACCGTGTTCATATGGTCGGGATCAACCGATCAACGCGGAGATTGGGACAATATAGACAGTGGGGCTAGTTGGGCAGATGTTGCGAATTATTCTGCTGAATTAGCATCTGCATCCCCTACGCCAAGTCCAGTAGCGGATGAGTACTTTGGATTAGTATTCAAGCTCTACGACAAGGATAACTACTGGGCGATTCGGTACATCATGACTGAAACCCATAAACGCTGGGAAGTCATTCAAGTTGTTGGTGGTGAGGTCTTCATCCATCCAGCAGATGAAGAGGACATCCCGATTGGAACGTGGATTTACTTGCGTGTTCAAATTCGTTATAACAAAGTCCTATTTTTTAGGTCTACTGACGGTATAACCTGGTCGCCATTTTCCTTATTCAGTGGATTGATGGATTTTTACGTCATACCATCTGCTAGTCAATTAACAATACAGCAGTGGCATATCGGCGTTCCGACACCAGTTATGATTGAGGTTGGTGGACTTGGGTATTTGGGTAGTGCTAGGTCATCCTCTGATGCTTGGGATATTTCTGGTCTAAATTTCCCAACATTACCGCCGTTGATTTTGCCATCCTTCGATATTCCGCCATTCGACTTTTCCTTACCTGGGTTCAGTTGGGATAGCGTCGGATATGAAATAGACCCTGGCGATGGTGCTGCGGGGACAATCCATGATCCTCAACAACCATCGAAAGGGAGTGGCACGGCATTCGCCCACAATGGCGACGTATTGGCTAGGACTGATAATTTTTCGGCGTATAGTCCAAGCTGGTCGCCAGTTGTGTTCGGATCAGAGTTTGATAGTGATCCAGAGGAGATCATACGTGATTTTGTATTTGATCCATTTTCTCAATACCTGTTGGGTACTGGTGCAGAATTGGGGTTGTATTTACTCACATCCAAGGCAGTTTATTGGTGTGAGGATGTGAATGCCACACCTAGAACATGGGACTTTTTTATTTGATACGGGGGTAGATGATTACGACATCATCCGCGCACTGGATGGTGAAGAGGGCGGATGCGTTATTTATTGCCAGCAAGATGGTGGCGGGCAAGAGTTGCAAGAGGTGTCGTTTGATGTGACTTTCGACGGAACGACATTTGAAAATGAATACGTGGTCGTAACTAGATCAGTAGGTGGAGCTTCAAATCAAACAGATATGGGCGATCAGTCTAGCCCGACCATATTCACCATTACCGCAAAAGCTCAGTGCCATGTCAAAAAAATGATTTTTGACGAAGTGTATTGGAATAAGCACCAGTGGGGATGGAAGGGGTTAACTTGGACGAATATTCAGTGGGGTGCGAATATATATAACGACACGACGCGCCCGCTAAGTGCAACGGCGGGCAGTGGAACTGGTGGAATATCACTGTATGTGAATTGCACGAACTATCCAAACGGCTCTGGTGTTCCATCGGATGGCACAAAATCACCGTCTGGAACCTGCTGGATACCTAGAGTTCATGTTGGAAATAATCTCCCCAAGTGGTTCGCTGATTTTCTTTCTGGTAGTTTCTATATTGATGGAAACAGAATTTCTGGCGCGTGGGCGGGTACAATGCAGCTTACCCTGATGTTTCCAGGGGGAGGGGGGCGTGCAAAGACCACCTATATTAACCGTATTGAAGCAGTGTCTCATACAGAGTTGTTTGGAAACGCCCCAAACACGTCTATGGGGATGGATGTTGATGATTATGGTATCGGGATTATTCGGGCGGCAGCAAATGGGCGTGTCTATGGCACGTCGGAGGAGTATGATGATGCTATGAACCTCATCGGTGATGAGTCTGCGTATAATAATCTCTACGGTGAATGGATGCCAATTGGCGCGGTTCGCGTTTGGAACAAAACAATCTCTAATCAGCCCAATAACTCACCAGATAGTTTATATGGATTAGTTGGATTTGCGTCAGCTTCAGACATGCTGCCATTAAGCCTACTTGGGAAAGAAGGCAAAATACTTGCTTCATATTACTGGTTTGAGAATGACTTCAGCACGTTGAGCTATTACGAAGAACACGCCCCAGCAGAATTTCCACAATGGATGGCTGGATATCACATTTATGATGGCGATCAGATTTGGATGCCAGCCAGTTACAATGGTATCGAAAATTTTGGCTCTGATGCCACCAAACTATTGATGGTGGGTGTTCCTCAACCAGAATACCAATCGCCCACTAAGTCAAAATTCTTTTTGGTTTCCTTAGCCAAGGGCGGTAATGGAAGCGTCATTGTCGAAACTGATCTGGATGGTATATACACGATGGGGATGTTTTCCATTCGTAATTACAGGAACATCTATATCGCTGGTAAGGATGGTATAATATTTTCAAACACGTCAGGTAAATCCTTTATGGACAAAACAGGGGATTTCAACCTAGTGTTTGGAAAGATAGACGTTGTAAAAATTGTACCTCTAATAAGGAGACTCTCATGACTGTCGAACAACTGATGAATGTGCTTAAAGCCCTTCCGCAAGATTTAGTAATTGAGATTTGGGACGAAACATATGCCCGTGATCTTTCGCCTACTGATTTTGTCGAATGCGAAAACGACGAAGGTGTGCGGTTCTGTCGCATAGACCCCGCGCCGTATAATACCGAAACCAGCGAAATTATGGTCATCGAATAAGATGCCAGTTCACTTTGCCCAATCCTTGCTAGCTGCGTCTGAGCATCCCTTGACAATTCGGGATGTATTTCAAACGATGGCTGCATATTCTGGTATCCACTCAGTCAGGTTTGGAAAGGGCGAAGAAAACCCTTGGTTAGATGAAGACATGTGGAATATGTCTGGTGGAATATCACTGGATGAGTATGGTCTTCACGGTGTTGGTGAGGATGGGGTAACGCATAGCGCGTTATCTATTGATTCGCCTGGCGGTATTTATATGCCGCACGGTAGTGTCATCGAATTTCAAATGAACGGTCTGGTTAGGTTGGTCTTTAAGGCGAAAGCCGACACGGACTGGTTTATGGTTGAAATAGACGGAACTGAAGCGGTTGGATATACCAAGCGCATCAACATATACCGAAAGATCAATGGCGTTGTCTCTTTGCTTCAGTCATTTCCAATTCGGTATGTAGATTTCAGCCAGTTGGTAGATGCCCAGGTGCTTTATCGTGAGTACCAATACTCCGCAGACCAAGATGATGTGTTTTTCCAAATCGGCGTTTGGTTGAACGGGCGGCTGATAACCGCTTATTCTCAACGGATTGGAACAATGTCACTTGGTTATCAGATGGGATGGCAGGTTGAGGGCGAAAATTCGGAATTCCGATGGAACAAACCATACCATTCAGTCTTCAATATCCCCGTAGAGTGGTTGACGTTAGACCCTGGTGAAAATGGAATGTCGGCTGTTATGCGTGCCGTCGGAGAGCGATATATTAAATATTTTGTTCGCGCTGACGGAACGCTAATGGTGTTGCGTCCCCAGCAACAAAATCCTGAATGGGTTATCACTCATAGCGAAATTAGCAACTTTCAGAAAACGACAGATTTCAGAAAATTAGTCACACACGTCCGTGTCTGGTCGGCGTATTCTTACTCCGACTTCGTTTCAGATGATATTAGAAAAATCGGGCGAAGATTTATGGAGGTCAACAATCCGAATGTGTTTACTGAAGATGAAGCCTCTATTGAGGCTGAGAACATATTCCATGTAACCAGGGCGGAATCTGAGGTCGTTTCAATGACGATTCCGTTCAATCCGTTTTTGGAGCCAGAGGATTTGTTCGCAACGTCTGAAGGAAAATACTTTGTCGAAACCTTTTCTGTTGAAATCACAGCCAATTCAATCATGATGAACATCAACGGAAGGAAATATACTTATGCCGCCCAATGATGGAAAACAAGCCATATCTGCGATACGGAAGATCGCTAATGAGCAGCAGCGCGTATTCCTTGAGGTTGGTGTTGTGGAAAGCGTCGGCGCGGACAGCATAAAAGTCAGAACCATCGGCAGCAACGCATTCAAGACGGTTTTAGTCCAGGCTGGTTTCACTGTGAAACCTAAAGACCTTGCTGTTTTCGCCAAGATAGACGGGCAATCCCTACCAATCCTGATGCTAGCATATTCCCCAGATGGATCAGCCAATAAACCCCCAATACTATCTGGTGATAATATTGCCCCACCGATTGGGGTGAAGGCTGTCATGTTCTCAGGGGGAATTGTTGGATTATCGTGGGGAGCGGCGATTGGCTTACCGTTTTCATTCACGATAGAGTGGGGGGAAGGAAGCGACTTGGCTACACTTTCCACCCAAACCGTAAGCGTCTACGGTAGCTATTACTTAATACAGGGACGCGGTGAAGCCGAAACCTACTGGTTCAGGATCAGGTCTGTCAATCCTGTTGGAAAATCATCTGGATGGTCGCATTGGCGCAGCGTTCAATCAATATCATTTATTTCAGGCGGCGGTATTCCGTCTGAGCCAACTATCCCTGCTGGGGCTATTTCCAATACACATATATCGGAAACGGCTGGAATATCGCTATCCAAACTAGCATCGGGTTCAGCAGGTAGTCTGTTAATGTATGATGCAACAGGCAAAGTTTATATCTTACCCCCATCAGTCACTCAGGGGGCTGCGCTGGTTTCAAACGGTACAGGGCAATTGCCATCTTGGGAGATACTGAGCGGCACAATTCCTATAGGTTCAAACGGCGAAATGATTACCTATTTGGATGGCGCGGCAATCACGATTGATGCACCATTATCCAATCAGGTACTATCATATGAGGCTGGTCTGCCTAAATTCATTAACTTTCATAGCTTACTGACCAGCTTGTTAACCCCTGGAAACGGGATCAATTTCACAGGCACAACCTCAACTGAAATCAGCGTAGATACCGCCGATTTTGCCTCTGACGCGGTTTTTAACGCAGCACAGCTACAATCTAACCCGATAGCCACAGATACGCCCTCAGAGGGGCAAATAATGGCATTTCAGTCGGGTGAGTGGACACCCGCCACACTCACGGTTGATGGGTCATCCGTAGATCATAACGATTTGCAAAATCGTGGGACAAATACTCACGCCCAAATAGACTCTCACTTAACCAGTAGCGCAAACCCTCACGGGGTAACAGCTACTCAGGTTGGTAAAGATACTGCCCAGTGGAATGCTAATAAAATCCAAGGCATTTCAGTCCTGAATGAAACACCTGATGATGGTCAGGTATTAACTTATGACACGGCTAACAGCCGTGCTGAATGGAAAAACCCAACGGGATCGCCAACGCCATTGACGATTATGCAAACCTTTATATTTTATTTCCCAGGCACAGTTGAGGTCGGCGGAAATAATATTCGCATTTATAATCAAACGGGGCGGACTTTAACTATTACCAAAGTAATGGTTTATGGCGACGGCGCGAATGGCGCAGTAGTGGACATCCACAAGAATGGTGTAACCATCTTCAGCAATCAAGCCAATAGACCTGCATGTTCGGGCGACACTGGCTCAACGACTTCAATAGATGTTTCCGCGTTTTCAGATGCAGAATACATTATGGCAGAGGTAGATACTGCCGCAGGTCAAAACATGACCGTGCATGTAATCTGCTCACAAGTAGTTCAATAAAGGATAAAAAAATGGCGCGAATTTTTCAAGCACTAGCAGCAGAGAAAAATTTACAGGAGATTTGGGATAACCCAGCTACTGGAAGTGGGTACGACCAGACGGGATATTACGATCCATCATCTTCGTTATACATTAGCGGGATTAATCCAAGGTCAGGAGATAAGTGCTATATAGCAGGTCGTAATTACTGGTTAATCAAAACGCTCCCCGACAAATCAGAGATATACATGAGTCTTATGTATCGAAACGGTAATTTATACGATACAGGACAACATTATATTATGTTTGGTGGGTCTGACTTCAATGTTCGATGGAATTCAAGTGGCTACCCAATGATTTATCGTGGAACGGGGTACGTTGCTATTGGATCAGTCGCATTAACCCCAAATCAATGGGATTGCATTGAGATTTGGAATAAACCCCTTAATTCTAATGGTCGGTTCGTTTTGAAAATCAATGGCGTTATTTCCATTGATTTTACAGGCGATACCGTGCAAAGTAGCCAAGTATTTAACGGGTTTAGCCTAGGAGATCGGAATACTGGCGCACTTGGGTTATACGACAACATCCTAGTAAACGACACGTCTGGAAGTGTTGATAATACGTGGATTGGTCAACCCGAATTCATCATCGTCAGACCATTGGCTAATGGTTCTGTCCAAGACTGGACACGCGGCGGGGTTGACACAGGAAGCAATGTCGGACAATTACTGAATTCCAATGGAATGGCTGATGCAGGTAATTCGTACCTACAAACGTCAACTGATAATCATCAGTCATTGTTCACTATTCCACCAGTGGACATTCCTGCTGGTGCAACCATTAGCGCGGTTTCAATCCAGGTTTCCGCTATGAATACTGGGGCAGGGGTTAATGACGTTAACCCGACGATTAAAAGTGGCGCAACAACCAGTGAGCCTACGCCGATTTTTGGGACAATCTCAACTGCATGGAAAGCTATTGTTTCCAGATGGGCAACTGATCCAAACACTTCAGCAGCCTGGACAGAAGCCAATGTCCAAGCGATTGAGGTCGGTGTAACCAGTGAGCAATCCTAATGGTTATTGTTTCAGCCATTATTTCAGTTGCCGAATACTTGCTAGGTATTGTTACGCGCTCAGCAAGCACGGTTACTGTTATTGAGTACAAGCGACCAGTATATTCGCATCTGCGTGATATATTTGCGATTATTGAGCTATCTGTAGCGGCTGATGAAGTAACAATGGTTTCGGATGGAGTTGTTATTTCATCCGCATTTGTGATTGTCGAATACTCAGAGGCAATTGATACGCGATTATCAGATATTAGTGCTATAATAGAGTACACGTCCCAGCCACAAACACGGCTATCCAATATCTGTGTTATGATTGAATATATGCCAGGTTCGGGCGGAGAATATGCTGGACTGTATGGATGGGTGGTGTGATGTGGAAAATTCACTGGTAAATACATTAATTGAGGCTGGAATTGCAAGTATTTCCTTGGCAATCACGCTGGCGATTGTAGTACATTTCAGTGGGGCGACTAAGATCGCCATGAAGATTTATACAAGGTCACAAGACACGCTGGACACTAGTGTTAAAAACGTTGAAACGCTGGCGGCTTCAACGCAGGGCATATCCGAAATCCTCAAATCAAGTCAACTAACCCAATCGGAAACATTGGGTGTGATACAGACGATGATTGAGCGTCTTACAAATGTGACGCGGGGAGTGGAACACGTGCTACAAACTCAAGCAGCGTCAAATGATGCTATTGCTAGAGTTATCACCAACCAAGCAACTGAAACTCAACACATTGAAGACGCTATGCAGCGCATAGTGTTGGCAAACGAAACCGCATTGCGAACCCAAGTGGATCGCATGATTGCCGCAATCAAAGATAATAGTGATGGGCTACACACGCTGATCGAAGATAAGGTTAGAACTATCCTCTTGGAATACGCCAAGTTAGGTGGTAAACTTGGGGAAGATATAACTACTAGCAAAGAAATCGAAAAGGAGTAAGTCCATGAAATTCAAAAGCCTGATTTTGTTATTTTTTATTGTATTGATCGCCGTTTTCCCTGTGGTTGCGTCCGCGCAAGATGTCACCCCAGAAGACACTGCCGAAGTTGCCTCTTCCGCTCCTGGCGAAACCACCGTCGTGGTTGAAGCAGAGGGCGACTATCAGGTTAAGTTTTTGGAAATTGTAGGGGAGTTCCTCAATCTCATTTATGCCATGACGGGCATTTCTGCGACCTTCCTGATTTTAAGTCTTCGGGCGTGGGTGATTGATATGCTCAACGATGCGGTAGGGAAGCGGCAATCTGATGCCATCCAGCGCGTCGTGAGCTTGGTCGTGACTGAAGCCTTTAATGAATACTCAGACGACCTGAAACAGTTCTCAACGGCTGCGCTCAACAAGTTCAAGGCAGAGGCGCAGGTGCGGGGTGTAGAGATTTCGCAGGACGCTATTGATTTCCTGCGACAAGAAATTGCAGACACGTGGGCTGTGCTTAAAGCCCAGATTTAACCAGTTGGCTGGAAAACAAAAAGCCCCCTTACACGGGGGCTTTTGTTATTTCACTGTGAAAAATTAAAACAGCGTGGCATCCACCAGGCGACCTGCGCCAATTTGGATGCGACATACAGAGGCATCCCACGTGATAGTAGGCTCATCGCCAGCAGCATTTGTGATGAACAACTTTTTAAGTCCATCGTCAAAAACCTTGACGACATCACTATACGTGCCGTCTACCCCACTGATGATGACGGTGGTAAATCCGCTCATAAAGCTAGGGGCGGCGGCAGCAATTGCCGCATACACGCTGATGTAATCTCCACTTTCCATATACTCAGTCACTGACTGGGTTAGAACAACTGTCGTTGCAGCCATATTCTCTCCATATTTACCGTTTTGTTTTATTATACGGCAAATTTAGCCATTGTGGGTATGGTGACATAGCCGCAATTGTGCAAAATCTCAGCAATTATATGATGCGCGATTGTTCCACCACCGTATGGCATCTGGAACAAGACGTTATATAGCAAGTCCAAACTTGAATACATTTCAGACAGGTATTCAATATGGACGAACCGTGAAGCAATGTTGATCGCTGTGTCCCATACATCATCTGGATGGGCATCAGTTCCCCAGCCAGTCACGGTGCGCCGATGTGACACAGGCGGCGGCTGTGGGCTGCGGATATAATAGCGATGTTCAAAATTCGACTCCTTGTTGCCCGACATGGGGTCGCGCCAAGCCTGAAAGTCCATTGCCTTTGGGCGATACGGTTTAACCACATTGTTTTCAACGCGATATTCAAACTTCGCCTGTAGGTTGATTTTTTGCAGTGTGCCAGCCGTCGTGTATATACGCGCCTTCCCGTGTTCGATGCCATCGAACATTCGGATTGACATCCGCAATCCCATGTCATTCTTTCCTGTAATTTGAAGGTCTTGGATCAGCACTCCGACTGGAATACCGTACTCTTGGATCAGTATTCCAAGTTTCATAAGTCCCTTTGTGTTCATAGTTTACTCTCCTTTGATATAAGTCCACGCATTGTGAACAGTGCCTTTTGATGCTCCTGTTTCCGAAATTATTTGGCTATAAGGGAGCGTTGCCTGTGGCGGGGACTTGGTAGCCCCTGGATCGTTTTCTTTGATCCACTCAACCACTCTCATCATCACCTTAGAGGTTTTTGGCTTCGATTGCTTCTCATCTCTCTTTTCCAGGGAAACTCCTTCAATCCTCACTGGTGGCTGCTCCTTGATGGCTGCCAATATCTGGGTTAAGAGTTCAATGACCTCTTTCCCAGATTTGCCTTGCGGATGAGCAACATCTTTTTGAGTGCCTCCATCTCTGCCTCCGCCATATAGTCGGAGACATCTCCGCCGTCCGATAAAAAATCGCGGACAGCTACCTTCTTATAAAAAGCGTGGACAAACAGCACCATAAAATCTAAACCGAAGATGAACGCGGCTATCATCATGAATGACGCTATGTAAGCGGACAATTCAGACAAGCTGGATTGTTGCGCCAAATATCTAATATTGTCTATCCACGAATGATCTTCTAGCCCCTCTTCTTGCAGCTTGTGATATACCCGCCCTAACATACCCAAGATAAGGATCACAGATTGAAATAGGCGCGTAACCCGCCCAACGCGCTGTTTGCGTGTTAGAGTCAAGCGGATCGGCTGCCAATCTTTCTTGACCCCAACAAAATATAGCATCCAATTCCACGTAATACGGAGTGAGTACTGGCTCATAACCTCATCCTTGTCATCATCATGAGTTACTTTCACGACAAGAATGACAACATATGAGATAACAATCGCAATGGCAAGCCATATAGCCAATTCTGGATCAAGGACGCGCAATCCCTTGACAATAGCCAAGGCTTCCGCAATCACGATTGAAATCATTGATGCTGGTATTCCGATGACCACAATTACCCCGATAATGGCAATCGAAATTGCTTGGATCGCCAAGACAATGACTTCGGTGGCTGCGTCAAATAGCTTGGTCGTCCGCGATTTTTTTGCGCTTGTGTCTTCGTGGAATTTGCGGCGGGCGTTAGTTTTCGCTTTATCCAACGCCCCGTCAATAGTGCTGGGACGAACTCCTAGATCAAGGAGTTCTTTGTATAAATCTTCAGTTGTTCTTTCTTCCATGCTGTTTTCCCTTTCTTCTGGCTTTTAGCCTATAATTCTTCCTCTTGATTATTTAAGATGCGGGTAAGGTCTTGTGCTAATTGCGCTTGCTGCAAGATCGGCGTAAGGACTTCATGCGCGTTTGCTAGTGAAACAGTAGCCCCTTCTGGGGCTTGCTCAATCCAACTTTTGATCTGATTCTGGTCAATGCCAGTTATCATAACCATATAAATCATTCCAGTATCCATAACAACTCCATGTCTAGCCATGCAACATTTCCGCCTGGCGTGAGGATTTTATATTTATTGTCATGTTCTCCCATAACCGTAACGACTGAGTTTTGTGCTATGACAACACTTCCAGTCGGGGTGCTGACAACAGGTTCTAGTTGTTCGTCGGAAATGTCCGTTTTAGCTTGGGCTTGTCGCCAGGTATATGCCATTTCGGACAACCCTCCCTTCTGCTTGAAGTAATCGGACAGCAGCTTTTATCTGCCACTCTTCAAATGGAACTGCAACTAAAAGCTCCTGCATCGTTTTTGGTTCTTTAAGAGCTTGTAGCACCGCTAATGTGACTTTCATAACATTGCTCCTTGGGGCTTATCTGCCCCCTTGTTAGCCGTTTTCTCTTGAGGTGATTTCACCTGAGATTTCGGCTTTTTTGGATTAGCTTTCAACCCAGCAAGAACAGCATTTCTGACTGGATTGTTCATAAGGTTATCCATTGCGTATCTTCTTTCAAAAAAGATAGCCCGTCTACCAACGCCTTTGCCGCCATCGTATGTTCATTTAATGACCCGACGGCACGCCACTTGCCATTCGGCAACAGATAGATAACCACTGCGCCTTCTTCAAATTGCAAGATTATCTGGTTTTGGTTTTTTTCCGACCACAACATCGCCGCGTTCTGCAACGACATGCCGTCCCACAAATGCTTGTGATTAATAATTGTGTTAAACCCAGATTGTAACTGGCTCTGCACTGGATGTTCATGTTTAGCCATCTCTTCCCTCCATGTATAACACAACTCCGATCATTATAGATTTCATAGTTAAATAAATCCGAAAATACTCTTCTTCAGGCAATTCGCTAAATTGCTTGAAGACGTTAATAATTAAGTTCGCAATCACAATTACAATTGCATATTGCCTTTCATTCAGTTTCAGCACCCCATATTCTGGGTGAGTAGAACCATCCGCCGATAACTTGTCTAAAACCTCATTGAACTTATCCACTTCGTTTTGCAGGTAAGGTGGAAAAAACTGTTGTGGTTGATCGTCAATTCCATCCGCTTCGTTGTTTGCAACAAAATGATCCGCTTCTGTCCAATCCACAAACTCTTCGAATTTTTCGTTTACAACCGTATCGAAGTCAATTTGTGATGGACGATGTTTGATTTCATCTGCCACAGCCGAAATCAACTGGGGATACTGGTTTGCGACCCAGAGCAGGCTAACCAGCATTTGGTCATTCAACTGCTTTGAGCTACTTACCCCCAACTCCAACAAGAGCGATTTACGCCCTTCTTCTCCGACGATACCTTTCATTTTTATCGCAAGACGTTGGCGCATTTCTTTCCGCGCCGTTTCTGTCAGATTGATAGAAGCCCTGGCGGAGGCTTCATTGGCTAATAAATCTTGCAACTTTTGTGTTTCAGTCATGTCTATACTCCTTTTCATTGAACCAATTGTAACATCATAGGAGGTTTATTACAACCTCCTGCTTCACTGTGAAATTATTTCTCTCCCCAGCCTTTTGGTTTCATGTCCTCAAATGATCCAGAAATCTCTAATCTGTCATTGGGCATGTAAATCGGAACAATCGCCCCAGCCCCTTTCGCTTTGAGGATATGCAGTTCCGCATATGCGCTATTACGGACACCTTTCGGCGCGATCTTCCGATGGTTTCCAAACCTATCCCGCACAGGTATCCGACTACCTGTTTGTGGATCAAAAATCCATCCGTTTTCGTCAAACTCAAACGCAAATTCGTCTTCTTTGGCGGGGAGGCGCAATATGTGAATAAACACCTGCGCCCGATTTTTGATATCGTTTCCAAAACGGGGCATCCAATTCATCGGGTCATCTTGTCCTTGGGACATCACAAGAACACCGACACCCAATTCGCCGTGAATAGAGTTTTTGACCCAATTCGCGGCGGCGTTTGTGCCAGCCGTTTGGTCTTGGCTGAATTGGCTGTAAAGTGTTGCTTGGAGGTAGTCTATAACCACCCAGGTTTCGATACCCTCAATGTCGCTACGCGCCCGCGCAGACTTCACTACGGCGATTATCTCCGCCAATGACATTGATACAGCATCATATGGCTCAAAGCGCGAAGTGACTGAAGCCATCCATTTATTATGTACTTCGCGCACATTTGATAGCGTTTCTGGAACTAGAATACGTCGCTCCCGTACCCCCTCACTGTTTGTTATATAGTAAATGCCGCCATCTATGACGCTGGTATCTACATCTGCCAGCGTTGCGAATTCCCGTGAAACAATTTCACTTACGGGCGTTTCGAAAGAGAAGTAAACGCAGCGATGTCCTTGCTCCACCACTGATCTGGCGAATAGCCATGCAAAGGTCGTTTTTCCGCCATTCGTTCCTGTATTCACGACAATCATCTTGTCGGTTTTCAGTCTAGGTTGAACATCTGCCCAACCTGGAATGAATGGTTTCAATCCGACGTGTTGCCCTTTGGTCAGGGCTTTATAAGTTTCATCCAAGTCTCTCTTGATTTGGTCAGAGATGGTTGGCATTTCAGCTTTGGCTGTATCGGTGCGCGGAGCAACTTTAAGCAATGCGTTGACTGCTTTTCGTATCCCTTCGCTGCCGACGGGCTTTTATCCATGTCGGCGATAAGTCTCTCCAGCGTCTGCTGGATGATAATCAGCCCCATTTTTCGGTGCAGTCCAAGCGCATTAAGCGCGGGTGTTCGGATTTGCCCCTTAAAAAGCGCGATGTTATCCAGTTCCTCTGGTTGATACCCATATCCACGCAGTGCTGCGCGAACATTAGCTGCTGTTGGTAGATTTGAATTGGTGTCTGCCATGAACTCTAAAATTTCCAATACTGTTCGTTCAAATTTGAGGTCTGGCGTGTCCAACATTTCAGAATAGATGCGATGCTTCGGATGAATATCCAGTAGATATTGGGCGGGTTGGTCAGTGTCGGTTTCCCAGCAAATTAAATCTGCTAGGAACTTGCGTAACATTGCCTTCTCTTCTTGACTCATTGATCTCATGATTTCTCCTATCTTCCTGTACTACCAAATCCATTGCTACCGCGTTCCCCTGCGGCAACATTGCCATTTATGAAACGGAAACGTGGAACAACAACCAGTTGTGCGATCTTATCAAGGGGATGAATTTTAACTGTAACATCTCCTTGGTTTTGCAGCATGACGGCAATTCCACACTGTTCATTGACATACCCACTATCAATGACCCCGATTCTGGATATGATTCCGCGCTTATTCATGGATGAACGGGGCAAGATTAGCCCAACGCATTCTTCTGAAAAAGAAAAGTTCACCCCCGTAGAAAACATCGCCTGCTCTCCAACGCCAATAACAACATTCGTTTCCATGTACGCCATGAGGTCAAACCCTGCATCAGCCGGGTATTGAGAGTTGTTGGCGTACACGGCGTTGATCGCATCGTTGATGCCTTTCCATGTGACGACCATTACCACACCTCTTTTATGAGATTATCTATTGGAGAGATAACCTGACCCATTGGGAACGTTTGGAGGAAATCACGCCATTTGGCATCTTTCACCATATCATTGCTATCGCCGTATCCATGAAGCGGATCAAGAATCATGACAGTTTTCCCACTGGTAGGGATTTCACTAAATGTGTTATCTGCAATACGTGCATCTCCGCGATCCCGAACGATGAAAATGTTGTTAACTCCACGCAGAGCCGCCCCAAGATTAACCCCAAACGTGGTTTTGTGGGCTATTGCAGGGTATCCTTGGGATAAAATAGACGCGGCGCAAATCTTGCCCTCAGTTATGAAGATGTAAGGCAGTTCTTTTGGTCGTCCATCTTGACCGATCAACAACCACGCACCCCAAATAGAGGGTTTATGTGGAGATTTCCATCTTAGGTATCGTTGACCAGCAAGGAATTCTGCCACGTGGTCAATTCCACTGGCTTGCATTGCCTCCGTAACTAGCCGACGGTCAGCTTCACTTAGCTCTTCATTAAAATATCGCATCGCATCAGCATCGTCACGACGCATTTCAACTTGGCGAACTGTTCCGTTGATGAAGTCTGGCAGCGTGTAACGTCGCGTTGACCATTCGTGAACTGTACCACCTAAATCAGTCCATTTTTGACTGAAATTGACACTTGTTCCAAACTTCAGTGCGCTACGCCACTCTTGTGTGATGCCACGCGCACCGAAGTATTGATCCGCAAGTCGTGGGTTTTTCAGTGTTGGGTCAATCTTCGATAGTGGGGCGGTTTCACTTGGGATGCTTTTGTATCCCGCTTTGAAACCCGTCGCTGGGGTTATTTTTCCATTCAGCAGATATTCCACCGCTTCTTTCTCACTTAACCCCATCAGAGCCATGACTAAATCAATTGACGATGAATGTTCCAAACCACATCCGCCAAAGCAAGTGCAACGGTTAGTCACTTGTGAAACCGCAAATGACGGTTTATCATCCTGGTGCAATGGGCAATTATACATTACCCATCCACCCGAAGACTTTCCAGTATGACCCATCGCCTCCATGATGGAAGTAATGGGAATGTTCCGCGCTCTCTCAAAATCTGCGCCCATAGTTCCCTCCTATTCTTCTAAAAACTTACTGATACGCGGCTTCATGCTATCCCAAACAATTGGGCTGCACGTAATCACGATTTGAAAATCGTCTCCGACCTGTGAGATTTTGTATGTCCCCTTGATTAACGCGCCTCCACTTTTTACAGTTAGGATCATTTCATCTCTATCCAGGTCGCCGCTCATGACATCGGCAACGATTTTTCGTTTTTGATCGTCTGCTAGATTGTAAAAGTCCTTGGGAATATTCATGATGTTCGACAACTGCTTACTGTTCGGATCATCGCCAGTCCAATACTGAACTAGCGTGACTAACGCCTTAGCTACGCGCCAGATGGTTGTGTAACCCTCCCTGGTAGAGTACGTTAAGGATACAAACTCCAGAAAATTATCAGTTTCTCCAAGGGTATGATGCAACTTAAGCCCAAGCTGCTCCTTGAGCAGCGCGTAGAGGTCAAGCCCTATACTAGATATAGCCGCACCGCCTAGCCCAACTGCCTCTACTAGGATTTTGGCGTGAACCATCGGTTCGTCAGCATTAACTCCAGGGTGTTCCTCCAAAACGATCTTTGTGGCTTCCGCTACCAAGGTATCCTTAATCCCCATAGTAGCCCTCCTTCTCTGGGATTTGAAAGAAAAAGCCGCTAATGGAAACCTGCGGCTGAAGAAGGTGGTCTTTTGCGCTTTTGATAAGCCAATCGTAATGGATTGACTTACTGCACTCAGTAATGGCACTATTCCAAAACCAGTAAGGCATCAGCCATGCGGCAATTTCCCTGCCTGTATAATCTTTCCCTAGACAAAGAAACATGCGCCAAATGCGGGGATGGTTAGCCGCCCAGATACGCTGATCTGGTTTCCATAAGCGGGTATAAAAACGAAGGTTGCCTTCATTCGCGCTCCCGTTTTTGACCTCCACAGCCAATCCTTTTCCAGTTGGGGAGATACAGAATAAGTCTGGTTCTCCCTTTTCCAGTCCACCATATTGAGGCGAAGTGCGGGGTTTCCACCCCGCTTTCTGGAACGACAGTATTGCTACTGCCTCTGCTTTGTCTTTCGCCTTATTCATTATTATTGCCACTTCCAAGCAGGTTGAACGCCTTCGTACCATCTAGCCCGCTCAGATAGGGTGCAACCTCTACCATAAACTTTGCCAACAGTGTGTAGCGATCCGTCTTGACGGTTGACTGGAAGAATGTTAGCGCGGCGGTCAGTGCCTCTATGGAAACACCCAGGCTTTCCCGCAAGGCTTTTAGGTCGCTTGCGGACATCGCATCTGGTGGTAGTCGGAGTACGGGTTCGTTTTTGAACCGATAACCATCAAACTCTGCCCAGGGAGAGCGGTTGTCATACAGATAACGCCCAATCCCCAAGTAGCCAGCAGCACGCTTCAACGCTTGACTTTCTGCCGTCTTGACTGGTTCAGTATCCTTCCAGTCAACTTCCACAACGGCAGAGTAGGATTGCCAGGTGGCAGACGTGGGCATCAAGACGCGAATTTCAGATTGAACAACTGATTTTTCGCCACCGATAAAGGTGTTCTTGATTTCATAGTTGTAACCAAAAACAGACTGAATGCGGTACATCACCGCCCGCGCATCAATATAAGCCAAGGGCATGGCTTTGCCGTCGTTTGGAGTACCCTGTTTTCCTTTTGCACCAGGCTTGAATTCAAGGTAGTCCGTAGAAAACGGTAGTTCTAGTGCTGATAAAATCTGGATCGCCATAAGTCCCTCCTTGGGATTTACTAAGCTATTGTATAGCCGAATGGAAGTTTTTGCCCATTTTCAAGATGGCTTTGCCAAAACAGACCCGCCACCCGAATGCCTTCCGCAGTCGGGCAATAACTGCGGTAGTCCACCAATTCACGCACTTGGAGCTTCTTGATTGCTTTAATCAAGGTTGACGCGGAATTTAATCCGCCATTTCTGCTGCCCATGTAATACTTAGGGAGATTATTGGCATCAACGAATCTATCAATGCCCCTTCCTTGATAGAGTTCTTTTTGCGTCGGAGCTTTCCCCGTCGCAATAAAGATGTCTACACATGCTTTCAAGATCGTGAGGTCGCGCAACGTCAATGAGTTGTCGCGTTCTTTCTTTTGCGCGGCAGGCGTTCGATCCTTCGGTGGCTTAGAATCCTCCCAAGCCTTGATAATGTTAGACAACTCTTTGGCATCTATATCTAAGTTAATCATTTGGCGCATTTTCCTTTCCGATGAAGCGTCGCCCGCTACTAGCCTGGTACATTTTCTTTTCTTCTGCGCGATTTACGAAATGACAGTTCCATTCACAGTTTGACGTAACGTTCACGGGTATGAGCCATTCATTGCCTGACCGATTTTCTTTATTTTCGACCCGAACGGCATCTTCGTCTTGCGGATCAGTTTTACGCACGCTGGGGTACTTGCCCCCAACCCGTGAATAACATAGCCACCCGCGCTCACTATCGTTGAATGGATCGGGGATCGGACATTCTTCTGTTTGTCCAGACATATAAGCATATTGCTCATATGCTAGGTTTCGGATAACTTGTTCATCAACCAACCGCACGATCCCTTGGTTGCGTGGTTCAATCTCTATAATTTTATCACCTATCTGGCGATAGCCGAATACCTTCTTTTCCAGGCTATCTACCACCCACAGGTTCGTGAGTGTTCGTGTCTGGATACCAATCGCGCCATATCGCACGCCAGTACCAAGCAGATAAGCCATTGTCTGCATTAGGTACGATTCCTTCAAAGGGATTACCCCAAATTCTTCTGGGCTATTTGATGGCATATCCGTTCTTTTGAACTCAAAAACGCACTCATATTCTTGAGTAGATACCCACCCGTCGGCTCTGCCTGATACCTCCACTCCATCAAATCTATAATAGATCGGAGCTTCCAAGGCAGCCCCCTCAGTCTTTCCGATTTCACTTAAAACCTGGGAAAGGCGCTTTCCCTTCTGAGTTCTGGGGATATTCATCTGCTGTGAATAGTCTCCCCACCTGTTTACCAGTGCGGATTGGAGGGGAATAGCGTCCATTTCACCTTGAGCCATGCGCTGAAAGGATGGAAGCAGTTCAGCGACTGATTGTGGGCAATTCTTTGGGGCGTTTTGCCGCTTACGAAATTCCTGGAGCGGACATTTACCTATGCAGAGGCGTTAATTCGATGGGGGTCTTTTCCTTCTGGGTCATCAACATAATTGTCAACAAACACATAGGGCAAACGATTGAATAGCTGCCGTTGATACGCTGCGAAAAAATCTTCCGCAATTTTTTTCATATTATTCCTCCAATTGTCTATTAACTAATGATACCACACTTCATAGTTTTCTGTCCAGTGTGATATTATAGTCGAAAAGAAAGGTGACGTATGTCTGACATAGAAAAAAATTCGCAAGCCTTGGAGATACCTCAGCATATTGCTGATAAGTATGATGTAGATGAGATCATCAAAGCATTGCGTGTCATTGTTTTGTTGGCGAATTCCCCAGAAACGGGGATGACGAAAATAGAAATTGCAAATGAGATTGGGATGACAGCCGCAGGAATGCGTTCTGCGCTTCATAGGTGGCGTGAGAACGGGCTTTGGTCGCTACTATACGACCTATACATTAGCCCTATTGTCGCCAGCCAGAGTGCCGCAGAACTATACGCGGCTGAAATGTATCCACGCATCATTGAAAAGATGGTAAGGGATGCTCTAAGCGATAAAACGACACCTACCGCCAGATTGAATATTGGGGCATTTCTATTGGAGACAGTAGTTAATCCCATGAAAGCAGAAGCTGGGCGGGCAACTGGCACTGAAGCCGATTACGCCGCCCAATTGACGGGAGAAGTCTCCGATGATGACGTAACGATCATCACAAGGAAGACTAAAAAAGTGAAAGCTGGACGGGAGCCGTATAAGGCAACATCTCCTCTTCGATCTTACGGGGCATAACAACCTTATCAACTTTAGGAGCGGCTTGGACTGGCGCGGCAACCTCAATCAACTGAGGTTCATCATCGCTAATCCAGTCGCTTTCGGTTCGCGCATTTTTGAACGCCTGCGCGATTTTGTTGAGGTCAACATTTTCAGCGATGATTTCCGCTAATTCCTCATCCAAGGACTTGCGGACACCAGTGGCTTGAATAGCCCCATGTTCACCTTTGCCCGTTAGGAATCTAACGGTATCCATCTTGCGGGCAATATTGAAATACAACAACGCCGCTTCGGGGTTATCAATCGTCTCCCCATCAATTGAATTGATGAGGTAATAGGCTTTACATGGTTCGGTTTGAATTGCCCGCCAAGCGCGACCACGCGCTTGCAGTACGGTGAAGATATTCGGGCTATGCTCAAAGAAGATGATAGTAGGGGTTTCGACAAGGTCAATTCCTGTCTTGACCAAATCCATATTCGTAACCAAAACCTCCGCACCTTCAGCCATCTGGCGTTTGAACCAGGCTTCACGTTCATTGGTTTTGCAGGTATCAATATGAAGTTCAACGACATTGGGAGTGACTTCATTGCGGATCAGTTCGGCAATATGTGCCGTATGCCCAGAGGTATTGGTGTACACCGTTACCTTGCGACCTTCCGCTAGTTCATCATAAACAATCTCCAAGAGTTTTTGCTCTTTATTGGAGATCGTATTGATGACCTTTGGAGAGTAGGGGGTTTTGACTTCAGTTCGAATAACTTCCCCACCTTTTTCCTCACGGAAATTGTGGGTAAAGTTGTACGGTTTCCAGAAGGCGTTTAACCACTCCGCCTTGAAGTGATTAAGTTTCGCTTGGGCAGACACATCGCCTAGGCGTTTTTTGCGATCATTGGCATAACTTTCGTACCAGGAAACCGCTTTATCATACTCAACGGCAATTTCATGGTTCACCATGACGGGAATGACAATATCTTCCATTGTGGGCATTTCTGCCGACATGTCCTCAAGCCCGACATAAATAAAGTGATCCAGTCCCCAAATCAATTGTGCTGGGGTTGCGCCAATGCCAACTTTAGGAGAGGTCTTGGTCATCTTCACTGTTCGTTTCCCGTAATCTAAGACTTCGGCGTTCGTGAAAAACTCCTCAGTGATACCCATGCGTGCGACCCACATAGCGGTAGATGAGCCATTATGACCAAAATGATCGTTCATCCGTGTTGGGTTAATCGCGTACTCCAACTGGATCGCACTATCAGCACGTCCATTGTTCGGGGTGGCAGTTAGCGCAACGATCTTACGGGCTTTTTCGGCGATACGGCTAAAAGCAATGCCTTGAGCCGAACTATCGGACTTGTACTCATGCGCTTCGTCAGCAATGAGTGTGTGAATGCGTTTCCCGATTTCCTTAACAATGATTGCTGCTAGACCAGCATTTGGTGCATAGTCAGGCTTTTGTTGAAACCAAGGAGAATCGGAAGTTGGGCGATCTTTACCGAAAGTATTAACCACCTCAACGATCTTTTGCCGATTTTCAATCAGCAGATCAGGAAACGGAATGAGCGAATAAACGGGTACTGGTCGGCGAACCTCCCCCTTAACCATGAAGTCAGTTTCTGGCTCATAGTTTGGATGGCATTCGCCTTTTCCGCGCAGTGCCATAAAACCGCGCTGAGGTCTGCGACATCAACTTTATTTCCACTATTGTGGGATGGTGTTGGGGAGTACATCCGATAATGCTTACCGGTTGCCAGCGCAAGCATTTCAGAAGCGGATAATCCCCAATAGGCAGAATTTGAGGTGAAGGTACGGGTTTCTTGCCAGAGAAACGGGCAATGAACCGTCGCTTCCATTTTGAGTTCGTGATAGAGGCGTTTTTTAGCAGCCTCATGACGCGCCCAGATACGACGAACCGCTTCATTGGACACGGCACTTTCACCGTGAAACAACAGGTTCGACAACTCCCGACCTTCAGCCGCTACGCGATTTTCGTCCATAATGGCGATGTCCTCTACAACAGAGTAGTAACCTTCCCATTTAGTAGAACGAACCCCGCGCTCTGGCTTTCCCATTTTGGTCAGTCCGAAGCGCAATCGCTTCCCAGACACTTCATTGGGCATAAGGGGGCGGCTAGCTTCAACATAATTTTCGCGTACATTTTCCCCAGTCGTGGGGCATTCCGCGAAAATACCGCGTTGGCTATAACGTGCGCGGACTGAGGCTTCCCAGCCTTCCCCGCTTTTCAGGTACTCACGTGAAATGACCAGAACGCGAATTGCGTCTTTGGGTAAGGCTTTTTCTTCATTTCGGAATTTCCGCCACTGCTGTAGCGGAGTGCCTTTCGCACCTGAGTAAATCGCCCAGACGTTAGCCTCTGGGAAAGAGAGCCGAATTTCATCGGCAAACTTAGTGACGATATGCGGGGGTGAAATGACAATATCAATATCGCCCTGGCGTTTCCGATAACGCCCCAGCATTTTGTTGATGCCATAATCGCTATCGTCGGCAGTGCGGTATTTCATGAGCTGTAGGATCGAAGCCGCAACGAATGTTTTGCCAAAGCCAGGCTCTGCGGCAATCGCAACGCCTTTATTTTTGACTAGCACTGAGTAAGCTGCGGCTACTACGTGTCGTTGAACACCTTTTAACCCATTGCGCCGCCCAGCTTTGTTAAGCCGAATGGATTTGAGTAGAGCTTCAAGCTCTGGCAGCCCGCAATAGTCGAAATTATAGGCAACCCGAATTTTCCTATTCGCAATTTCCTGTACTTCGGGCAGGTTCGCTTTTACGAATTTGTGGAGTATAGTCGTATCAATTTCAGTTAAGCTGCCGTCTTGATCCATCATCCAGACGTGGCTAACGTCGGCGGTAACAACCGACCATTCCTCCTTCTGGACACGATCCCCACTTGGGGTGGCGGTTTCAGACACCTGATGCCCCGATTCGATTCGCTCTTGGGACACAGTCGTTTTTAACATTACACGACCATGCGTATCAGTCTCAAGTACAACATCTGATAGCATATTAGTAGCCGATAGCATCATCGCCAAAGTATGCGGCTGGGGAGGAACAACCGTATTGATTTCATTTTCCAGGGACGCGATTTCGCGGTTAATACGAAGTTGCACCGAATTCATTGGATTAGCCACCTCAAATGAGGTTTTTACTGCGTCGCTGTCATACTCCGCAGATTTGAACATCGTAATACGTCGGGTCGGGGCGGCAATCTCCCAGCCCAACGGATCACGTTCTACGATGCTCTTGAAAATCTTCGGATCATCGCCCATGTCATCTAGGGACATGCCGCTTTTGCTGGCTTGATAGTTATATTCAGCCAGTTCTGCTAACTGCGCCCCGCGCCCATTCATGGTGAACTTGCCTTGACGATCCAACTTGGTGAATATAACCAATTGCATATATTCGCCCAAGTGTTTCTGGGGAATACGCATCACCTTGACCTCACTGAAATACTGGGTCAAATAATTGCAATACGACGCGGTTAAGTGCTGTGCGTAGACAACGTTAACCATGATGCCACCGTATGGATACAGCAGCTTGCGATTTTCTTTCAAAAATTGATACTCTAGCCGTTTGTTTTCGGCTTCAGCCGTTGTGTCGTTCGCATACGGAGCGTTGTTGTAGATTAACGCAAATGCCTCATTGGTAATTGCGGCAGTCAGAAAATTACCGACTATTGCTTGAAAGTACGGAATTTTAGTGCGTAGAATTTCTCCACGCGATGATTCTAACTCAACTCCATACGGGTTCAAATTCCAGGCATCAGCCAATGCGGCTAACACGTCACCCTCACCCGCGCTACCATCTAACATCGGCAGGGATTTTCTTGAAGGTACAACGTGTTTGATTATGTGCGGAAAAATCCATTCATCGGTTGCGAAAAAACCCATTTTGATGACATTCGCATCACGACCTCCCATAATGTTTTCTTTCATTAGGTTTCTCCTTATGACTAAAATCGGACTTGCTTCGCTTTGACCATATCGGAGATCATTTCCCCAAAGGCATCAGCATTGTTAGACACCAACCAAATGTTGGTGTTGTAGTTGATGGCTGGCATTACTAGCTTTCGATACTTGGCTTCATCCACGACTTCTTCTGCCCATTCTGTCTTAATCGGGGCAGTTGCCACATGACGAACCATCTTGAAAAGCTGCGTGAATGTATCGTCGCTCATCTGGCTTCCGTCGTATGGGTTTCCAAAACGGGTATCCAGCCCGCAGCCTCATCAAGTTTACTCAAGGTTGGATTTGCGAAGCGGCTGGATAAAAAGATGGCGTTATTTTCACCTAGTGGTGATTTAATGCTGTTTACGATATACGGTGGGGCAAACATGAACGCCTGGTCATCTGTTCCATTCACTCTTTTGCCCGTACCGCGCACGTTCCCGCCTGCGAAATCTTTCTTTGCGTAAACTTGCAGAGCAGCTAAGATAGACACTGCTCCATATCCTGCCCAAAATGGCATTTGACCTCTTGCATCAATAGCAAACGCAACCGTCTTAACACTGAAGTGATAATCTCCAGAGTTAATAGACAGTCGCCATTGCTGAAAGTCCTTCAATCCCAAATTCATCACTGGGAAACTCACATTTTGTTTTATGTTCATGGTTCACTCCTTGCGAACTAGAGGAATAGCTATTATAATGCAGGCTACTCCTTGGAACAATAACCGAAGACCCTGCAAACGTTCTGGCATCCTCATTTAAGCGGGGTCTTTTCATTTATAAAAATGCCTATTCAATAAAAGAAGTATTTTATTTTTGCGGTGTAGTTGTTGGTAATTGGATTTACCATCCACTACCATACTTATGGTAACTATAGGGTTTACCTGCTGTAACTTTCGTGTTATGATTTTCACAGTGAAAAGTACAGGAGAAATACTTGTGTGGAAACCAGTACCAGGTTTTGAGGGTCGCTATAGCGTTAGCGATCAGGGAGAGGTTAGGCGCGACGTTAAAATGTGGAGCAAGCCTGCTTATGGCTTGTTGAAGCCGCAGGCGGATCGGAATGGATACATGTTTGTGTATCTCACCGCAGAGGGGGAGCGTAAGGGGCGATGCTTCACGGTGCATGGGCTGGTTCTGCTGGCTCACGTCGGGGAACGACCATCTGGATGTGAAGTGGATCACATAGACGGCAATCCGCGTAACAACCATGTTGAAAACTTGCGGTATCTGCCACATCGTGAAAACGTCCAGCGATCATATGATCGCATTGATAAACGTAGACACATCCCCAGGGGGGAAGCCTCTGGAATGTCCAAGCTAAAAGACCATATGATCCCAGTTATTCGGCAGTGGCATACAGATGGTGTCTCATTGCGGAAGATAGCCCATTTGATTAAAGCAGAATATGGGATCAATGTTTCCTACCCGACGGTACGGGATGCTGTTAGGCGCAAGACCTGGCAACACATCCCGTAAATGTAATTGCCCGCGCCCCACTGCAATCAGTGTGGGGCAACGGGCAAACATTTGAGTTCATAAAGTGAAGCATGACAGCCCATCGTCGGGCTGACATTACTATATCACAGTTATTTGTCTAATCCAATGTCTGTTACTCTCTCCGCCTTTCAGCATAGTTGCTCTAAGATACTGCTCCACCCCTGGTATTGACCATGATCCAGAATTGTCAAGGAGCAAAAAAACTTCATGTTTCGCGGTGTAAAACCGATAAGCCCCCTTGAAAATCAAGGGGGAGCCACTCCACTGGCGGATACCTCCAAATGGACGATTTCCTTCTTGCCAAACCCAAAAATAGTTCTGTGGAACTGGTTTCTTGTTTCGGGAGAGGGTTCGCCATTCGGTATGGTCAAATCCTTGTAAAGAATCCAATCGTTCGGCATGAGCTTCAATCGGAAACCGAAGCCATTCGGTTATTTCCGACTGTACACGCGCAATATCCTCTGGGCGCGTGCGAACCCCAGATATTAATTCCACCATCGTGATTGGATCAGACTTGGTGATGAATTCATTCGCTATCTTGAACGCTATCAACCTCATTTGCTTCTTCTTCCCGATAGGTATCTATAACCAATTGATTATCCGTATAAGTAGTTTGAGGTAGAAAATACCATGAGCTATCTGCCTTATACGGATTTTTACAACAATATCTCCTCTGCGCGGGAAAACATCCAGTTGTGGAAGTATCCAGTTCGCCAATTTCTCAACCCAAGCCTTGCACTCACTGTTACCTCCCTGTGAGGCAATCAGGCAGGCGAATATAATCGCCACCTTTGGTGATTTGTACGTATCTAGGGGCTGCCCATCCTTCATGATGATATAGCGCACCCTATTGTCAAGGTTTACCGTTCTAGTAAAACGATACCCCTCCACTTCAATAAGATACCGCGCAATGGATACCACCATCTCTAATTCTTCGATAGCCTGCCGCTCACGGCGGTAAATCAAATTAATTTCCGCCATGCTCTTGTGGACGACAAAGTCAGGCACTTTAATCCCAACCAGGACTTCTGGATACCCATAGTCGTCGGAATAATAGAGCGAACGAAAGCTACTCTCAGAAATTTTGCCTTCAACAAAAAACAGATTGTAAAACGTTGCAGGGTCTTCAATGATTTTTTTATATATGATGTCTAGCATCACGCCGATGATCTTCTTGGTGTTTAGCATTTCCACTGTTAACATATTGCTCTCCTTTTTTAACACTGACTGTAGGGACTATACGCCCCAATAACTATCCCGCATATTTTGCTCAAAGAGTGGGCGGGAACGCGGCTTGTTACTCATTGGCTTCCACGCTGTAAGCGTATCTGTTATCAGATCAAAATTTGACGATACCGACCAGGCTGGCATTTCTAGCTTTACCGCATGACGCGGAAAAACAAGGTGAATAGTCTGTGCATCACGCATATCCTCAAAAAGGTCATCTTCCGCGTTGAATGCGGCATATGCCAATGCTTTAACTAAAAAATGCACGTCGCACGGGCTTTTCTTCATAGACGTGCGGAATATCCACACGTTTCCCCAATTTGCCATCGGACAATCTGCCCCGCCATAGTCGGCGGACTTGTCAAAGACTGGGTTCAAATCGAACCCAATAGGAAATTGATCTTTATCAGGTTCAACCCGATTAGTGAAGTGCTGGTAAACCCCAGTAATGTCTTGGATAACGCTGGAATAGATACTAGGCGGGAAAGTAGCCCGTGTCATATTATCCAGGTTGAAATCTTCACCAAGGCGCATTGCGCTACGATGGTACTTTTCCAGCACGGCAAGGATCATGCTCATGTGCGCCAATTTCTCTGGGTCGCGCTCATCGAATAGCCGCGTCAGCCCTTTTATAGTGTGAAGAGAGTTGTGTTGACGGCTTTTAGATTGTAGCAACTCCCAAGCCTCTACCCCGATCCCACTTGCAGCCACCGCAGGATCAAAACCAGATAGATAGAACCGAATAATGTACGATACGGCTGTACCTACCATATTATGCGGGTATAGGTTAAAGTTCACCCCGTCGGGGATTTGGCTTCTAGCCGCCTCACTGAGGCGTGCATTAATATCGTTACACACCCCAGTGAGATGCCGTAGTTCCGCTTCAGGAACTAGCTCATCAACAATCCGATCTAGTAGGCTAGTCAGCGACATCTTTTTTGCTCTGACCCAGATTTTCATTCATGATGTTGTAAACTTCAAGCACCGTGTTACATTCTAGCATTGTTGCTATTGCATTGACACTGAATTGCCCCCAGTCTTCCTCCGTGAACAGCAGTTCAAGGAACTTCACTGCTGCTTCAGCATAGGTCGTGCGGTCATCTTCATACTTGCCCAAAAGAATTTCTGCGACTACCGACGCTACCGCTACGGAAATTCCTGTTACTTGATCCCCATTCCGCAGCCAATTCCAGTATAGCACCAATCGTTGTTCAGTTGTCATTTCCATATTCAACATCTCCTTTTTCTAAACCGTCTTTGGCGTTGTGGTGCGCCATTTTGATGTACTTGTTACTGTCATCAGTACGTTGGTATTTCACGGAAACACCGCTAAGTGCCATCGCATTGGTGATTTTCTGAATTCGCCCCACAATTATACGGTTGTGGGCATCTTTTGCTGTCCACGTGGTCAAAACCCCAACAGCGAATTGGCTGTCGGAAAAAACCCGTATCGTGTCGAATTCAGTGACTTTGTCTGACAGATAATTCAGCCCGAACTCAATCGCCAATAATTCGGCGGTATTGTTCGTTGCTGGGCAGGATAGCACAGCCTGACTGTAAACTGTCTCTAGTTCACCCCTGATATGGATTACCCCTCCAATACCTACATAGTTCAACCCTGATCCATTGCGGGCTGAGCCGTCAGCATGAAGGGTCGCACCCCCCCCACTAGGGGTGTACTTTGCCAGAATTCGAAGAATTTCCGATCTGTCATTGTCGGAAATGTTGGCGTTTTTTACTTGGTTTACCAAATTTTGCATATTCCCTCCTTGTTTTGATAATGCAGGGAGGGCTGCCCCCCCACTACTAGTTAAAACGGAATATCATCAACATGGTCATAGTCGAACCCACTATCATCTGGTTCAGCCTGCTGCTGAGGTTGGCGGCGGTTAGATTGCGGAGGTTGTTGCTGGCGTGGCTGATTTGACTGGTCAACCTCAGCAGCACCTTTCGCCTTTTTTCGCGTTGAATATGAGACGCAGAAAAAGCGATATTTGCGGCGGCAGTCCCGTCGTTTCGGATATAGGGAGAGGAGACAGGATCAACGCCAACTGCCATGACTTGATCTCCGACATTCCATGTATCAGCGATTGTCTCCGCTTGCTTCCCCCACACAGTGACGGTGTAAAACTGTGTGGGGTTATCCCACTTTCCATCGCTATTTTGCCGTCCCCGAAGGGACACTGCAACCTGGACGCTCAGCCGCGCCACTCCGCTATCCAGAAATTCAAGGTCTTTCATTTTGGAAACATTACCATAGATTGTGATTGAGCTACTCATACTACCTCCAATTATCAATGAACCTATTATACCACATCGCGTAGTTTAGAACAGGGGGTGATTTCTCACCCACCATGAACCCTCTCCGTAAAAAATTAGACGATCTAGTGGAAAGCTGATGATTTTTGGGATTTCAAACCGCATCGTCACTCCATAGTTAACTTCATTAACCCATTCGATCTTCTTTTCAAGGGGAGAATTTTCAAATAAAACAGTATCACCAACCTTGACAGCCGACAATTGTGCCGCGCTGTCTTCAAACTCCACTGCTAGTGGGTGGAATTCTGGATGGTGTACCATTCCAACCACGTGGATCACATCTGGTGTAACCGTGAAGATCAGGTCGTTATAGACCTGACCTAACCAATCAACACCAGATGTGCCACGAAAAGTTCCATCACTGCGACGCATTGCGCCTGTGATAGCGAACAGCTTTCGCATATCCGCAATACAAATCAACTCAACCCCTGTTTTTCCATAAACGCCGACAGGGTAATGGTTTGGGCGATTTGATCTTTGCGAACAACTTTCCGTCCGCCTAGGAATTCGATGAGAAACGTTGGCTGCTCACCAGTTTCAAAAGAAATTGAGGCAACCTTCCCAGTCGTTTGGTTATCAGATAATAAGACGAACTTCCCCAGAAGCTGGGTTTGTTCTACCCCAATAGAAAAATCACCAGCCATTAAGACTAGCCCTTCTTTGGTATCTTGAATAGTGATGAACATACTTTCTTTATCCTTTCTAAAGTCCCAGTTCTAGCTGGGAATAATCTGGTATAGGTAAAAAACCCAAAACATCTTCGCGTGAAACGAAATTTCCCGTCAGTGAAATCCATGTATCAAGATTGGAAATTACTGGGAGGCAAACCACCTCATCATTCGACATGAAGCGAATAAGTTTGGCTTTGTCGTCCTTTGTCATGGAACGATTCACCCAGTTCTCTCCACCAACTGCAAAGACCGTTTTTCCTGGTAACAAACGGTTGGTGTTTTGCCACCAGCGATCCAGTTGACCCAGAACAACCTTATAATCAAACGGGCTACAAGGAAGCACCTTTTCCCCCTCACTCTGTGTGGTGAATTCCATCAGATCGAACCCAACGGGTCGCCACTTGATGCGAAGCAGGGAGTCGCAATCAGTAATCCGCAAATTTGTATTTCGGACGTTTACAATCAACGGGTTGTTCGGGGCTAACTCAATGATTACGGTTGCGTTTTCGGAGAACTGATATGCACCCACCCTTCGAATTTGCTCAAATCCCCATTCCCCGATTACGTTTACTAGCTCATGATTTTCCATATGTATTCTCCTTTTTTAACCATTGTAGCACATGACTATAGTTACAGCAACACCTGTTGCCTTGGGACAAGCGCATTTAGCTCATCCCGAATGCTGAAATCCTGTCTAAACTTAAAGCCTGATCGGTCTTCAATCTGGGCAATTTCCTCAGCCAGTTCGGGTTCAGCTAACAAGCCGTTTCTGAGGTCGTTTTTGCTGGCTAGGACGCAAAAAACGCAACTCATGCGCTCATTCCCAAGTAGATAGGCTGGATGCGCCTTAAACGCCAAATCTGAGGCAATTTGACCTAGCGGAAAACCTTGCCTTAGTAACTTGCCTGTTTCATTGACATGCCATGCTAGGTCATCCATACTGTACCCAATGTTCTGCCAGACACGGCTAACTGACCAGCCATGTATAGGCAGCCAGTCATAGCTCTGACGCTTGGTAGTTCCTCCAACGGATTTTCGAATAGATAACGCCTCCCGCTTTGCCCGTGCTGGTGATTCTTCAGCGCGAAGTCCCATCGCAACGAAGATTTTTTCACCGTGAAAGTATTGGTTCCTGATGAAAATATCTGTCGGGGTTCGCTTGCTGTCGGACGTGCAGTACCTGGCGGCTGAGGATGGGAACGGCGGCACATCAGGTCTAGTTGCCATACGGCGAAGCACCTGATCGTGTAACTCCAGCTTGGGTTTAACAACCACAATGGGTATACCCCATTGTTCAGCTAGTTGCTTAGAAAACAGAAGGGAGTGTTTCCATTCCCATTTGCCTACGTCTGCGTGCAAGGCGATGTACTCCACATTGGGTTCGCGGTTTGCCATCAACCAGTTCCCCATTGCCTGGGAGTCTTTTCCTCCGCTAATAGACACGATCACTACAGTTGGTTGCTGGTCACAATCAGCCGCGTACATCTTCAATATCCAATTGATTGAATTTGTAATAACGCTGGAATACGCTATCGTTCACGGCGTTTCGCACTGGATTGTACTTGGCAGTATATTTTGCTAACAGCAAATCAAACATCTCCTCATCTGTGATATCGAAATGTTCTAATACGTCCGCATAGCGAATACGGGTAGTATCTTCCCGCGCCAAGAATAGCAAAGCGGCAATTGCCTTGGGCTTGCGGTCATCTGCACACGCCATTGATAGATATGCTAGTGGGCGCGGTAGGTCATCCGATTTATAGGGCTTGATGTTTTCCAACGCTAAATCTACCATCCACTTGATGATCTGCTTGTTATTAGTGATTGGCATCAGCTTCAGCGCAATAAACGCGATCATACTGCGCTGTGTGGTTAACATCATCGCAAAAAGTTTGTCTTCATTGTGAAGGTTACGCCAGTATTCAATCGCTGGCAAATCACCACTTTCGCCGCCTATTTCCCTGATGATGCGATTACACGCGCCCATCTGGCGAATTGCGCTTTGATACTGGCGAACTGAGACTTGTTTAGCCACATTCGCTTCAAGGCTATTCATCATGTGAGTATCCTTCCCCATTAGCCGATCGGTTAATATTGAAA
>JAAUTG010000105.1 GCA_012031785.1 Saprospiraceae bacterium | reverse complement strand
AGTTTCTTAGAACTTGCAGTTATCAACCATGTTACGTTTTGCGACAAAGTCATTATCTTTCATGTTCAGGGGTGATCTGTTTTTTTAGCTCTTCGATTTTGCCGTTGCAGTCAAGATTTTTTTGAATCTCTTCTTCTGCACGTTTCTTCTCTTCTTCTGCGCGTTTCTTCTCCTCTTCTGCGCGTTTCTTCTCCTCTTCTGCGCGTTTCTTCTCCTCTTCTGCACGTTTCTTCTCCTCAACCAGCAATTTATCCTTCTCCGCAATCATTTCTTCCTTCTCTGCAATCATTTCTTCCTTCTCTGCAATGATTCCTTCCTGCTCGGCAATGATTTCATCCTTTTTGCTCATCTCTCTATCAAACACTCTTTCCAGTTCATCCTCAACATCCATCTTATTGCGTATCTCTTCACTGGCAATCGCTCGACCTAAACGCTCCGCCATCCTTTTCACTAACGGATCATCCGCATTTCCCTGAAAATCTACCTTACGCCTATCTTCTGTGATTTGATACGATGGACTGAAAATTTGTAACACCCGTTCTAGCCTGCTTCTCGTAACTTGTCCTAATTTTTGAACCTGAATCACATACGAATCATGTGTCAACAACTCTACAAATTCTTCCTTGATGTCCAAGATTTCTTGTGTCACCACATCCAAATATTCTCGGTTGATTTTGACTACACCACACGGAATACTGTCCAACGGAAATCCTAAAAATAAATCGTTACAATCGGGAGGGGGTGTTTCTCTACTACACCCTGTTGGTTGACTACTTCATCTTCTTTGCGGTAATTGTCACCCAAATACCGTCGAAAACGCATCACATTGAAGGCTTTTTTTGCCTTTTGCAACTCAATTAGCACTTTACTGATTTCCCCATTCGGCTTTTTGATGACTGCTTTGAAGTCAAAGCGTAGAATACGAATGTCGCCACTCGTCTCTGTGGAGGTTTCCTGTGGTTTCACTTCTACACTTTGTACGTCCTCCCCCAATATCGTGGACAATAACTCTCTAGCTATCTCCACATCTTCCAGAAGATATTTAAACACAACATCGTAGATTGGATTGGCTATTATCATACCTATTTTTATTGTTTTATGTCTAACATCAATCAAAACCCTTTTGAGGCACTTTTGGTTGCCTTTGTGCTTTTTTTATTCTAACCAACAACTTTATCAAGCGATTAAAATTATCACTTTTGAGCTTCTTCCTCTAATTTTCAACATTTGTTTAGCGATTTCAATTCATGTCGGCTTTACCTTTGCTGTCAGAAATAATCAAGAACAACACATCAGGAAAATTAGCAACAAAGCTTTTTATATCATTGGCGGCATTTCATGGTAGAGAATTTTCAGATTAAGTGGTTTGGGATCAGATTAGTCATGTTGCTTTAAGGTATGCTTACCTAAAGACTATTCCTCGATAAAAGGATTTTAGGTACTGGTAAAAATTAAGTGATGCATTCTAAGTTGTAGTAAAAAGCAAACATCTTAAACTGTAAATGAAGCATATATTCTTTTTTAGAAAATGACAGTGTTTTTCTAACCAATCTAGCGATACGTTGCCTAAAAGTATTATTTAATCGTTCTACATGAGCCGTTTGCCCCGTTTCTTTAACCCACTTTTTCATGCCTTGTTGCTGGTAAGCAATTGTACAAACACCAAAAATCAGAAAAACTAACACGATACAGGTACGCTGTGGGTAGTTTACGCCAAAGTCTTTTACAAGACTCCATCGTGCCATCACCAATAAAAAATGAGACAATCTGGCGGGTTCTAAGGCATAATACTATCCAAATACGTATCTGATTGAATTTAAATGCACATAAGAAAAAATTTCATCAACCTCCAAAACATCCTCTTGTTGACAAGACGCGATGGTCGTTTTTAAAAGGAGCTAATTTTTTTGCTTTTTTTTTAGCAAATTGAGCACTGTAACATGAGAAATTTTAAAAATGCGTCCTGTGGAACGATAGGAATTAAGCTCCAAGTACGTTCTTTCTAAAGCATCTGTGTCAATATGTTCAGTTGTTCGTTTGCTTTTTAAAACACCATGGGCTTTGCAATCTTTACATTTGATATAAAGGACTGCCACAAGCATTATGACCATTGCGCACTATATTTGTGCTCTGGCATTTTTTGCAACTATGGGTAATCGTTTCTTGTATCATTGTTTTTTGATGCAAATATAATTAAATCACTTAATTTTTACCAGTACCGATTAAATAACAATTTTCTAACACTCCTAAACAATAAGTTAATACCATTTCAAGTTCTTGTAACAAAGAACGAATAATATGAAAAAAAGAAGAAAAGTAGCTTTACATTTTCTGATAAACAATAAATTTAATATTTTATTTTCCGTTTGTTGCACAATCAGTTTGTTATTTAGCCAAAACTTAAACAGCCAAACATGGAACTATGGGATTGGCTTCACTACAAATGTAGGGTGGTTAGCAAACGAAGTTCAAAGCAGTTTAGGTGATTTTTCTTTTGATGATAAGCCCAGCCTTCGTGTAGGACTAAATTTGTTTACCGAATTTTCTACGCCAAGTGCTTTTCAACTTAGAATAAACGCTCATATACACACAAAAGAAATTAATACAGAAATTAGCCAACCTTTTAGGGGATTTGCTACATTTACAGAGAAGATAGGGTATATTTTTTCGGCATACGATATAAGTGTAACGTCCTTGTATGATATTCGACCCAACAAACAGTCCTGGAAGATAAAACCTATTTTGGGCTGGACACTTGGCATCAGCAAACTCCAAAGAATAGATTACATCAGAAGTACTGGAGTAAAAAGTAATGGAAACAGTGCGGCTGTTTTAGTTGTACTACCTCAAGACTTGCCACAACGTAATCTTGAAGCCACTTATAAAAATCGTTCTTCCTTCCTCTACACCGCCCTCCAAACAGGCATCAATATCCAACCACCATTACGCCTGTTGCATCGCCAAGTTGAGTTCAATACAACCTTTCATTATTCGCCGCGCACTTTTTTAGAGAACCTAATAACGTTAGCGCCTTTTGAAGTAGAAGGCAAATACCATTTCGTATCCGTAGGCATGAATCTATTTTTGAATAAAAGCGAAAAGTAAGAAGTATGACTAAAAAGTTGCTAGTTTTTTACTCCTGTACGGGTGTGCAGGAGCACTAGGTGTGTATGCTCAAAAAGTGACCATCAGTGGTTACGTCAGCGACCGCGACACAGAGGAGCGCTTGATTGGGGCTAATGTATTCGATGGGAATAGCGGCTCAGGTGCAGTCAGCAATGAGCATGGTTTTTTTAGCTTGACGCTTCCCAGCAAAAGTACGGTGCGTCTGGTTTTTTCTTACGTAGGGTATCAATTGGATACGTTGCAGTGGCAGTTATCTAAAGATACCTTGTTAGATATTAAACTCACTTCTTCCACCATGCTCGCTGCGGTGGAAGTAACTGCGTCGCCCAAAAAGCCATTCACGAAACGACCCAAATGAGCCAAACCGATATTTCCATCAAGGACATCAAACAATTGCCTGCCTTGTTGGGGGAGGTGGATGTGATAAAAGCCTTGCAGTTGATGCCAGGCGTGAAAGCGGGTAACGAAGGGTTTGCGGGGCTGTATGTACGCGGTGGCAGCCCTGACCAAAACCTTGTCCTGTTGGATGGCGTTCCGATTTACAATCCTTCGCACGTACTCGGCATTTTTTCGGTGTTCAATGCGGATGCCATCAAGAATGTGTCCTTGATAAAAGGCGGTTTTCCAGCGCGATACGGCGGTCGCTTATCTTCGGTGTTGAATATCAACATGAAAGAAGGCAACCTCAATTCGTTTCATGGCGAAGGGGCAATTAGTAATATCGCATCCAAACTGACGCTGGAAGGTCCGATAAAAAAAGGAACAACCTCGTTTCTTTTATCCGCTAGAAGGACTTATCTAGATGTGTTCTTTAGCCCATTTGTTAAGTCACAATCCGATGGTTTGGACAAGCTCGCTACTTATTTCTACGATCTAAACGGCAAATTACAACATCGTATCAACGACAAACACAGCCTGCACTTAAGTCTTTATACAGGCAAGGATGTTTTTGAGTCTAGGTTCAGAGACGCAGAAATCATGGAAGTTTCGGGCGGTGATTTAGGTTGGCAGAATCAGATTGGTGCATTGCGTTGGAATTACAACATCAACAGTCAATTGTTTTTGAATACCACCTTGAGTGTTACGGATTACAAAATCAATAGTGGACAGTTTTTCAAAAACGAAGAAACCCAAGAAGAAGCTCAATCCAATTATGTTTCAGGAATACAAGATTACGCTGCTCGGGCTGTATTGGAGTGGATTCCATCCACTAGCCATTATGTTCGGGTTGGTGGAAACTGGATTAATCATACCTACCGACCAGGTGCAACAACTATCACGAGAAGTTCTCCAACGATAAGTTTAGATACTTTACTGGGAATCAAATCATTGGGTTCTATGGAGTACAATTTTTTCGCGGAAGACGAATGGGACATTAGCAAGCGCGTGAGTATGAATGTAGGATTACATTTTTCGGGATTCGATGTCGAAAATCAGCATTATACCTCGCTGCAACCCAGATGGAGTATGCGTTTTCAGGTATTGCCCAAACTATCCATCAAATCCTCGTTTGCTACCATGACCCAATATATCAATTTGCTTTCCAACGAATCGCTAGGATTGCCTTCGGATTTGTGGGTGCCTTCCACGGCGCGTATCAAGCCTCAAAACGCTTGGCAGGCAGCCGTCGGCATCGCAACTGGCATCAACGATACTTGGGATTTTACGCTGGAAGGCTTCTACAAAAAAATGGACAATGTGCTTTCTTACACCGAAGGTGCAGTATTTGAGCCAAATTTAGAAGCAGATTGGCAAGACAAAGTGGAGCAAGGCACAGGCGAAGTGTATGGTGCAGAACTCTTTTTGAACAAAAAACAAGGTAAAACCACAGGTTGGATAGGCTACACGCTAAGCTGGAATTGGCGACAATTTGATAACATCAATGCAGGATTGCGTTATCCATTTCGCTACGATAGGCGACACGACCTTTCTTTGGTCGTCATTCATCAGCAAAACGAGCGTATTGCTTACTCTTTTGCTTGGGTGTATGGCACAGGAAATGCAATTACCATACCGACCTCTCGCTATGCGGTAACGCCTAATTATCAGTTAGATGAAATCCTTTCTTTAATAGAACGCCCCGAAAGATTTGTAACCGAAGAAAAGAACAGCTTCCGTATGTCTGCTACGCATCGTTTGGATGCGAGTGTGAGTTTTCACAAAGAGAAACCTAAGTTCGAGCGCAAGTGGATAATCAGTGTCTATAACCTTTACAGCCGTGTCAATCCGTTTTATGTCCGTCAAGATGAGGAGTATATTTTTGGAGAAACAATTGAGTCAAGTAGATTAATTACGGTATTGAAAGAAGTGGGTATTCTTCCTATTGTTCCATCGGTGGCTTACACCTTCAAATTTTAAATGGCATGAAACCATCCATCTTTTTAGCTTATTTGCTTATCGTTTACCTTGTCTCCGCTTGCGGCAATAGCGACTTTTATGAAAAAACCATCAACCTAGAGGAAGATTTTGAACCAGAATTGGCGGTTACTGCTCCATTGACTTCCATAGATAGTATTCATACCATATTTTTGAGTAAAACCATACCTTCCACCAACTTCCCAAGCTACGATACGCTCAAAACTGCTATGGTAGAAGTAGAAACAGAAGGCAACAGCTACCGTTTTGAATACAACCTAGCAACGGGCTACTACGAACACCCAGTAAATATTCCATTGATGGCTAACAACTCCTACCGCTTAACCATCAATAGTGCTGATTTTGGAACGAGCAGTTCGGAGCAAATCTTTTAGCCAGTCCAAGCACTATGCGCGTGGATACCGTTGGTAACATCAGGAACAACGACGGAACTTTAAATCTTTTCGACAATACCTTGTCTTTATCCTTTGACGACCCACCCAATGTGAAGAACTACTATTTATTGGAAGTCGTGGGAAGCGGTATTGGTTATGATACTTACACACGCGAAGACGGACCTATCACAACAAAATTACAGCCTTTTAGCGATAACGAGCTGTTTGAGTACAATAGTTCTAAGCGATTGTTCTTCACTGATCAATTTCTGGATGGCAAAACGATTGATTTCAACTTCAATTATTCTGTACCTTTGGGTTGGGATACCCTAGCGGCTATCGAAGTGCGCTTGACTTCCACCACAAGAGAAGCCTATCTATACCAATTAACGACGGACAAATACGATGTAGGGCGATTTAGGCGATTTACAGAGCCTGTAACTTCATTTTCAAATATTGAAAACGGCGTGGGTGTATTTTCGGTGGCGAAGGTGTTGACGTGGAAGTTTGATTGATATTCGGGAAATGGGCTTTGGTTGGATTGTTGGGAAGAGGCTGGAAGATAGTTGATGCTTAACTTCGTTCTACATCACCCCATCAACGCTTGCAATGCCTCCACATTAGCGGCTTCGTCAAAAATGGCAGCCACTGGTATTTTTGATGCTAGAACTTTTAAAGCAGTTGCAACATCCAAAAATCTTCTGTTTTATTTTACTATTTATTCAGTTTATATTACATTTGCTTCTATACTGAAGTCAACTTAGTATAAACCAAACTTAAGCGACAACAGGCAATTGTTATGAACAAAGCAAATTTGTATCGGCAATGAAGACGATTCAAAAGATATTAATGTTTCTGTTATTACTTTTATTAGGAGGTTGTGGTGCTATAGTAGTAGAAGTTGGTGGTGGTCTATTTAGCGGTTACGATAAACTCAGTAAGATTCAGCAAAAACGATTTATAAAGGTTGAGCATCATCAATCTCTATCTGCTGGGGATAAATCCATCTATCTAATAAGTGGTGCCACTTTGAACACTATGGCTAATCATCATAACGCTACTTTAATATATTTTTGGTCTCCTAACTGTACCAGCAAAGTTTGTTATTCCTTATCAAGTATTAAAAATTACTGCGTTGAAAAGAATTTCAATTTTATTTTGATTGCAGAATATATCAATCTGGAACGTTTTGAAGAAGCATTTGATGCAGGCATTACAATCTATATGCCCAATTTTCTAAATTATGGCATAGATTATTGTAATAGATACATGAGGGTATTTAAAAAAGAGCTGCTTCAACAAAAATATGACAAAATCACAAATTTGATCGGTATCTGTTAATACAGCAATCAGAAGTAATTTACATACAAGATATTTTTAATCAATAACCTATCTGGTTCTTAGAAAGCTATTACGGGATTTGTGAAAATTTGTTTTTAAGTCATTTATTAACAGTGTTTTATAGCTTGAAAATTGTATTTGCGCAGTAATTTTCTAAGAACTAAGAAAATTAATTCTTATTTGCAAAAAACGTAATACTTTACACATAGACTTGGTTGTGAGTACTATTTTGATTGAAAAAGAACACTCAGTGTTTGATTCAAAAGTTTAGTTAAAAAATCTGTAACATTGAGTTATTTGAAATGATGGTATTAATTTTATGTCACACTAAAAATTCTGACAATGGGCAGACCTCATCAATTTATTCAGCTTGAGGCCATCGAGCGAGACTTTCTCAGCGATTTCGTCCGTAAAGGCGAATGCAAGGCTATCGAACAGAACCGCGCCAGAATGTTACTTTGGAGTGACGCTGCTGTGAAGGCAGATGAAATCGCCGTCCGCTTAGGCATGAGCTACGGAACAGTAACTCAAACGCTAAAACAATACCGCGATTCGGGTCTGGAAAGTGCACTATACGATGCACACCGTAGCGGAGCCCCTCGTAAAATCACGCCAGAACTTGAGGCGCATATAACAGCTATTTCATGTAGCGATAGCCCGGAGGGCAAGGCTAAATGGACAGTTGAAATGCTAAAGGATGAAGTAATACGCCTTAATGTGGTAGAAACAATAAGTAAAACCTCTGTCCATACCATTTTAAAAAAAGCCAACTCAAGCCTTGGCAGGAAAAGATGTGGTGCATCGGCAAAATAGATGAGGAGTATGTAGCCAATATGGAAGACGTACTTGCCCTGTATGAAGAGCCAATAGACCCCGAACGTGTGCGACTATGTTTTGATGAGCGCCCCTGCCTCATGGTGAGTAACGTAAGTGAGCCATTGCCCATGTCCGATAAGCACTCTAAACGCTTGGACTACGAATATAAGCGATTGGAACCAGCGGTGATACTCTTAGCTTACAATATGGACACTGGACAAAGACACCTATCCTTGTACAGCACGAAGACAAAGGTTGATTATGCAACCTTCCTTGGAGAGGTGATAACAAACCATTACGCAGATGCAAAGTCAATTCGCTTGGTACAGGATAACTTGGGCACACATACAAAAGGAAGTTTCTACAAGGTGTTTAGTCCCGAGGTGGCAAGAAAATTCACCTCGAAACTGGAGTTCCACTTTACCCCAAAGCACGGCTCTTGGTTAAATATGGCTGAAATAGAATTTTCTTCCTTGTCCAGACAATGTCTTAATAGAAGGTTCGACTCTTTGACCAGCTTGGAAACCGAAGCAAAAGCATGGGAAATGCAAAGAAATGAGCGGGCAGTCAAGATTCATTGGTCTTTCACCGTAGATGCAGCAAGAGAAAAACTCAAAAAGCATTACCCTGCTATCCAGAAGGAAAAGCAACCAACTTAATACCATTATTTCAATGAACTTTTTGAATGAAATACTTAGTAAAATTTTGCTATCATTAATGAGGCAATTTTAGTATTTTTTTTAATATGTAAAATACTTAAAATGAGTGTTTAGTGTCGAATTGACTGGCAGTCGTCCCGACACTATGCTCACAATATTTTTGCTCAACGCCTAAATAACCTTTGTGTGAAACAAAAATTTATTCCCCCTCAGAAAATAAATTGTATCTAATTAAGACATCTTCATAATCGTTGAATAAGTGAGCAGAATATTTATGATTATCTTCATCATAAGGCAATCTAATCATTTCCTCTATTGAATATTTCCTATTTTCTGGTGTAATAATTAAAAGCAAATACGCCTTAATTTTTGGAATCTCAAGTAGATATACTACACCTTTTTTTTCAATTACTTTGTATTCATAAGCAGTCAAAAATCTATCAATAAGGACACTATATCTAGTACGGATATTAACTTTCAATTTGTTAGCGGTAGTGTCTAGATGTGCATTGATTCTTTCTACTTTAGAATAGTAATCCCACTCATGCAAAAATACAACGAACTGTTTATTGTAGTTCTCTAACTTAGCAACAATAGTTCCATTAGAGCATTTGATGATATAATGTGGCGGCTCGCGCAGTAATAAATCTAAATCACTGGGTTGAATTATCTTTTTTATTTCATCAATATTACCAATAATAATTGGTACTTCTTCCTCGTAGAAGTAATCATACAAAGTAAAAAACTCAAAACCTTGATCCATATAAGTATAATTTGTGAGCGAGCATAGTGCCGAAGTAACTGACAGTCACCCCGGCACCATGCTCACAACGCCTTCGAATCATTAAAGCTATAAAAAAACTTAAACATAACGTATCTTGACTGCAAGCTAGTGGATGATGTGGTAGCAACTATCTCATCTTGTGCTGCGTATATCCAGTTATCGGTGTCGAAGGCATTATGCACATTGATGCTAAAATACCAATTTTTATTTTTTGGGTTTACATAGAAGGACAAATTTGAATACAAGAATTGCGTATTACTAACGTTGTCATCAGAGGCGATGTAATATGCCTCATTCATTAGCTCTAATCTTGAATATTTAGAGGTGTTAAAAAAGAGATTTAAAAATACTCGACTTGTTGAAAAGCTATTGGTGGCTTCGCTACCCTCGAAACTAAAAATATTTTTCGGTAATCTTGGACTAACCCTACATTAAAATTAAAGAACTGTAAGAATCCCGATTTCATCTCCATGCTCGCACCGTAGCGTTGTACTTCAATATTTTGCCTGCCTAAATTAGCAATTTCATTTTGGGTGCTTAAAATGGAGAAAAATGGCTTGAAGAAAATTCTTGACGAAATCAGTTCAACAAAATTATCAATCGTACCACTTAGACTTAGGCGAAGGTTGGGGTAGGTATTCAGCAGATAGGCTGATGTTATAAATTCTCTTTCTACATTGATACTATTTTGGTATGCACCTGTGGATCGCTGCAAAGCGATATTTAGATAGTAGTTATACGATTTTTGTAAATTCAATTTAGTATAATTGAAAAGAAGCCTCTGCGTTTTTAATGGACTAATTTCCGCAGTGCCTAATGCCAAAGTCCTGTTATCCTTTAGATAGTAAGCATCTACTAAGCTATTCAAATTAAAAATCTGCAAGTTGTATTGATAAGAAAAAGCATAAAAATTATTTTCAATTTGCCTTTTTAGGCTTAATTCAGGAAGGATATAAAAGTAATCCATTACTTGCTGCTCATTTTTTTGCACCTCGAAATGACCTAATTTTATTTCTGAAATAAAATCTGTTCTCAACCATTTTTTTTCATATTTAATTTGGCTGAAATAATCCGTATTTAAAAAGTTAAAATCACGATTTGTTAATTCACCTGTATTTACTGCCATATTTAGCGTATCATAAAGTGTTAAATAGGGCTTTGCGAATTGATTGCTTTGGTTTATCCCTATACTAATCAAAAAACGGCTACTATCTCGACCAAAAGAAAGACTAGAAAAAAGTTGTTTATTGTTTTTTGATAAGGGTATATCTTGTTCTGCATTAATGTGCAATAAGGAATTAAGTGGAAAAATTCTAGCATAACTATTTTCTATGGTTAGGTTTTCATCTCTTGTATTTTCGTAGAGCAAAGCGGAAGCGATGAAAATCGCTTTCTCAAATTTATAAATATAATTCAGTTCGCTCTTGAAAATAGTTTTACGGATTGGAACATTGGTGTTCATCCGCAGTGAGTTAAGCGTAATATCTTGACTGCCCGAAGTATTAAATTTCAAAAAATATCCTTGATAGCTTAACTGTGCTTTGGGAGAGATAATGTATTCAGAATAAAGTGCGGTGCTGATATACTCGTCGTTTCGATTACTATTTTCTGTTTCATGAATGAGGATAGTAGAGTCAGAGAAGTTGTATTGATTTGTAGTGGATTGAAAGGTCTCGCTTCGCTCTCTAAAGTAAGACAAATAGCCAGAAGCCTTAAATTTGGAATATTGGATGGCAAAATTCAAATCCGACAACTTCATGTTGTTGAAATTGTACAATTGGGAAGATATAGGCAAATCGTTTAATTCAATGGTATGGATAAATTCATGGATTTCATCACTTGTATTCAAGGATTGAACAAACTGAGTAGGCGTTCTAGGCAGGCTAGAAAAAGTGCTGGAGGAAATATTTTTTGAAATTCCAACCGTATTGAAATTCGATTTGCTTAATAGCTTGATATTCGGGGAGAAAGATAAAATTTTCAGATCGTGGTTATATCTTTTTAGGGAACTTATACCTGGACTTATTTCTCCCGAAGTGCTTATTTTAAACTGCTTTTTCAAGGTAATATTCAGCACCTGATCGTCACTTGTGGTAATTTGCCTTAAAAAATTATTCGCTTCAAACTTATCAATTACTTGAATGGTCTCTAGCAAGGCAGGGTCAATAGTGCGCGAGACAATGCGATAGTCATTGCCACTTAAATCGTCGCCATCAATCAGGATGCGCTCAATCATTTTGCCTTTAAACAAAATTGTCCCATTCTGACGATCAACTTCCATACCTGGTATTTTGGTGAGCAACTGCTCTAAATTGCGTTCCGTGCTATCTCGATATTGCTCTACGTCAAACGTTGTCGTGTCGCCTTTTTCTCTTATTTTACTTCTTCCCAACACCACAACTTCTTTTATCTCAAAGGTTTCTTCTACCAATAAAAATTCTAATTTGTCGGGGAGTGCTTCTTTATTTTGATAAAAGAAAAGACGAGTTTTGTGTCCTAATTTACTGACTTTCAGTAACAACGGAAAAGTAAAATCATCTTCTTCCAATTTGAATACGCCATCATCGTCACAAAACTGAAACCTATTACCGTACTGCTGTCGCTGCTTAAAGCGTAATGATGGCTTGAGGAATACCTTTTTGGCTGAGCGAGTCAATCACTACACCATTTATGCTTACTTGTCCTATACACGGAACAAAAGAAAAGAGCAAAAAACAATTAAGCAGATAAGCACGTATCTTCATAGCTTTGAAAAATTTTAATTGGCTAGTTACAATAGGATACTGCGACTAGCCAAAACCATTTCACCTAATTTTCAAATTCTAACTCTATCTCTTTACTGACAATTCTTGTTATTACTGTACTGCTAGCACTATTTGAGGCTGATAAGTTCCGACGTTTCATCTTTTCAAACTCAATTTCCGGAGCATTTTTGAATTCTTCAAATGTATGAACATTCGCAACAGGGAAGGGAGCTATCTTTTTTTCTATGGTTTCAACAGGAAATTGAATACCTGCAAACAGAAAAACCACTTCGTCCGTATCGTCATAAGCCTCCAAGATTAAACCAGGGCAGCCATGTAACTTCCAAGGACCGTCTTGAATAGGAATACTTGGCGCAAACCAAGCGGTGTAATTTCTTCCTCTGAATTTGGTTGTCGCTTTTTGACATTTAATATTGGAAATGGTTTTGGTTTCTGGTTTTATTTTCCACTTCAATTTCGGCCACGTAGGTTCTTCTACGGCGTAAGCCTCCGCTAGGAAAAACTTTCTAAATTGCATGGTTCGGGTAACAAAGTTTTTATACACACCTTGACCAACAGGATCAACAATAAACGACCCCATTTCTTCATCTTTATTTTTATCTTTAAACCACGCTACGTCTTCGGGCCAAAAAGAATCTTTCTCATCGAACTTTTCACCCAAACCATGTATAAACAGGGAAGAATCCGCAGAAAAGTAGAGGGTTGCCTTTTCACTGTCAATAGTTTGGAATCCTGTATTTTTATGGATAAAATATACTCTACCTGTCCTAGGCGCTGAGCATAAAGCCCTGAAAGAAGCATACAACACAGACAAAGATAAATCAGAACTAAACTTTTCATTTTTAACGTTTTTGTCAACCATAAACTACGCCATTGTGGAAAATTGAAATGGCGTAGTTTTATGATTAACGTGTATGAGTAAATAATGCTAGAATACTACACTCCAATTAGATTTGCATGTCAAGTCCATTTTGCAAAGCATAAACGTTATAGTCATTACGAACTTCATCTGGTAATTGTTGAATCAATTTGTTGCATTTAAAAACCAAACTTGCGTAAGATTGCTCATCATTTGCATTAAGCGCTACTGCGACTCTATACATATACATATATATTTCGTTTGTTTCGCTGGTTTTGTAATTCTTGAAAAATGCTGCTGATTGAGTAAGTATATAAAGAGATTGACGTGTTACTATCACTTTAATGTTTTTAACATCATTATTCTCTAAACTTGTTATAGATCCTGAACCGCCACCGCCATCAGATGGAGAATTAGAGCATGCACATCCATTGGGTCCGCAGGCACATTGACAGCCAGTATTATCGCACGAGGCTGAGCATCCTCCTTTTTGCTACTACACTTATCTTCATGTGCTTCATCATCTATCTCACCCTTTCCAAATAGAATATTCTCATACACCACTATTGGAAATGAGGGTAAATAGTCTTTAGCAGGGTCAGATTCATTATAAGCAGTAACATAATTTTGACTATCGAAACTGCTTCCAGTAGAAGGGAATGACATAAACATTATTCCCAATGAAATTAACGATAAAAACATTAATTGTTTCATAAAAAACCGTAATTTTGTAAATTAATAAAATTGTTTTCGAGCTACTGCTGACCAAGGTACCAAAAGTGGCAGCCGTAGCTCTTTCTTCCTATATTAAGATGCACCAACAATACCAAACCTAAAAAGGTAATTTTCGACACAATATATCAAAAATATTTCCTTTTTCTTTCTAATACAAAGATAATTTGATTATTTTTATCCTCCAAAAAATTTTATTGGACAACATTGGACAACATTGGACAATTTAACAAAACTTTAACATATTAAATTTTTATTTATTAGATAATTATTCATACAAAGATTACTGATAATCATGCAAATCGTGCTTTTCGCAATATTGTTTGACAAGTGGCTGGAAAACTGCTTGTAGTTCTTGACACAGCAAAGGCGGTATGCCTAGATAAGCGAATATAACGACCTGCTCATCCATATCTAGTAATTTGCGAGGGGTGATGAAAACGTCCCTTTTGGCTAAGCGCCGAGTGAAGGTTTTGGTGCAACCGTAGCCATATAACTTGGCTAGTTCTTTTCTTGTTAATGGTCTCATGCCTAATAAGGTTTACTTTGTTCATAATAGTTGCCTGTTGTCGCTTAGGTTGGTTATACTAAGTGGACTTCAGTATGTAAGCAAAAGTAATATCAATCTTTGAAACGGGAAAATAATATGGCACAAAATTGGAAAGAATAACATATCCGAACAATAAATAGTGTTAATATAGTGTTACTTTAAGCAGAAAAATTAACCTATATCACTATTTATGGCTTCAAGTGCCACTTTACTTGTAAAGTCTGATCCATAATATCATCTCATTTTCTAATTTTTGTGACATTAATTTCAAGTAAAAGTTAATTGTTTTTCACCTTAATTATCTGTCAAGCATAGTTGGTTTCTAGTGGAGAAGAAGCCTCTTAATTAAATGTTCTAGTTGCTCCAAGTACAATTGTTCCTGCAAATCTTTCATAATAGACGCTTTCTTGATAAAAGAGATTAAATGTATTGTTAAATACAGTTTGTGGATGTAAATTAAGTAAGTCTCTAATAGAGAGTTTTAATCTGCCAATTTTGATTTCAGTTGATAGGCTAAATTAGCGTTTAAAATCGTAAAATACTGTAGTTCACTTCTAATAGTACGAAACATCAGATTAGTATTTGCACTAGCATTAAAGCTCCTTTTTATAGTAAATTATTCCTTCTAAATTTTGAGTTAAAAACTTATATCCAATATAGATGCCTTTTGGCGAGTAAAAGCATACGTATGATTAATACTGATATTTAATAATTTTTTAAAATTAGTTTTAAACCTTAAAATTCCTTCTACGCTTGAGAGTTGAATATTACTTTGTCCCTCAGTTTGATTTATTGAGTTTCTATACCCTACTTCTATTTTCAAACTTAAAAGCCGATTGTAAAATGAGTTTGCCCACCAAAATCGCCCGCTAAAAACTTCATTGTAAGTTGAATGGTAGGTATTTGTAAAAGATAATTTTCTTGACTACTAAATAATAATACTAAAGGGTTATCT
>JAAUTG010000104.1 GCA_012031785.1 Saprospiraceae bacterium | reverse complement strand
GTGAAGAGTAACGCCACCAACGTAATGGGTGAAATAGCAGGTAAAAATTTGGTTTTATACCAAGTTTTCCCCTTTGATGGCGACTAAAATAAATCGGCTCAACATTCCTACTAAAAATGGAATCCCCAAATAAATGGCTACACTTTCCGCAATGGTGATGATAGAAATATCCACAATAGCCCCCTCAAAACCGAACAATGGCGGCAATTTGGTAATGAATAGCCAAGCATAAAAGCTATAAGCAAACACTTGGAAAATACTATTGAGTGCCACCAATCCAGCACCGTACTCGCTACTACCTTCTGCCAAATCATTCCACACCAATACCATAGCAATACATCTTGCCAGACCGATCAAAATTAAGCCAACCATGTATTCTGGATAGTCGCGTAAAAAAAGGAGAGCTAAAGTAAACATAAGTATAGGACCAATCACCCAATTCAAAAGTAAGGAAATAGAAAGCACTTTCACATCTCTAAATACCTGAGGTAGCAATCTATAATTGACTTTTGCTAATGGCGGATACATCATCAAAATTAATCCGATAGCAATAGGAATATTGGTCGAACCTTTACTAAAACTATTGATAAAGTCGGCACTTGAAGGTATGAAATACCCTATGGCTATTCCTAGCGCCATGGCTAGAAATATCCATAAAGTTAAATATTGGTCAAGAAAACTAAGTTTTTTTGCTGTTTGACTCATTATAATTTTAGTTGCTGGCTAGAAATAAAATCATTTCATCCGTATTAATGTAATCACTGGTTTTATAAAGCAAATTGCCTTTAGCATCCGTGATTAAGAAAAAGGAATCCCACTTTGAATTCAGGAAATTGAGGGTCATTTCGATATTGCTCAACTTCCGGGGAAGTGTCATATACTTTACACAAAATGAGTTCCTGTAAGGCTTCATTCAAAGCAAAATCAGTTTGTGTCTTTTCTGAAAGGCTTTACCATTCGTACACCAATCTGCATGAAAGTCAACAAACACTAAATTTCCTATTTCTACTGCTTTTTTATTGGCATTTTCTTTAGTGAGGTACCACGTTAAATTTTCTTTTTGTTCCATATTAAAATAATATTGATGTTGGATACAATTTAAGTGGTATAGTTTGATGAATGAAACTGTTTGCTCATTAAATTAAACTGATAATCAACAATTTAAAATCAATTTTCTTCATATCTACCTAGCACTGACACCTTAATTAGCAGCAATTAGAGCCAGTTTCGCAGTTATTCAATAAAGGTAGTTCCCAAGTTTTTAGCTTTGGCTTAGTTCCCTTTACTCCTGTTTTTTCTGCAAAAACCGTAATGCTAAAAATTCCCATTTGGCTATTTTTAAATGCGTTTATTTCATCCGCAGAAAGATAGCGTTCCAAAATATCATCAGGCAGCACAATAACTTTTTCCTTTTGAACTTCCATATTTACAAATCCCGCTTCTTGGATAAGTTGCAGATAAGCTGTTTTTTGAATAGCACCTGCCACACAACCTGCATACATTTCTGCATCTTGGCGCAACGTTTCAGGCAATTCACCTACCAACACTACATCAGAGATACTAAAATGTCCACCTGGTTTCAACACGCGATGAATTTCTTTGAAAATTCGGTCTTTGTTTGGCAACAAATTCAATACGCAGTTGCTAACCACCACATCGGCTATATTGTCGCCTACGGGCATATTTTCGATGTCGCCTTCTCTGAACTCGACATTATTGTACCCCATTTTTTCTGCATTTTCTCTAGCTTTCTTAATCATTGAGGGCGTGAAATCAATACCAATCACTTTGCCTTCAACACCCGTTTCATGGCGCGCTACAAAGCAGTCGTTGCCTGCTCCAGACCCCAAGTCAATAACCGTATCGCCTTTTATAATTTTGGCAAATTGAGTTGGTAAGCCGCAGCCTAAACCTAAGTCAGCATCTTCGGTGTAGCCTTCCACCGTGCTATAATCGTCCATCATGATGTTATAGACCTTGTTCGATGACGTAGTTGATCCGCAGCAAGAAGCCGCATTTTCTGCCTTCCCTTGATGGGCGATTTGGTCATATTTTTCTCTGACAATCTCTTTCAGCTCTTGAGCTGTTCTTATGTTCATAATATTGCTATTTTACGATGATTAAAATAAAAAAATTTGTTTCCTATTGATTAGCAACAACTATCGTCGTCACCACAAGTATTACTAACTGGAATATATTGCTCAAAAAGTTGATTGAATTGTTGCTGAACACTCAGCCATTTTTCAGGGCAAATACAATAGTTCATCCTCACCCCTTCAATTGTTCCTTGAATGATACCAATATCCTTTAGTTCCCTCAAATGTTGACTAATGGTCGCTTGCGCCAAACCTAACTCTTGGACTAAATCGCCATTGATACAAGAATTTGCTTTGAGCAAATATTGAATAATCGCTATTCTTGCAGGATGCGCGAGTGCTTTAGCCACCAACGCTATCTCATTTTGTGCCGCCGAAAATAAATCTGTTCTGGTAACTCCCATTTACTTTTTAATTACATTGCAATATTACGATGAATGAAAATCATTTCCAAACTTTTGTGTAAGGAAATTGATAAGTAGGTATGACTATTAAATCGCTACTTCTAAAATCTGAATCTAAAGCTGTGTATTGGTACATTTTAATCTACTCATTTTCAATTAATTAAAACATACAATAAAATTTAATTTTTCGTTTAATTATTTTTATATTTTTTAATTTGTTATTATTTAATTTCTATAATTTTGTCCAAAACGCTGCAACTTATGCTGATGAGATTTGGAGAAAAAATCATAAATTCAAGGGATTATCAGAACTATAAATTTTAGTAACACGAATTAATTAACTGATTATTAGTTTGTTAAAATATCCGACAAGTTCTAAAGTTTCTACCTTGAAAATCCGAGAATAACTAATAATCAAGGCAGAAACTATTAAATGCTCTTTAATAAGACTTCGAGTTGTGGTCAATTTACCTACAAATCTGGCATGCAGATTTATGTTTAGCTCAATAAATTTACCTGCTTCATCCCAAGTCGCCAACGTTTCGCGCGTGGATTGGTCAATGCACTTTTTCAACCATTCTGGTTCGTAAGCCATACCCAAGCGCTGCAATTCCTCTTCCGGTACACCATCCCACACATTCGGGCGATTACCCACGTAACCAAGTGCGTCAAAACCTTCTTTTGAGGTGTAAAACCCAGTCATGGTTAAGTCGCGCATCAATTCAAAGAACTTCACACCTTGAGACATTTCAGGAACAGCCTTTTCAGGATATGCAATAGCGTCTATAATTTCAATGCGTTGATTGGGTGCAATAGCACTAAAGATTTTACCAAAACGCTTATTAGATTCGTGGTCTAACCACATCAACCCACCGCGAAGCGGAAGTTGATGATATGGCATATCCTTGACGATAAATTCAATAAATTCGGGTACGCCTGCCTGAGTTGCTGCCACAGAAATATCATCCGCAGGGACGATAATATCACATAGAATAGCGATAGTAGCTAATTCTTCCTTATTGAAAAACTGCTCACCAGCTAATTTTTTGTCACGTACTTGTTCTTGAGGCGTTCTGCCATACGTTCCCGTCTCAGCTTGAACGGATGTAGTGTTATTTTCCTTGACTTCAGTAACACATCCACTGATGACCGCGCCACTTGCTACGGTTCCGATAATCAAAGTTCTTATACTTTCTCTTCTATCCATGATATTTTTTAGTTTTATTGCTAAGGTCTTTCCGTGTTTATCGAGACCAAAGAAAAAAATTGAATATTTTAGTTATGCGATTCGTCGTTTGCTACTTGTCAAATATAAATAGACTTGAAAAGTAAGAAAGCGAATTAAAAATCGCTGGCTGTTCAATCATCAGGCTTAAATGTTCATTTTTTTCAATTCTTGCACCATGTATTCAGATGCTCTCCAAGAAAGTGCCATAATAGTCCATGTCGGATTTTTATCTGCCTGCGAAACGAAAGGTCCACCATCTACTACAAATACATTATCGCAATCATGCAATTGACCATATTGATTGGTAGCGGATGTTTTAGGATTACTTCCCATACGTACTGTTCCTACTTCGTGAATAATCTGTCCAGGTAATGCGAGACCATATTCTTTATCAGCTCCTGGTTTTTCGCCTAAAGGTTGCGCGCCCATACCATGGAAAATTTCTTCAAAAGTTTCGTGCATGTGTTTGGCTTGCTTTCGTTCATAATCCGACCAAACATAATTGAAGCGCAACACTGGAATACCCCATTCATCTACTTTTTGAGGGTCAATTTCACAGTAATTACTTTCCATCGCCACCGATTCTCCGCGTCCAGAAACGCCCATCACAGCACCATAAAACTTGCGAACATCTTTTTTCAACGCTGTACCGTAGCCGCCTACTTGTTCACCAATAAACTTGTTCAATCCGTTGCCGCCAAAACCAAAACCATAAGACGGCATATTCATGCCCCCCCAAACTTCTAAGTGATAGCCACGAGGAAAATCTAACTTCTTGTTATCCAACCACCAAGGAGAATAAACGTGCATTCCGCCCACGCCATCTTCATTAAATATTTTTCTGTCCATTAGCGCAGGTACAAATGCGGAACGAGAGCTACCCGTAGAGTCGTGTAAGTATTTTCCAACTACACCACTACTATTTCCTAAACCTCCAGGATGCTGGGCAGATTTAGAATTGAGTAAAATCCGAGAAGACTCACAAGCTGAAGCTGCTAGTACGACGACTTTAGCCTTAATTTGATATTCTTGGCGATCATCTTTATTTACATAAGAAATGCCAGATGCTTTACCTTCTGAGTTGGTAACAACTTCTCTCGCCATTGCATTGACATACAAATCTAAATTACCACTTTTTTGACTTGGAAAAACGAGGCAGGAACCAGCAGAAAAGTCAGCATAAGCACTGCAAGAACGACTGCACTGGTGACAGTAAAAACAAACACCTCTATCCTTATTCACTGCTTTTGTCAAAATGGATAGTCGAGAAGGAATAACAGTTACGCCAGCTTTTCGTGCGCCTTTGATGTAAAACAATTCATGCAAACGCGGCTTAGGCGCGGGCAAAAAGAAGCCATCGGGTTCATTAGGTAAGCCTTCCTTGCTACCAAACACGCCAATCAGTTTATCCACTTTGTCATAGTAAGGTTTTACATCGTCGTAACCAATGGGCCAATCTTCACCGAGACCGTCTATTGATTTTCGTTTAAAGTCTTTTGGTCCAAATCGCAGTGAAATACGTCCCCAGTGATTCGTTCTGCCACCAAGCATCTTAGAACGAAACCATCTGAAATTAGAACCTGGTGCGTTGGTGTAAGGCTCGCCTTCAATATCCCAACCACCATAAGCCATATCAAAATCTCCAAACGAACGAGTAGAGCCAGCACCACGCCTTGGCGATTCCCAAGGGTATTTCATTTGAGTACGTTGTTCTTCATTTTTGGGGTCAAAATGAGGACCAGCTTCCAATAGTGCTACTTTCAAACCTGATTCTGCAAGTACTTTGGCAGCCATACCACCACCAGCACCAGAACCTACAATGACCACATCATATACTTTCGATGATTCTTTTATTTGCATACTGTTTATTTTTTATTTTGCCCGAAAAATAGATAAAAATCGGGAATCTATGCAAAATAAAGGTAAATTGTATGAAAAAATGATGGTAGTAGGACAACGGAGCTTTGGGAAGTTAGTCTTTAGCAGGGTAGGAAATGATGTAGGTTTGTTTTAGGTACTAATTTTTTGGCTATCAATACTAAGCTCAGATTAACTAAGAATCAATACCCAAAGACTAAAAGTTCAACTCCCAATTAATTACTTGAGGTGAATAATTTACAGGTTAGCACCGTAAAATCGTCGGGATAATCTTGGTTATCACCCATGAATTGTTCTGTTAAAACAACTAAATTTTTATTAAAATCTACAGCGGCGAGCTTGGCATTTTCTATGGAAAATTGCTCCAAATGCTCTATATCAAGGTAATTGCCAGTTGCGTCTTGAATATCCGTCAAACCATCCGTATAGACGAATACGAGTGCTTCTTCTTGTATGTACATTTCTCCAATTTCCAAAAATGGTAGTTCTTCAAAGCAACCTAGTAAGGTCGTACCCTTTTTGAGTAAGTAAGGCAAGCCATTTTGTACTAGAATGGGTGGATTATGTCCAGCATTTACATAAGAAAGTTTACCGGACAAAATATTGTATTCTGCTACAAAAAAGGTAATAAAACGATCTCCTCTTGTGATGCGAAATAAGGCTTGATTAAGGTTGCGGACAAATTCTCCCATCTCGGAGCGCTTGTCTGCCAAGGTATGAAAAATAGCTTGGAAGTTAGCCATCAATAGCGCAGCAGCCAATCCTTTACCAGAAATATCTCCCACACAGAATAAAATTTTCCCTTCTCCAAATTCCATGAAGTCGAAGTAATCCCCTCCCACGCTCAAGTGGGGTTTGTAAATACTGTCTAGCTGATAAGAACCTTTATTGGGTAAAGTCTTAGGCACAAGGTCGCGTTGCATAGCACTAGCAACTTCCATCTCTCTACGATAGCGTTCTTCGTAAAGTTGGCGTTTGAAAAGCCTTTTATTTTCAATTGCTACGGCAATAATATTGGTCAGTGCTGTGATGAATTGTACTTTGTCATACATGTCATCTTGTGCTTCAAAGCCGCCTAAAAAAACGTATGCAATAGGTTGTTCTTTATGAGAAACTGGAATAACGACATCAAATTTGCTAAGTAAGGGATGGTCTTGCATACTCAAGCTGTTGAGCGAAGTATATTCTTTCAAAAGCAAGGTGATATCTATGCTTAATAATTTTTTGGGTATGCCTATGGAAGTAGCTACGCACCATGTTTCGTCAGGTTCTTGAATATGCAAAGCCATTTTTTTTATCCCCATCTCATAGTTCAAAAAATTCTTATACATCTCAAACAAATCCTTAGCAGATAAATTGTTGTTGATAGCTTGTGTGATGCTCAACAAACGATTCACTTGCAACTGCTTTAAGTGCAGCTCTCGTTGAAGTTTCTCTATCTGGTTCATATTATTTTTGATGCTTTGCAGATTGGTCATAATTAAGTATCAGTAAATTTGCCGACTACTATTAATGATGGTCAATAGTCAAAGGTAGATTAGATTTTTAAATTATCATACCATTGGCAAAATTTAATTATTATGAAGTCAGGATTTAACGCAAATTCCTGTATCGCCAAATCAAATGGACTTCTCCTGCTTCAAAACGGTTTCTATCTTTTGGCAATTCCATGAAAGCATCTGCATCTAATAAATTGGCTAAATCTCCAGAACCATGCCCAAAAATAGGCTGTGCGGTCAGATATCCTGCTTCATCTTGTCTTAGGCGCACTTGCAGAAAATAGGTGACTGGTGCTTTAAATTCAACAGCCTCATCCAATCTAGCATATTGCAAAGGCTGGTTACAACCAGCAGCAGCAAGCCACCAAATTTGTACGTACCGATAGATGCAGAGAAAAGCAGAAACGGGATTGCCAGGTAAGGCAAACACGACTTTACCAGTTGCTGTTGTGCCGAACCACAATGGTTTTCCTGGTTTCTGTGCCACTTTGTGAAAATGCGGATGGACACCTAATGCGGATAAGGTTTTCGGAATAAAATCGTATTTCCCTTCTGATACGCCACCACTCAAAATCAGGAAATCATACTTTTGTAAAGAGAAAGCTAGATTGGTTTTGATTACTTCTTCATCGTCAGGAAGGTGTAATGTATCGCTTTCTATGCCCCAGCTTTTTAAGATGGCTTGAATGGCGTAATTATTGGACTGCCGAATTTGGTAGGTTAAGGGCGTTTCATGAATCGGAATTAATTCATCCCCACTAGATATGATAAGTGCTTTGGGTGTTGCTACTACCATTAAAGTTGATTTTCCAACAGTGGCAGCTATACCTATTTCTGCTGCGCCAAGTATTGTACCGCGTTTCAATAACACATCTCCTTGTTTACGATCTTCTCCTTGCAAGTGAATATGCTGTAATGCAGTCAATTGTGGCACAGTAACAAATGCTTTTCCATCTTTTATTTCCACATCTTCGTAGCGAATAATTACGTCTGCGCCATCAGGTAATATAGCACCAGTCATAATTTCTAGGCAAGCGTTTGGATGTTTGAGTTGACATTGTGGTTTTCCAGCGGCTGCAATAGCTTCAATTTCAAAGCTACGCTGCCCTTGCTGAAAATCTTGAAAACGAATAGCGATGCCGTCCATTGTGGCGCGGTCAAAAGGGGGGAAATCGCGGTCAGCAGTAATATTTTCTGCCAATACCTTTCCCAAAGCCGCTTGTAACTCCACCTCACGAGTAAGAAAAGGAGTAGTATATGTTAAAATAGTTGCTACAGCTTGTTCTACACTAATCATTATATTCGAATTAATACAATTTAATCTGCGGCTACAATCATGTATTTATTTTTCTTTCCATTTTCTATCATCACGTATTTGCCGTGTAACAAATAATCATGGTTTATGATGGTTTCATGGTCACTTATCTTTTCTTTGTTTACGGTGATAGAGTTGGCTTTAATTGCTCTCCTCGCATCGCTTTTGGAATTGAGTATGGACGTTGCCTCCACGAGTAAGTCAACAATATTTGAGCCGTTTGCCAACACAGTCTTAGGAATAGTATAGCTTGGAATCTCTTCTGCCATCATTCCTAAATCGTCTGGTTTAAGTTTGAAAAGGCTTTCTTGGTCTCCTTTTTTCCCAAACAATAACTCTGTTACATCCAATACTGCTTGATAAGCCTCTTCTGAATGCACTCGTTTGGTCAATTCCTCTGCTAATAGGCGTTTCAAGGTTTGTGGATCATTAGCGTGGCTTTCCTCCATAGCTTCCACTTCTTCTCTGGATTTTAAAGTAAAATAGCGGATGAACTTAGGGAGGTCTCGGTCATCTGCATTAATCCAAAACTGATAGAAGCGGTATGGGGAAGTCAACTTTGGATCAAGCCAAATATTACCTTGCTCCGATTTTCCGAATTTAGTACCATCTGTTTTCGTCAATAGTGGGGTAGTCAGCGCATAGGCTTTATCGCTCAAATTGCGGCGAATAAATTCTGTTCCAGAAGTAATGTTTCCCCATTGGTCAGAACCGCCCATTTGTAGGGTGCATCCATGCTGCTGGAATAAACACTGAAAATCATACGCCTGGAGCAATTGATAACTAAATTCAGTGAAGGAAATACCTGTTTCAATACGTTTTTTACAGATTCTTTACTCATCATATAGTTGACCGTCAATGTTTTACCAACATCGCGTAAAAAATCTAGGACATTCATTTGGTGGTAAAAGTCAAAATTATTGAGGATTAACGCCTTATTAGTTGGCGATTCAAAGTCTAAAAATTTTAGAAACTGTTGGCGCTGGAAGTCTAGGTTACTATCTAACTCATCATAACTTTTTAGTTGTCGCTCTTGGTCTTTAAAAGAAGGATCACCGACTCGACCTGTGGCTCCACCCATGAGTATAATTGGCTGGTGTCCAGAAAGTTGAAATAGTTTTAGCAACATAATCTGTACATAATTACCAATCGTCAAAGAAGGTGCAGTAGGGTCAAAACCGACGTATGCTATACGCTTTCCTTCTTTCAAATGCCCTTCGATACCAGGTGTAGCATCGTGTAACATTCCGCGCCATTGTAGTTCTTCTAAAAAATTCATACGCTTGAGTAGTGATTAGACTTTTAATAGGGGGTTAAAAATTTATTATGCAACTAGCTGTTTACCTTTGCTCAAATACCTCTCTTTGCGAGGTAAGTGCTGGTGGGTTTTAATTAACAAGATACACCAACTCTTGAAATAAGCAAAAGCCAATAACGAATAGCCAACTGCGTCATGCTATTTCTTCTCTGCGGTTTCTATGAAGTTAGGGTAGTCAGTAATAATTCCATCTACTTTCATTGCCATCAGATTGCGCATTTCAGTCGTATCGTTCACCGTCCAAGGAATGATTTTCATGCCTTTGGTATGTACTTGAGTAACAAGTTCAGGCGTTACCAGCTTGTAATAAGGACTGTAAATGGCTGGTGTAAAACCTAAGTTTTGAAGGTCTTGCTCCAAACCATTGGAAGTCTCCACCAGCAGTGCCATAGAGAAAGTGCTATCCAAACGGTGAACCTCTTTTAAAGCTCGGACATCAAAACTTTGAATCGTAGTTCTATCCTTGATGTTCAGTTCCATGACTGCATCTACCACTAATCTTGCAAAAATGGGTGGTTTAGGATGGAAAACACTATCCCAAGCAGGTTGACTTTTAATTTCTATATTAAAGCGAGGAGATGGTAAATCATAGCGTTTGGTATGCGTATCCACGCTAACTACAGCAGCGCTAAAACTTGGTTTTCTAGCTAATGTTTTTTCTTGATCTGGAAAGTTGGGATGAACCACGCTGCCACAGTCGTAACCTAAAACCTCAGCGTAAGTCATCTCGTAGATGTTAAATCTTTGCTCATTGCTTTCGTTGATAGCTTCTCCTGAAGTTTGCTTACAATAGTAGCTGACATCCAAGGTTCATGCGATACAATCAAATTACGGTCTTTGGATACCACTAAGTCCATCTCCAAAGTAGTTACCTTTGGAAACTCTAAGGCATTTAAAAAAGCCATAATCGTATTTTCTGGCATCAAACCTCTTCCACCTCGATGGGCTTGCCAATCAAATGAAATAGCCTCCGCTTCTGAAGTGTTTGCTCCGCTATTTTTTGGTTCTTCTTTGCAAGCAACAAATAAGGCAGAAACTAATAAAAACCTTTAACAAAAATCGTACATTCATTGCCAATCTATGTTTTTAGAAACTTCAGCAAATGTACAACATCTTGATAACTGTACAGTTCTTGATTAGAAAATAAAATTAGCGGAACTAGGAAATAAACTTACGTTTCTTTTAACATGAAGGGAATAATCTTTGTAAATCATCTCGTCACAAAAAAGCAATGGCTAACTCATCCTATATCATAGTATGAATTGCCATGCTCTCATTCATCATCTCTCTTTATTTTATGCTAAAACAGTCCTATTTGATATTCTGAAAATTTATACGCCCTGACGCAGCATATCTGCATATTCATCGGGAAGTAAACTATCTTCTACTGCTTTTGCTGCACGTTCTACGTCGTAGTTGAATCGAATAAACTCCACTTCAATCCTTTCTGGCGCGTGTATGCTACTATCGGGATGAATAGTCAATAACACATACCCACCTTGAGGATTACCGTCCTTAGGTTTTCCTACTGAACCTATATTAATGGCGTGACGATAGTGGTGCTTACCGTTTTCTTCCGTATGTAAAATGCGATGATAAGGCTTGTGTGTATGTCCAAAACACATGATATCAGCATCTGCGTTTTCTAAAATGCGCAGTAAACTTTTTTCCTCTCTGTCCTCAAAAAGGTACTCATTAATCTTTCTTGGGCTTCCATGCACCAAAAGTAAGTTCATTTTGTCCTCATTGAGTTGAAACTCCACACGCAAGTGAGCTGGTAGTGTTCTTAGATAAGCTCGTTCTTGAGGTTGCATGATGCTGTTGGTGAAAGCAATTGAGATTTTTCCCATATCCTTTTCCCCATCTGTTTTATATGCGCAACCACAGTCGTCGCTCATTCTACCGATGCCAAAATCATAATTCCCAGCAATAGTAGGAATTTTGCGTTTACGAATGGCTTGAATCACCTCGTTGGGCCAAATATTATACCCCACCAAATCGCCGAGACAAAAAATAGCATCGTACTCTCGTTGGTCAATATCTTCAAAGAATCCTTCCAAAGCGGGGAGATTGGCATGAATATCTGAAAACAATACGATTTTCATTATTATATAGGTTTTGCTTGTTTTAGTAAATCAATCTTTTGATGGTTTTCGGAAATGTTTCTGTTATGAGCTTGACTGAATCCTTCAACTGCGCTTGAGTCAGCATTATTATTTACAAAACTGATGAATCAATAATCGTAATATTGCGATTATTGATTTCAAAAAAAATATCAGCAACATTCAGTGTTCGCCTGATAACTTACAAATAGTTCGTTTAGTAAGGTTGCAGCAATGTTCCATTCTTGTTTATCAATACAATAGCACACTTTCGCACCATCAATATCACCTTTTATCAATCCTGCTTCTTTTAGTTCTTTCAAGTGCTGCGAAACGGTGCTTTGCGACAAAGGTAATTCTTCTACGATATCGCCACAAATACAAGACTGTTTCTGTATCAGTAATTTAAGTATGGCTATTCTAGCAGGATGCGATAGCGCTTTGGCATACTTCGCTACTCGATTATCTAACCCTGAAAACGCTTCCGACTTGGTTAACCCCATTAATCTAGTTTTGAGTCAGTTGATAAATCCTTGAAACACGATTATTTAATGATGTCAGACCAAGTGCCACCAATATTTACATCGCAATATTACGATTTAATTTTTGATGATACAAATTTTTGTAAGATTTTATAAATTAATGTAACATGAATCTCCATAATCCATCAAATATTTCCAAAATGGAGCAGGCTCCATCGAAAATTTTTCGCGAAGCCTGCTTTTTATTTTTTGTGCTTTAAAACACAATTAACTGTCAACTTTTACTCTTGTTCCTGCGCTACACTAGCGTATGCTTCTAATGGCGGACAGGTACATACTAGGTTGCGGTCGCCAGCAGCATTGTTCACGCGCCCAACCGATGCCCAAAATTTATAGCCTTCTCGAAGATAAGGTAGCGGATAAGCTGCTTTTTCTCTTGAATAAGGATACTCCCAAGTGTCAGCACACACCACAGATGCAGTGTGTGGTGCATTGTGCAAAACGTTATTTTCTGGGTTAGCCTCTCCACTAGCGATTTCATCTAATTCTTTACGAATGGCTAACATAGCTTCACAAAAGCGATCTAGCTCGCCTTTACCTTCGCTCTCTGTTGGTTCAATCATGATTGTTCCAACCACGGGCCAAGAAAGAGTTGGGGCGTGAAATCCATAGTCCATCAATCTTTTAGCCACATCTTCCGCACTAGCTACTGACTTGAATGGACGCAAATCCAAAATCAACTCATGCGCAGTATGACCATTCTCCCCAGTAAACAGTACATGAAAGGCTTGCTGCAATCGAGCGCGGATGTAATTAGCATTCAGAATGGCAAACTTAGTAGCTTCTGTCACTCCTTTTCTACCTAACATTTTGACATAAGCGTAAGAAATCAATAAAATGCTTGCACTACCAAATGGTGCAGAAGAAACAGCATAAATTCCGTCCTTACCGCCTGTTTTTATTAAAGGATGCTTTGGTAAGTAAGGCGCGAGGCTATCATTGACACAAATTGGTCCTACACCTGGTCCACCACCACCGTGTGGAATACTAAATGTTTTATGTAAATTCAGGTGACAAACATCTGCACCGATAATTGCAGGATTTGTTAAGCCTACTTGTGCATTCATATTTGCACCGTCCATATAGACTTTACCACCGTGTTGATGAATTAAGGCACAAATTTCTTTGATTTTTGTTTCAAACACCCCGTGTGTGGAAGGGTATGTTACCATTAAAGCGGCTAACTCGTGAGCGTGCCGTTCTGCTTTGGATTTCAAGTCGGCAAAATCAATATCACCTTGCTCATCGCATTTTACTACTACTACTTTCATACCTGCCATTACCGCACTGGCTGGATTTGTTCCGTGCGCAGAATCAGGAATTAACGCTACGTTTCTATGGCTATTACCGTTGGCTGCATGATAGGCTCTGATGGTCAACAACCCTGCATATTCGCCTTGCGCACCAGAGTTGGGTTGTAAAGAACAAGCTGTAAAGCCAGTCACTTCACAAAGATAGTCTGACAATTCTGAAATAATTTGCGTGTAGCCTTCTACCTGATTTAATGGTACAAATGGATGGACATTAGAAAACGCATCCCAAGTAACTGGGATAAGCTGTGTTGCAGCGTTCAATTTCATGGTACAAGAACCCAAAGGTATCATGGAGTGCATTAAGGATAAGTCCTTGTTCTCCAACCGCTTGATATAACGCATCATTTTCGATTCTGTATGGTGCGCATTAAAGACAGGATGTGTTAAATACGCAGATACTCGAATAAGATGGGTAGGCAGTTGTGGTTGCTGGATGACAGGAGAAATAAACGTAATTGGCTGATTGACTGCTTCCGCAAATAAATCTATTAACTGCTGTAAATCTTTTTGCGTAACAGTTTCATCTAGTGTGATTTGCACAGTCTGATCGTCGTAGTAAAAATTGATGCTGTTCGCTAATGCGAGTTCGTGAATGCGCGTTTTTAAGTCATTATCAACCTCTATGCGCAGGGTATCAAAGAAATGAGTATTACGCTGATGGTATCCTAACTGGTTCAAAGCAGTATTAAGCTGCTGAGCAGCAAAATGTACGCGCTCTGCGATTGCTTTGATACCTTTTGGTCCATGCCAAGCGGCATACATTCCCGCCATCACTGCCAACAATGCCTGAGCTGTACATATATTAGAAGTCGCCTTTTCGCGGCGAATGTGCTGTTCACGGGTTTGCAATGCCATACGCAAAGCGCGGTTGCTATGAGCATCTTCAGAAACGCCAATGATTCTACCCGGAATGATTCGCTTATATTCGTCTTGTGTTGCGAAAAAGGCAGCGTGAGGTCCACCGTAACCCATCGGTACACCAAATCGCTGTGAATTACCAATCACAGCATCTGCCCCCCATTCGCCTGGAGGAGTCAACAAAGCTAAACTCAATATATCCGCAGCTACTGTTACATAAACATCTTGGGCTTTGGCTTTTTCTACAAACGGGCGTAAGTCTTGTACCTCACCTGTTTTTCCTGGATATTGAAGCAGTACGCCAAAAGTGTTTCTGAAAACTGATATTGTTGCCAGTCTCCTACCACAATTTGGATATCTAGGGGTTTTGCGCGCGTCATCAAGACATCAATTGTTTGTGGCAGCACTTCATTAGATACAAAGAATTCGTTGGCGACATCTGCTTTTGCTTTTTTGTTTTTCACCCCATAAAACATAGCCATCGCCTCGGCAGCAGCCGTGCCTTCGTCTAGCAAAGAAGCATTGGCAATCGGAAGTCCCGTCAAGTCACTAATCATGGTTTGATAGTTCAACAAAGCCTCCAAACGACCTTGTGCTATTTCTGCTTGATAAGGCGTGTACTGGGTGTACCAGCCGGGATTGTGAAAAATATTTCGCAAAATAACAGAAGGTGTGATGGTGCTGTGGTAGCCCATACCGATATATGATCGAAATGATTTATTTCTAGCTGCCGTTTGCTTTAGTTCTTGTAAATACTCATATTCAGATAGCGCATCTGGCAAATTGAGCTCTCCTTGCAGGCGAATCGAAGCCGGCACAGTTTGGTCAATAAGTTCCTCGAGAGAAGCCACGCCTATTGCCTGTAACATCTGACCCAATTCTTCTTCGTTGGTCCGATATGGCGATTAATAAATTGATCAAAAATACAT
>JAAUTG010000007.1 GCA_012031785.1 Saprospiraceae bacterium | reverse complement strand
GCCGCCGCCGCCGCGATTGTAACCACCACCGCCGCCGCCGCCGCGATTGTAGCCACCACCACCGCCACCACGGTCTTCTTTTGGTGTAGCTTCTTTAACTACAATAGTACGTCCGTCTAGTTCTGATTCGTTAAGTTCATCAATTGCTTGTCGAGCTTCGTCGTCGTTAGGCATTTCTACAAAGCCAAATCCTTTAGATCGTCCGCTGTCACGATCAAAAACTACTTTTGCGGAAGAAACCTCTCCAAACGCTTCAAATGCGTTTCTAAGGTCATCACTGGAAGTATTGAAATCCAGTTTAGCTACGAAAAGATTCATAAATAATGGTAAAATGAAAAAAAAGAACTAAAAACCAAATAACTCTAGTTGAAATAAGAATGAACACTGCCTAGCCCAGAGGCTGCCCACTTATATTTCGATAAACTCATTGTGGAACGAAAATTCTAGCGAAAATACGGTCTAAAATACGCTAACCAACAAGCAAGTCTTAAAAGTAATATAAAGGTACAAATATTTTTGATGCTACGCAATAGTCAACCATATAATTTTTTGTGTTATTCGCGATTTACTTACAAGTACACTTTAGTCTTGAACACTTACAACGTTTTTTTTGGATAAAAAAGTTCCTTGGGATGTGATTATAGCCATTTTTTTTATTGTTTTCTAATAGCTGTTATCTGACGAGCCGTTTTGTGATACAACTTTTAATTTCGCTGTACGTTAATTTTTAGGTATTAATGTTACCGCTTTTTAAGTTGTTTCCTAATGACTATTTACCAAGTAAGTAGCTAACAGTGTAAAGCTATATCTAGCATTATAATCTTTTCTAATGACACAATTTTGCAAGTTTGCAATTCATCGGTTCTACGCATCCTTCACAAAAATATATTTTACCTGTTTGCGCTAGTAGTAGTGTTGTGCGTTGGAAATACTACCCAAACGGTGGCGCAGTCTCCAAGTCCAAGTGTGACGAGTTTAAAAGACACGGTAAGTAGAGTTAAAATTGATTACGCGGACGAGTTTATTGTCCTCCAGCAAAGGGATACGCTGGTGCAGAAACTCGCAGGGAGTGTAGAATTGAGTCAAGACAGTATCTTTATGTACTGCGATTCGGCAACCATCACTAACAATACCCAAGTGCTGGCGCAAGGTCATGTAATTATTCAGCAAGGCGATTCTTTAAGTATTTTTGCGGATTCAGTGGAGTATGACGGCGTGTTGAAGTTGGCAACGCTGTTCAGCGAAGTGGTGCTAAATAGTAAGGGGCAAAAACTCTTCACGGAGCAATTAAATTATGACCTTCAAACAAAAGTAGCGACTTATTTCACAGGTGCTTTACTTACCAACGATACTACCCAGTTGACTAGTAAAAAGGGTACTTTTATACACAAACCGATGAGGTGTTTTTTAAGGATAGTGTAGTGGTGATTGACCCCAAATTTAATTTACTTACGGATAGTTTAAAGTACAACACGCGCTTGCAACTAGCCACTTTTCTTAGTCCAACCCTCATAAAAAGCGACTCTGTGCAGGTCTATTGTGAAGAAGGATTTTACGATACGGCAAATGAAATAGCAGAGTTTCGCGTCAATGCTCAGTTTGAAAAAAAAGAACAGAAAGCCAAAGCAGACATCATTCGATACGATGGCATCACTGGGCGTTACACTTTGTCGGGGAATGCTTACTTTTCAGAAAATGATCGCAAAGCTACTGCAGATACGATTGAATACGATGAACGAACAGAAGAGACGTTTTTAATCGGAAATGCGCGCTATCAAGATTCTACGCAAACTATTACTGCTCAAAAAATTATCTATGATTCTAAAAATGATGTTTACAGAACGCGAGGTCGTTCTTATATCAGTGACCCTCCACAAATTTTAGAAGCTGACCAAGTGGACTACGAAAGCGAAACTGGCTTTGGAGTAGCAATAGGGAATGTAATTTGGCGCGATACCACAGAGCAAATTACTATTAGAGCTGAACTGGCACGGTATGAAAAAAAATCGGATTATCTGAAAGCCAGTGGTGGCAGACCGATGATGATTAGTATTGTAGATGGAGATTCGCTTTTTCTGGCTGCGGATACATTGCTGGCGTTGAGTCGTCGCGATTCGGTGGATTTAGATAGCACTGTTCGCGTGGATACAAGCAGGGTGCTGATTGCCTATCCTGACGTGCGCGTGTTTAAAAGCGACTTACAAGCTATTTGCGATTCTTTGATTTACAGCACTAGAGATTCGATTTTTCGATTTTTTGTAGCTCCTATTATTTGGTCTGACACTTCGCAGTTTTCAGCAGATACTATTTTACTATCTTTGAAAAATGAAAAAATTGACCATATCTACTTATTGAATAAATCCTTTATCCTGAATAGTCCTGACGAGATTTATTTTAACCAAATTAAGGGGAAAAATATTGTTGCCTCTTTTGAAGAAAGCGAGCTGAGGCAAATGGCAGTAGATGGAAGTGCAGAATCTGTGTATTATGCACTGGATGAAACAAAAGCTTACGTGGGTGTAAACAAAACAGTATGTAGCAGAATGTTACTTTATTTTGGCAATAACGAGATAGAGCGTATAAAATTTTATACACAACCTACTGCCAAATTAGAACCTATGCGACAAGCAGATCATGGTGCATTGAAATTGGAGGGCTTCAACTGGCAAATTGAGAAACGTCCACGCGCGATGGCGGATGTACTCACTCCAAAACGACAAGCAGCAGTAATACCAACTTTAGAAGCCACCTTGGAATCCAAAGAGCCTAAAAAGTAAGGTTATTTGTTTGCCAGTTACTTGGTTTTTGCTATTTGCTTTTAAAAAAGGCTTTTCATTCTTGCACGGAAATCTTGTAAATTGAAGATACTTGATAGGGTACTGCAAGTATCTTATTAAACCACTAATCTAAGGTTGATGCTGCTCAATCAAACCACCTATACATACAAATCTCCAAAATCTGCTTCTAGCTTTTTAGTAATAGCTTTTATTTCTTGCTCGTTAGCTTTTGGATAAATGAGTAATACATCGTCCTCATCTACAATGATATAATCACTTAATCCTTTAATTACTACTAATTTGTGGTCAGCTACTTTAACCAAACAATTGCTTGTATCGTCGAGTATGATTTTGGCAGACCTTAACACATTTGCACTATCATCTTTATCCGATTCGGCATGTAAGGATGCCCAAGTCCCCAAATCCGACCAGCCAATGTCAGAAGGCAAAGTATAAATATTTTGGGCATTTTCCATAATGGCGTAATCCACAGAAATATTAGGTGTGGTAGGATACATTTCGTCAATAAACGCTTGTTCTTCGTCGGTGTTATAGGCAGCAGTATTTGTCCCTAGTATATTATAAATCTCAGCAGCATATTGCTCAAAAGCATTTAGAATGGACGCTGCTTTCCATACGAAAATACCTGCATTCCAGAGGTAATTGCCTTGCTCTATATAGAGTTGAGCTGTTTCCAAGTCTGGTTTTCTTTGAAGGCATCCACTTTAAATATGCCTTCCACTGGTTGCTGCGCTTTGATGTAATTGATGTAACCATATCCTGTGTCCGGTCGAGTAGGGGAAATACCTAGCGTTACCAGTGCATCATAGGTCGCGGTGAATTCAAGCGCTTTTTGTAGTTGTTGCAAAAAAGCCTCTTCTTTTAAGATAACATGGTCGGAGGGCGCAACGATGAAGTTCGCGTTAGGATCAAGTGCATGAAGTTTGAACGCCGTGTATGCCACACAAGGCGCAGTGTTGTTGCGCGAGGGTTCGCAAAGAATTTGATTATCCGTCAGGTCTGGTAAATGTTCTTTCACCAATTCGCGGTACATCTTATTGGTGACAATGAAAATATGTTCTTTGGGCACAAGTTTTAGGAATCGTTCATAAGTCAATTGAATCAACGATTTACCTACTCCCATAATATCTAAGAATTGTTTGGGACGTTGTGTACGACTTGCGGGCCAAAACCTACTTCCAACGCCACCTGCCATGATAGCTACGTAATGGTTTGTCATAATTTTATCTTTGGTATATGCTTATTAGGCGGATGAGCAGCGGTTCTCCTGATTATTTTTTATAAAAGCTGCTAACCAGCAAGCGCGAAATTAAAGTAGTTTTTTCATATATACATAAGTTTTATGAGTTTAATTGGCTTGAATGGCTATTTGCTTATTTAGTAGGGTTCTACTTTTAAACCTTTTGAAGGGTTTATTGTAGCGTAACCAATAGCTAACGGTGTCATTAACTATTAATCACGCTAACGAATAACCAAATAACGAAGCCAGTAATTGACCATTTGCGTCACATTAGCTAATAACTAAGGAACGAGTAGCTCATTATTAATGACGAGTGATGTTAATATACTGCTTCCACAATTTTTCTAAATGTTTTGGAATCGCCCATTGTATAATAATGCAAACAAGGTGCGCCACCTTCTTTCAACTCTTTGGATTGCTGAATACACCATTCAATACCTACTTGTTCCTTCGCTTTGGGAGTAGTCGCATTTTCCACTTCTTTCACTAAGTCACTTGGCAAATCAAGATGAAAGATTCTGGGCAATGTAGTGAGTTGATGCTTTTTAGTGATAGGCTTCAAGCCTGGCACAATCGGTACGTCAATGCCAGCAGCACGGCAATCTTTTACGAACTTGAAGTACTTGCTATTGTCGAAAAACATTTGAGTGACAATGTAGTGAGCGCCTGCGTCCACCTTGGCTTTCAGCCATTTTAAGTCAAATTCTAAATTCGGTGCTTCAAAATGCTTTTCAGGGTATCCTGCAATACCGATACAAAAATCTGTCTTTTCACCAGTTTCGATATCGTCGTCCAAATATTTCCCTTTGTTCATTTCCGCAATCTGAGTTACTAAATCAATAGCGTAATCGTTTCCGCCTTCTTCTGCTATGAATTGTCCTTCAATTTTACGGGCATCTCCACGTAAAGCAAGTACGTTTTGGATATTCAGGAAATTCAAATCAATTAGTGCGTTCTCGGTGTCTTCCTTCGTAAAGCCTCCGCAGATAAGGTGTGGCACAGCATCCACGCCGTAGCGGTGCATGATGGAAGCGCAAATACCGATGGTGCCAGGACGTTTTCTGATAGCTGCTTTTTCGTAGTAGCCTGTTGACTTTTTTCGGTAAATAAAATCCTCTCGATGATAAGTCACGTCAATAAAAGGGGGCTTAAACTCCATCAACGGATCAAGAGCATCGAAAATAGATTTCATACTGCCACCTTTCAGTGGAGGCAATACCTCAAAGGAAATTAGTGTATTGCCTTCTGCTTTTTTAAAGTATTCTGTAACTTTCATATTGTTGTTAAAGACTTTTACGTAAAAGTTCTTGCCAAATAAACACAAAGATATAGATTAGCCAAATGAAAAGCAGTTGCTTTTGTTTTTTTATAGATAGTAAATGACACACTTCTGAATGAGTAAGTCGTCAACTACGAGTTTTAAAGTCAAGCTGACGTAACCCCACGCTGTCGAAGCGTCTCATACAGTATAATGCCAGTTGCCACAGATACGTTGAATGAGTTGGTCGCGTCGTATTGCGGGATGACGAATCGCTGGTCTGCTTTTTGTAGTAAAGCTGGATTTACGCCCACGTCCTCTGCGCCCATGATAATTGCAGTAGGTATCTTAAATCCATGTCAAATAAAGGTGCTTTACTTTGTAAGTCACTCGCCAACACTTGCACACCCAGCGTTTGCAACCATTCTACAATATTGTTTAAACTGTTTTCTCTGCATACTGGAATGTTGTTGAGCGCACCAGCAGAGGCTTTGATGGCTTCTGCATTGATTTGCGCACTGCCTTTAGCTGGCGTGATAATAGTATGCACGCCACAACAAGACGCAGAACGCGCAATAGCACCAAAGTTGCGGACATCCGTAATGCTATCCAAAATGAGTAACAAAGGCGTTTCTCCTTTTTCGTAAATAGTAGGTAGAATATCTTCCACTCGAAAATACTGGACTAGAGAAAGGTATCCAATAATACCTTGGTGGTTGCCTTTAGTGAGTTTTTCCATGCGTTCTTTTGGAAGATATTGCAATGGAATTTGATTCACTTTGCTTAAATAGCGAACTTGTTTTTCAAATTCACCTTTGATGCCTTGTTGCAACATGATTTTATCAATAGGCTGCCCGCCTTCTATGGCTTCTATCACGGGGTGTCTTCCAAAAATAAGGGAAGTCCTTTGTACTTTTTCTTCCATGTATGGAGATAGTTAGAAAATTTGTAACTGCGTTTGTGGTGCTGCTTGAAGGGTTAAACTTGTTAGCTATTTGTTTTGGGTTTTAGCTGTTTAAGACTAAATCCTTTTTATTTATTCTTCGATGGCAATAATGTGCTTTCAAATACGCTGATAGCCAGTGATTGAACTACATAACATGAGTTAATCATTGGCTATTTGATAATTAGAAACAAAACTGAACAGCACGAACTTTGGTAAATTAAACCTGAAAAATCGTGCTGTTGTATTGTATTAATCCTTGACCAACAGTAAACGCTGGGTGTGGACTTGACCATTTGCAGCCACTTGTACAAAATAAAGCCCTTCTGGCGAACCATTTAATTGAAGCTCATACTGACCCTCTTTCATTGGCTGTTTCGGAAAAGATTGTATTAACTGCCCTATCGTGTTGAAAATTAATACTTCTACTTCTTGAGTTTGCTGGAATGTGAGGAACAAAGTTGCTTGACCGCTACTTGGATTAGGTGCTAAATTGATAGCTACTAGCGCGTCAATATCTTGTACTGCGACTGTTCTACCTACCTGAATTTCAATGGTTTCTGAACAGCCTATTGCATCGCTCACGGTCACTTGGTACGTGCCTGCTTCCAAATTTCTAATGCCTTTTGTAGTCGCATCGTTGCTCCATTTATAAGTGAATGGTGCCAGTCCCGCCAGCACATCTAAGCCAATACTTCCGTCTTTAGCTCCCGAACGAGTTTCATCTACCACATTGAAAGTGATGCCAAGGCTTGCTGGACAGCGCAGAATGTTGACGTTATCTATATCCAATAGTAGTCACCTGCTCCCCAAAACGCAATAAACCGCAGTTTGATATTCTCTCCTTCGTAGTTGTTTAACGCGATGCTTAATGTGGCAAAACCATTACTGGCAACGTGGTTGGTTACATCAATTTTACGTATGGTTTGATAAGTTTCGCCGCAGTCCTTAGAAATTTGAATCAATAAAGAATCTCCGCTTGCTAGTATTTTTGGTGATCCGTCTGCGCCTCCGAAATTAATAAAACGATAATCAAAATTCAAGCTATCTCCTACCTCAATTTGACCAAACACGGGAGAAGTCACCTCAAAAAATCGGTCTTGTGCCCACAAATTATCAGAAAGTGCGAACGAAGTCAGGTCGCGTCCATCGGTGACAGGCACAGTTTCATCACTCTCCCAACCGGCTGGTAAAGTACCGCCTTCAAAATCTTCGATGAAGGGAACGTTATTAATAATTGTGAAAGTAACGGACACGGTATCGTTCAATCTAAATTGCTCATTAGCAGCAGAAACCCAAGCTACAATATTGTATTGGTTTTGATTAGTGGAATTAAAAGGAATATCAAATTCGTAACTTACGGTTTGTCCAGCTGCTACCGTATCTGGAAAAGTCTCCACCACCGTTTGTCCGCCATTCACTTGGTAAGTAAGGGTGAACCCGAACTGTGGAGCAGTTCCCAAGTTGGTGAGTGACATGGCAACGGCATCTCTGGCAGAGCCACACTCTTCCTCACTGGTATTATTAACAGCAAGTGCCACCAAATTATTCACCAGAGGCGGTGAGATGAATATATTGTCAATTCCCATCCCCGTAGCGGTCGTAGCAAAGTCGGAATTGAACACAAAGCGCAGTGAGGCATCGCTAACTCCTGCTGCTCCTATTAAGGTATTGGAAGCGATTAACCAATTTCCAGACGTAAAATTACCTTCCCACCAGTCGTTGCTCGTGTCGTTGTACCAGTTGATGCCACCGCCCTCTGTACCAACGGTTTCCCAAGTTTTTCCACCATCCAAGCTCATCTCCAACCATCCTTTATCGCAGCAAGCCTCTGAATCAAAAAACAGCGAGAAAGAAATGATAGGGTCCTCTGTCAAACTTGAAAAATCTAGGCAAGGTGAGACCAAATAAGACAATTCGTTATTGTTATAAGAAGTATCCAAGCCTGTTGCCCAAGCGTTTTCGCCACTTGCTGCTTGCAGCAAGTTACGGTAATTAGGCACTCCAAACGACCAACTTGCGTTTCTACTCAGCGTGTCGTCAATACGCCAACCGCCAAACCAGTCCTCAAAATCCGTGAAATAAGGATAGCTAGTCACTAAAGGAATATTGATAATGCTAATTGCGAAGGTATCGTTCTCCACATCGCTATCGCCCTCAAAGGCAGTCCAAGCCAAAATGTCATAGATATTAGGTTCTCCCACCATAGCACGGGTGTCAAAAGTAATAGTGAACGTACTATCCTTTCCTAATACCCCAGTAAAAACGCCATCAAAAGGCATACTCACTCCACCTGGCACGCCGTTGATACTGAAATCGAAAGGAATTAAAGTTTGAGGGTTAGCCCCAAAATTTTTCAAGGTTACTTCCACAGATGCTAAACTTTCTAAGCCGCAAGCAGTAACTGGTGAAACGATACCTACAACCCCTACATCAGTTTTGTAAACAGTTTCAAAAGTAATTGGTCCAACGGCTAAACTCGTATCGCCACTTGCACAAAGACTGGTGAGGTAAATATCGTATCTAGTTTTTTCGGCTAAACCACCCACTCGTGCCTGTGGAGTGCGCGTGATCAAATCATAAGGAAGATTTAAAGGATCGAACCCTGCGGTGTCTATTTGAATCCCATATCTTCCATTAACGTCCGTAGCTAACCAAGATAATTCTATAAATTCCGCTCGAATATTATCCAAAACAATAGAGCTAACAGGTGGTGGTGGGCAAGATGGACATTTCGCAGTTCCAGTAAACACAGTACCTTCGTCAGGAGAAGGACCATCTTGAAAAACAATATTATTCTCCGTATCATAAAGCGCGTAGCTAACTTCACTATCAAAGCTTCCACCAAAAAACTCCAAACGAATCGAATCTCCGTCTGATATAAAAAAAGGAAAACTTTTTCTTCTACCGTCTGCGGTAGTTAAGAAGTAAACTTCCGAAGAATCATTTACAAAAACCAATAAAGCTGCCCCATTCCATGAATCGCCGAAAGAATCAAATAATTCTAAGCGATAATCGCAAAGTACCTGTGCGTGCATTGGCAAGTACAACAAAAAAGAAAGGATGATTCCACAAATGAACGACCTCATTTTCATACCGTTGTGTAATTTGTGCATTGTGATTAGTTTTATCGGCTTTTAGCTATAAATTATTGATTATGAAACGTATAAACTACTTGAAGCCTTACGAATTTGAAGTTATACTAGGTATTAAAACGCTAAACTACAAAAAAACAGATGGATACCAAATTTTAAGTTTCAGGATTGAGTCATTGTTTGAACTCAACAAGGCAGATGTTTATGCTTTGAGTAGTGTGGATATGTAACTGATAATTAGTTGTTTAAGTAGATAAATTAATGAAATTAAAGCGTCTGTAATTCAATTTAAAATTCAGGACTAAAAAGGATAAAAATGTTAAATCTTGTTAAAGGTAGAAAGCGCAGTAAATGCGGTATGATTCTAATAGTCAAAGCCTCAATGTCAGATAAAATTCAAATTCGCTGTGAAAATAAGCGCGATAGCCACGAGAACGGGTCACGCCGTCGGGAGAACAGAAGAGATAGAAGAAATTAGGAGGACAATTTAGCTACATCAACTGTGGAGGAGGAGCTAGTAAGTAGCAATCCTCCTCCATAGTTTTAGTCTTTTATTTTCCTTCCTTCGTGCTTGGTGCAGCTAACTGAAAAAACTGGTCTAGCTTTGGTAAAATCACAATTTCAGTTCTACGATTAATGGCTTTGTTTTTTACAGAATCGTTCGACACTTTAGGTACGAACTCTGAACGTCCGCCAGCAGTCATGCGTTCAGGCTTCACGTTGTACTTGCTTTGCAACATACGCACCACTGCGGTAGCTCGCAAAGCGCTCAAGTCCCAATTATCTTTGATACTCGCCGTTTTGATAGGTACATTGTCAGTGTGGCCTTCCACTAAAATATCTAACTCCGCATGGTCATTCACCACTTTTGCAATTTTAGCCAATATGCCATCTGCTGAAGGGCTAATCTCGGCACTACCCGATTTAAACAACATCTTGTCGGACAACGAGATATACACTACTCCTTTTTTCACCTCTACGGTCACATCCTCGTCGTTCACGTCAGCTAAGGAACGTTTTAGATTCATCACCAAATTGAGATTAACTGAATCTTTGCGTTGAATGGTAGAAGTCAAGTCTTGAATATACTTATTTTGTTGACTAATCGCAGCTAAAGAGTTTTTGATGCTTTCTGCACCAGTTTGACTCACTACTGAAAGATCCGCCAAACGGTCTAGCAAACTAGCGTTTGTGCCACGCAAATCATTCACCTGAGATTCAAGGGTTTTAGTCTTACTTTGCTCACTCTGAAAGGCAGTTCTCGCTACTGCTAATTCGCTTTCTAAGCGACGAATTTCAGCTTCTAGAGCTATTTTTTCGCGCTTCAACCGCTCATTTTCAGAGGTGATAGAAGCTGCACGCTCCTCACACTCCACGCGAAAGGCATCTAATTCTGCTTGCTTGGATAAAAAACTTTTCTTGCTTACACAAGACGATAAGAACAATACGCTGATAAACAGTAATAAAAATTTGTTTTTCATAGCAGTTAGTTTGTTTTAAATCGTGATGATGCGCAATCACACATCGAAATATTAAATCACTGAATTGATTGCTCAGAAACCCACCAGCTAAGTTAACAGTCAAAACTTAACCTATGCTGCTTAGGCTATTCATTATTCAATAAGCCAATCAAAAAAGATTTTGTTGAATGAATTTTTACATTAGTTTTCTATTATTAATCTAAAGTATTGATAATTAGATTGTTATTTGAATATGCTAAGATGAATAAATCTTTAAACCTAACAAGAAGTAGTGAGTTGGGCATGTTGCGCTTTTACTATTCGCTGTTTGCCCAAACACAATTATTTCAGGTAAATTTGAGAAACCCTCTTTAAAAGCAAATAAAGCACTGCGCAGCGTCAGTTAAAATATAATCCTTAAAATGCTGTATAGTTCTATTGATAAATTTAACATTCTAAAATATTGATTATCAAAGCTCAATTTCTGGCTAAGAAGTAATAATCTTGTAGAAGCAATTAATTTGTAAAAAAATCTGGTAAATTGTTAAAAAAATTAATTTGTGACTTTGATACTTTTCTATATTTGCGCGTCAAAAAGAAGTAATTGCAGAAAAACGAATGTTCGCTGATTCGTCAGCGTCACGATTAAAATGGGTGTTCTCATAGTGTGTGGACTGCCCTGCGTTGGCAACAACGTGGGGTAGCTTTTAAAAACTTAATTAAGTTTTTTCTCAATTAGATGACCCTAAAGTAATCTACGAGCTACAAGAATTAATAATGGGTGTTCTCATAGTGTGTGTACGTTGCCTCTGCTTGAAAAAGCGAGGCAATTTTTTTTCTGCTCATTTGTAATTGTTTGACGATTTTTGCGCTAGAATATTGATAAACGCCAGTTTTTTTTACATACCTAAGCAATTACAGTAATGATCGCTTTCCTTCGTTTGACACGTTTTCCCAATTTACTAATCGTGGTTATAACGCAGTATTTATTACAGTACTTACTGCTGGTGCCTATTTTTGAGCGCAACTTAATCACACCTGATTTGGACGTACTTCATTTTTCTTTGCTCGTGCTTTCCACGGTCATCATTGCAGCAGGTGGCTATATTATCAATGATATTTTGGATTATCCTATTGACCAAATTAATAAGCCTGACAAAGTCATTATCAATCAGCAAATACCTATAACGACCGCTTATTGGTGTTATGGTACGTTGACTTTGATTGGATTTATCATTTCATTATACTTGGCAATCTATGTAAAAAATCTACCACTCTTGCTGCTTTATCCAAGCGCAGTAGTCTTGCTTTTTTTATATTCAAAGTTTTTTAAACAGCGTGTCATTATCGGAAATGTCATCGTCGCATTGTTTTGTGCATTTGTAGCTGGTATCGTTTGGTTTGCAGAGCGTTATACTTTTGCTGATTTGATGCGACAAAACGCTTTGGATGGGTCGCACTTGCAGTTTTTGCTTTCCCTTTACTTAATATTTGCCTTTCTTTCCACTATGTACCGCGAAATAATTAAGGATATAGAAGACCGAGAAGGTGATCGTGTTTATTTTTGTAAGACCTTACCTATTTTATACGGCGTAACCATCTCAAAATGGGTTGCATTTATTTGTGGCATGGGGTTACTCTTTTTTCTTTTTATTTCTGCTGTTCAACTTATTGAAAAACAATCTTATATTGCACTATTATTCGTTCTGCTTGCAATTGTAGCTCCGTTGCTCTACTCTTTTTTCAAGCTGCAACAAGCTCAAAGTGACCAAGCGTTTCATCAGTTAAGCACCATTGCCAAATTCATTATGTTGACAGGACTTATTTTATTATTTCTGATTTAAACTGACTTTGATAAGAAGGTGTGGCTATTAAAGCGACACCTCTAAAACGTAAGCGTCATAAATACTGGTAGTTTTTCAATTGTACTAGTGTTCATCAGTTAATGATACCATGTAGTAAAAAAAAGTTTTCTATGTAAAATATGTAAACTTTAACACTGAATCTATCAATAAAAACATAACTGACGTTACGCTACGTGCATTTTGCTATTCGCTGTTTACCCAAATACAACTATTTGGGATCAACTGAATTGATAGGCTTTCCAGTAGGTGGGAGAAAATCTTTTTAAAAAGCAAATAGCGAACTGCATGACATCTGCAACTATTTTATTTAGTACACCAATAAAAAAAAGAAGAATATGAGAAGATTAATCTTTACTAGTTTACTATCTCTCTTGACCTTACCATTACTAGCACAGCAGGTTAAGCAACGCTTCAACGCTGGAGCTTCCCTAAGTTTTAATGTGGCACAGATTGATGGCGACAAATATTTTGGCTATCGAAAACTAGGTTTGGAAGGTGGCTTGAGAGGAATTGCACAATTAACAACGAAACAATACCTTAGTGTTGGCATCCTTTTTAGTCAAAGAGGCGGCAAACCAAGCGACAGGGAGCGTTCAGCAGCCAATTTTAATTATGTGGACATCCGCTTAAATTACGCCGAAATGCCTTTTTTGTATCACATTCATACTGGTCAACGAACCACAAAAGAAGAAGGCAAGAAAAACAAAGAATATTTTTATCCCTTCACCTTTTTTACAGGGACTTCACTGGGTAGGATTGTGAGTACAGATATCAAAACTAATGGTATAAATGTAGAGGATTATCCAATTTTGGAACTCAACAGCGTGGTTCAAGATTTTTCTAACTTGGATGTAACTTGGATTATTGGTGGCATTATAAATTTTGATACCCATTGGGGTTTGAATTTTCAACATACTTTATCTACCATTCCGCTTTACACGCCTGCCGAAGGCGATGAACGATTCGTAAGATTATTAGGGTATCATTTTTCAATTGGTATCATTTACGTACTGTAAAACAAATAAGATATTTCAGCAGTGATTTGTAAATTGTAGGTGATAGGTTATCAGTTTATTGTCTGATAATGAATGAGTTGCAGACGAAAATTGTTAACTCATTTGTCTCTTACGCTAATCACTTTTGTAACGCTTACTTGGCTCATGAAGTCAAGCAAAGCCAGATACTCTATTTGCTATGTATTTGGTTCTTTTCCCTACACAATACAAAAAACTGAAAGAGAAATAAAAAAACTGCCTTAATCAAAAATCCAAACTCACCTTCCATTTCGTAAATGCTCAATAAGTGTGAATCACGCTCACTTTCTTACTAAAACAGATACAGTGCGATAGCTTGAAAAAGCAAGCACCAAAGTGTTACCTCCAAAATCCAACAGAGTGCTTTATTTTTTTAACCAAATTTATTCTTATTATGAAGTTCTATCTTTGTATGCACTTCCGCTTATGGGTGGTGTTGGCTTTGCTAGGTGTGATGAGTAACGGTGCTTGGGCTTCCAGCCACCGAGAGGCTCCACTAATTGCCAATGACCCACTTGCGGACAACACGGATTTGTATGCGTTTCGCAGTCCAGACAATCCAAACATGATTACGATTATCGCAAGCTACATTCCAGCACAGTTGCCCTTTGGCGGTCCGAATTACTATTCATTTGGAGAGAACATCCGCTACGAAATTCACATTGACAACGATGCCAGCAAACCAGGCGACGAAATTGTCTATCGGTTTACTTTCAAGCGGGAGAACCAAGATCCATCTACTTTCTTCAATATTCGCTTGGGCTTGCAGAACATCAAGACCACTTACACTTTGGAGCGTAGTGTGGATGGAGGAAATTTATTTATTCCTATCGTGTTGAACGGTATTGTGCCACCGTACAACATCGGAGCACGTTCCATCGAATCTGGTGTAGGATTAGGAACTACTTATGAGGAATTGTTCAGAAATGCTATTACCAATGCCAGCACAGGAGAAACCGTTTTCTGCGGACCGACGGATGACCCTTTCTATGTAGATTTAGGTGGTGCTTTTGATTTGGGGGATCTACCACGTCAAAACGGTCCAAGCCGCGATGGTTTAGCAAAATACAATGTGCATTCTATTGCCATTCAAGTCCCTATCAGCACTTTATTGAAGACAGGTGCGCCGGCTCAGCCACGCGACATTTTGGATGCAGACTATGTAATAGGTATTTGGGCTTCCGCAAGCAGAAGAGCTACCAAAACGTTGCAAACAGACGGAAGCACACCAGACGAAAATGGAAGCTGGATACAGGTATCTCGATTAGGAATGCCTTTAACAAACGAAGTAGTGATTCCGATTGGGTTCAAAGACTATTGGAATGGAATTACACCTTATGAGGAAATCACAGACACTGTTTTAGACCCATTCTTTTACAACCCTGAACTGGCTTTGTACATGGATGATGATTTGTTTGGACCTGCGGTGCCTGCTTTTGCCCCTTTGCGCGTACAGACAAAATCATTAGGTGCTTTTGACTTTAGCAATGGTGCAGATGGTTTGTTCAGTTTAAAAGGTTCAAGTGCAGTAGCAGGTACAGCTTTGGATGATGCTGTTTTTGGTACTTTATTGTTACCAGGAGCTGGTCAGCCTCGCTCTGTGGATTTGTGGCCCGCTTTCCATACAGGTGTTCCAAATGTGATTCCTTATCAATTAGCAACAGGCAAAAATGGTAATCCATTAGCAGCCGGGAAGCCTTTTGTGAATAACTTTTTACCTAATGGTGGCGATATGTTGCGCTTAAATATGGCGGTACCCGTCACCCCGCGCAACAGTCCAGATTTTAGCGCATTGGGCTTGGTGCAGGCAGCAGTGTTAGGATTGACGGATGCTCGTTTCAATGCCAATACTAATTTGCAGTTCATTCCAAATATGGATGGCTTCCCAAATGGTCGTCGTTTGGAAGATGATGTAACTCGTATTGAGTTGCAAGCAGTATCAGGTGTAGTGTTAGCGGCTATTGGTTTGTGGTACGATGATTTTGACCCAGCAACCAGTACAAGCCCCGTAACACAGGATTTAATTGATGTATTGACTTACTCCACAGGAGTGGATAAGAATGATGCACCATTCACAGCTACTTTCCCTTATTTGGCGATGCCTTGGAGAGGTACAGATGTGAATCAGTCAGGTAATTAATACTTTGACTGTAAACCTGATTCATTTTTAAAATTTATTTCAATTTAAAAAACAATCCTTGTGATGAAAAAAAAGAATATTAAAATACTTTGCCGCGACACTACTAAGTGTAAGTATCTGTGGCGCGCTGTTCGCTTCCAGCCATAGAGAAGCACCGCTTATTTCGGATGATCCTTTAGCTGATAATGTGGATTTATATGCTTTTCGCAGTCCAGAAAATCCTAATTTTGTAACTATCATTGCCACTTATGTGCCTTTGCAATTGCCGCATGGTGGACCGAATTACTACACTTTTGGAGAGAACGTTCGCTATGAAATTCATGTGGATAACGATGCTTCCATACCGGGTGATGAAATTGTGTATCGTTTTACGTTCAAAATCACAAATGAAGACCCCACAACCTTCTTTCCAATGCGTTTAGGTAAGGAAAACCAAAAGACGACCTATATCGTAGAACGCAGCTTGGATGGTGGACGCACTTTTAGTACAATACTTGCAAATGGAAGAGTGACACCATATAATGTTGGTCCACGTTCCATCAATTCACCAGTAGGTTTGAGAATCGGAAACTACGAAAACGTAGCGCGCAAGGAAGTTCGCTTTGCGACTCGCCAAGAGCGCGTGTGGGTAGGTTCTGCTGATGATCCTTTCTTTGTAGATTTAGGCGGTATTTTTGATTTAGGTGATTCTCCACGTCAAAACGGAGCCGCCATTGACGGAGTAGCTTGTAAGAACGTCAGTGTGATTGCCCTTCAATTATCTATTGATTTGTTGAAAAAAGCAACTGCGCCAGCACAACCGCGTGACATTTTAGATTCAGATTATGTGATTGGTGTTTGGGCTTCTGCAAGTCGTCCTCAAATTCGTACTTTGGAAGCAGGTAAGGAAACTTACTCTGGTGATTGGGTACAAGTATCTCGTTTGGGAATGCCTTTGACAAATGAAGCAGTTATTCCAATTGGATTCAAAGACTATTGGAATGCAATTACGCCTTATGACGAAATTACGGACACCAGTTTAGACCCGTTTTTCTACAATCCAGAATTGGCATTGTACATGGATGATGATTTATTTGGCTCTGCGGTGCCTGCTTTTGCACCTTTGCGCATACAAACAAAATCATTAGGTGCTTTTGACTTTACGAATGGCGCAGATGGCTTGTTTGCCTTGAAAGGTTCAGCAGCAGTAGCAGGGACAGCGTTAGACGATGCAGTATTTGGTACTCTCTTATTGCCTGGTCCAGGTCAACCACGTTCAGTAGATTTGTGGCCCGCTTTCCATACAGGCGTTCCAAATGTGACTCCTTACCAATTGGCAACAGGTAAAAATGGCAACCCATTGGCAGCAGGTAAACCATTCGTGAATAACTTTTTACCCAATGGCGGCGATATGCTGCGCTTAAATATGGCAGTACCTGTCACAAAGCGTAGGTCAAAAGACTTTAGCTCACTTGGTTTAATACAAGCAGCCGTATTGGGCTTAACTGATCCACGTTTTAATCGAACGGCTGAATTGCAATTCATTCCTAATATGGATGGTTTTCCGAATGGTCGTCGTTTAGAAGATGATGTGACGCGCATTGAATTACAAGCGGTATCGGGTGTAGTATTGGCGGCAATTGGTTTGTGGTACGATGATTTCGATCCTGCCACTAGTGCTAGTCCAGTGACACAAGATTTGTTGGATGTATTGACCTACACAACTGGTGTAGAAGCTATGATACTTCATTCTTAGGATTTTTCCCTTACGTGCAACGTCCTTGGAGCGGTACGAGCAAGTGTAGTGGTGAAATTGTTGGTGAACAAAGTGTAGCAAAAGTTGCACCTACTTCCAATACAGTTTTGGGCTTGAGCGCACAAAGCGTGGGTAAGGTGATGATGGTAAACTATCCGAATCCATTCCAAACGGAAACGACCATTAATTACCAGTTGGAAAAGGAAATGGACGTAACCGTGCAGGTGTTTGATCAAAATGGAAAATTGATTACAACGTTAGTAAATAGTAAGCAATCAGAAGGCTTGCACCAAGCTAGATGGAACGCAACACACTTGCCAGCAGGAACATACTTTGCGAAGGCAAGTGCAGAAGATGAAGTATTACAGATTTTAAAACTAATCAAATCCAAGTAAAGCACCTTCGAGGTTGGGGGATTAACACCCAACCTCGTTTTTTATTCAATTCAATATCAAACAATTATACTATGCAAGCTATCAAATACATTATCCTAGCGGCTTTTTTAGGTTTAATTTCTTGCGCGGAAAAAAACAGTACCTCTACAACCCAAGATAGTACATTACCAGAATTATTGAACAGAAATGAAGCCATCCAAAACGGTAAAGAATGGGAGACCATACAAAATTATTACGCTAAAAATCGGCTAAAACTTAGCGAAAAACCAGATGACTTGGAAGCGAGACTGGAATTGGCACAGCTTTTTGTGCAGGAAGCACGCATTACAGGCGAACATGGACATTATTATCCTGCCGCTTTGCGCATGACAGATGAGATTCTACAACTTACGCCAAGCGATAAAGACATTCTTTTCATGACTTTGGTGACCAAAGCGGGCGTACAACTGTCTCAACACGACTTTGCAGCAGCATTAGAAACAGGAGAAAAAGCACTGACGCTTAATCCTTATAACGCACAAGTTTACGGTACATTAGTAGATGCTCATGTGGAATTAGGTAATTACACCAAAGCCGTAGAAGTAGCAGATAAAATGGTATCCATTCGCCCAGATTTGCGGTCTTACTCTAGGGTATCTTATTTGAGGGAAATTTATGGAAAAATAGATGGTGCTATTGAAGCTATGAAATTGGCAGTTTCAGCAGGTGCGCCTGGACAAGAACAAACCGCTTGGACGCGCTTAACACTTGGTAACTTATATCAAACTTATGGTAACTTAGAACAGGCAGCCCAAGAGTATCAAATTATTTTACAAGAAAGACCCAACTATCCATTTGCTATTGCTGCTCTAGCAGAAGTGGAAATGGCAAAAGAAAATTATCAAGAAGCAGAGCGCCTGTTGAATGAGGCTAAGAACATCATCCCCGAAGTTGGTTTTTACGAGCAATTAGCGCATTTATACCAAAAAACCAACCGAATGGCAGAAGCCAAAAGCACCATCAAAGAGATTTTTACAATGCTGGAAGATGACGTAATGCACGGTCATAATATGAACTTGGAATATGCTGTTATACATCGCGATTTGACGGAGAACTATGAAGAAGCCTTGAAATATGCACAAGCAGAATACGAAAAACGCCCAAATAATATTGACTTGAATAAATTGATGGCATCAATTCTATCGAAACAAGGGAAAACGGAAGCCGCAGTTTCGTATCTCCAGCAAGCCAAGATTACGAATAGTCAGCATCCAGAATTGCTTGCCATTCAAACTTCTTTAAACCAATAAAAGGGACATCTACCTCAATTATTTTGTAAAAATACAAATTAGAAAAGACTAGGCCATGCTATCTACTTTATTGTCCAAACCCAGTGCTAACGCTTAAAGTGTTTGTATTTCTGTTGTAAAAATTGTCCTTCTGTTACATTTCCTGTTTTGGTCGCTTGACGCAAGTGCAACGATCAAACAGGAAATTGTTTTTGTACCTAAATCCTACAACTAGAATAAATACTAAACGTTAGATAATTTATTTAGGAACAGGCAAGTTAACTTTTGTAAAACTGGTCAGCAAGAAAGAAACTTCACAGATGGACAATAGAATCATGGAAATACTTCATACATACAGCTTGAGAAAGACCCCAATTCGGGCGCAAATGCTAGAGCTGTTTTTAAACGCTAATCAAGCACTTGGTCAGCAAGAATTAGAACTACAAATGGATACAGCAGACCGAATTACTGTATATCGCACGCTGCGTACTTTCGAGCAGAAAGGCATCATTCATCAAGCTATTGATGGAACAGGTAAAATGAAGTATGCCCTTTGTGAAGCTAACTGTGACGAACACGCGCACCACGATAGCCATGCTCATTTTCATTGTGAAGTTTGCAACAAAACGGTTTGTATGGAACAGATTCCTATACCGCATATTACGAATCCTTTAGGCTATCAAGTTCATCAAATTCACCTGCTGCTTTCCGGCACTTGCAAAACTTGTCAGTAAATCTTTGAGATTATCCAATTCAATTTATTATTCTCAATTCGCTACGTTGCATAATGTAAAAAGCCAAAATCGAATGAAAATTACATCGCACACGTCCTCAATTATACATCATCAACATCATTAAAAATACCTAATATGATACATTACCAATTTGTACTACTGTCTTTTTTGTCAGCCTTCTTCATAGGATGCCAAACACAAGAAAATCCAAAACAACAACTACCACAAGACATAGCAGCTAATATTGAACAACTGCTGCCAGAGGTATCGGAACAAATGGAAACTATCCAGCAAATTGCCACTAGCATTAACGTTCAGGGGCGTACCCTCACAATGGACGAAATAGAGTTAGTCGCGCAAATAGAGGGTTTGACCCAACCTTGGGACGCTTGGCAACAGAACTACACGCAATTCAAATCCTTACTTGCTGAAAATGCACTAAACAACAACGATAAAACCACTTTTTTAAAAAAACTATACACTCAACTTCAGTCTTTGAGTGACATGGCTAACGAAATAACGCTGTGAGTGGCACAGACAATTCACTTAATCTAGCCGCGCTGACTTCTTTCGCTGTTGTTTTTGGAGATGTCTTTCTGTGTAGGTTTCAATCAAACTTGCTTGTTCCAGCAAAGTTAATTGTGGCTGGTTGTCATAAAACCCCTTCAAATAGCGTTGCCTAAATCCTTCATAAACTGCTACTGCGCAAGCCACAGAAACATTTAAACTGGCTGCCATACCCATTTGTGGAATAATGAAGTTGCCGTCTGCTAGTTGCAGGGCTTCTTCCGAAACTCCTTTTTCTTCATTCCCAAAAAATAAAGCTATGGATTGCGTCAAATCCAGTTGATACAGCGATTTTGATTGTTCTTCTAAGTGTGTAGTGAAAATAAATTCGTATTTCGTGCGGATAGCTGCAAAACAGGCTGCTGTATTGGTGAAATAGTGAGTATCCACCCACTTGCGCGTACCAGCAGAAGTGCGTTTTCCCAAAACGACATTAGAAGTTTGTAAGGCAGGATCGCTTTGGAGAACAAAAATTTCTTGAATACCTACTGAATCACAGGAACGAAGCGCCGCACCGATATTATGATGGTCTCTAATGTTCTCCAATACTATCGTAAAGTCTTTCTGTCGCTTTTCTACAACTGTTTTTATTTTTTCCGCTCGTCGTTCATTCATAAGAAAAAGGAGTGTTTTTGAATGTATGAATACGTGTTGTATGTTTTCGATTATACCACATTTAAGTAATTAGCATCTTGAACAAGAACTGATTTTCAATTGATTGCAAAAATAGAATTTGCGCAGTCCAAATGCAAAAGTATCTTTTCGTAGCTATTCAGCCGCATTTTCCACAATACAAATTAAAACACAAGTTTTTGAAAATAGGTATTTTTACGCTTATCCCATTAAAATAAATCCGTTTTTTTTGCGTAAAGGTTTTTTTAATCACTCTATTGTTATGTTCTGTTGAGCAAGCAGCTGACGTTCAAAGTCCGGAAATAGCAATTTTTTTTCACAATTATCTTACTCGTTATGAAGACAAGTGTGTTCTGTATCAGTAAATTACAATGGATAATTATTCCCCTTTCTTTATTTTTTGTGTTTACGTCCTGTGATATTAAAACCCCCAAAGCTATAAGTTCAAGTACCTCACAAAAAAATCCACCTCCCTCAACTAAAGTGACAGAAGTACCTAAAGGAACACCAAAAAGTGAGTCAGCACCTACAATAGAAACGCCAAAACCACCCATGACAGAAGAAAAGTCAGTCCCTAAAAAAAACAAAATTGATTGGAGTAATCCAGTAGCGGTTTTAGCAGGTAATTACGGTAACCTCCTAATTTGTGATAAGAAAGAAGTAAAGCTACTGGAGCATATTCTGTACTATGCAGATTCGATTCATGCCAAGAAGATACCTTACAGTCAAGCTACCGCCAATGATTGTTCAGGGACATTTATCCGAATGAATGAGTATTTGAATAAATTTTGTCCTGAAAGTTCGTTTCCTTCTTTCAAAGTGGTGCGTTCCACTCGTGATTTGGTAAAATATTATCACGATGCGAAACAGCTTGTTTTCATCAAAACGCCGATAAATAGCGATAGTTTAATTCAACCTGGAGCTGTGATGTTTTATACGCATGGCGGCAGAGGTGGAAAACTAGAAATTACGCCACAAAATATGCAGTCTTTAGTAAACCATGTGGGCGTAGTGTATAGTGTGGAGCGCGATCCTACTACAGGTGTGGTTAAAAACTATCTTCTATTTCATGGACAAAACCCTAAAAGAGGAATTGGTATTACAAAGTATCATCTAGAGAGCCTTATGGTGCGAGTTCCAAGCCTTATCCTTATGGTAATGGTACTGAACAGTGGATGGCAGTTGCGCCAATAGCAAAGAACAAGTAACCGATGTTAAGCTATTTATTAATTATTGGCTTTTGCCTAGATACGAGTTTTTGGAAGTTAAGTGCTGGCAAGTGTTAACAAGACTACCCCACTAGCCTTTGAGACGAGCAAGAAGCGAATGACAAATAGCTAACTGCGCAATGCCAGTGGGTAAATAGCTGACTATATCATGGGAGGAAATGTTTACTCTCTTAAGAAATAAGCACATAACTTTTCCACCCATGATATTTTTACACAAAGCTACAAGAGAAGAAAGTAAACTAATTTAACCTTAAATTTATTTAATTTTACTAGCTATTTGATTTACAAAATCAATATCTAGTTGCAAAGTCTCCGCCACCAAATCCGCAGACAAGCCGTTTTTTAGCATTGCTTGAATACTATTTAAAAATTGTACTTGTACTTGTTCTGCTCTTATTTTTTCCTGTTCTGCTTTGGCTTTTTCCTGTTCTGCTTTGGCTTTTTCTTTTGCTATTTTGGATTCCATTTTCATTTCCTTACGTCGTACCATGCGTCTGATGGACTTTAATTCCCTCAAATGTTCAGCTTTGGCTAACTGTTTACCTTCTTCTATGAGTTGGTCATAAATCGTCATCATATCCTCTGTTTTTGGTAACTCTAATAACTTGTCTATGAATTGGGTAACTTGCTCCTTACTAGCTCTCGTGTTTCGGAACACATATACTAACAACTGGTGAAAAAGTTTTGTTTTATCGTTGAATCATCCATGACTATAAATTCAAACTTGCTGTTCTATGAAACTAAAATTTCCTCTGTACTTCAACACTAATAAAGCATTGATAAAAAAACTAGCTTCTATTTTAAAAAGTTCCTCGTGGCTATATGTTGATAAATCAGTCAAGATGTAGCTAAAATTGGGTACATAAGGCAGAAACCTATCTTCCATCCACTCAAAATACTCATGAAATGCTTTGACTTTCCACGATTTCTCTCCATGATAAAATATAATCGGCAAAATGGGTCGAAGTCCTTGATTGGCATTAATCCTATTTTGCCAAATTTCTATCATGTAACGCAAGAGCTGTAATTGAGGGTATTCTACGGGAGAACTTTTATGCTCCAATAATAAAGGCAAATCCACAGGATAATCCTTATAAGTACAGGTATAAACAATATCAGAATAACGGTCTTCCAACTCTGGAGTGACATAGGAATTAGAATCTAGTTCTAATTGCTCAAAATTGAGGTGTTCTACAATATCGGCAGGAAGAAAATGCTGGAAATAGGTCTTCGCCATAGCCTTTTCGTTCATCAAGGCTTTGAAAAATTCATCGTGTGGGTTACGGTACAGTTGGCATAAATTAGGATAAGATTAGTTAGTTTTACAAAGCTGTGAAAAGTTGTTTTATCTCTTTAAGATCATAAGTTTTGGTTTCGTCTTCATGCGTTACTACGAGTCTTCCGTGCTCAGAAATACCTACAATTTTCCCTTTTATCTTCTGTCCTTCTAAGGTTTCATACCACGACCAAATTTGATACTGATAAAGATGTTGATAGTAAGTGGCTTCTAAAGATTTAAAATTACCTTCTTGCAAAAGTAGATAATACCGTTCAAACTGCTGGCAAACTTCATTCATCACGGATGCAACTTCAAACTGGTTGCCAGTAGCTAGAGCCATGGAAGTAGCTCGCGGTAAGTGTTCTCCAAAATGCAATTGATTGACGTTAATTCCAATACCCACCACGCTAGCTTGAATTTGTTCTCCCGCCAAGATATTTTGAATCAAGATGCCACAAGTTTTTTTAGAGTTAATCAGAATATCGTTCGCCCATTTAATTTGAACAGGTTGAGAAATAAAATTAAACAGTGCTTCTCGAACAGCTAAGGAAGCAATAATATTCAAAAAAAATTGTTGGCGTGCTTTCAAAAATAATGGTCTGATGATTATACTCATCGCAATATTTTCTGTTGGCGCACTTTCCCAAACATTTCCCATCTGCCCTTTACCAGAAAATTGATGGGCGGTTGCTACAATAGTTCCTTCTTCAATACGCTCATCATCAAGGAGTTGCATGGCATACTCATTGGTAGAAGCCAAAGATGAAAAATATAAAAGAACTTTACCGATAAACTGTGTGTTATGAATATTCAAAATTACTCGTATTTTTATATTTTATTTGCAAATTGCAAAAAACAGAATGGTTCGCATTTTTTCTAGTCATTTTGGGGGTTTTATCGTAGCAGAAAACGAGACCACAATTTGAAAACTTTATTCGAGAACTAATAAATCACAGCTTGAATACAACAGCATCAAAGATTACACCACAACTTAAGCTCTCGGTAGATGAGCTAAACGACTTGATTATTGACAGCATTCAGGACATTAAAGGAATAAATGTCTTGAAATTGGACTTAAAAAAGTTGCACGACTCTCCAGTTGATTATTTTATCATCTGTGAAGGAGAATCGCACGTTCAAGTCCGTGCCATTGCAGAAAATATTCAAAGGCGACTTAAACAAGAGGCTAAGACGTTTGCCTCTAACACAGAAGGGATGAAAAATGCCTATTGGGTTTGTTTAGATTATTTTCACACAGTGGTACATATATTTTATCACGAGGCAAGAAAATTTTACGAATTGGAAGAACTTTGGAGTGACGCTTCTTTTACTACTTACGACAATTTGTAGAAAATTGACGAAACTTCGTATAAATTATTCCAACCTGTTGGCAACATTGTTGTTTCATGTTCATTTAATATTTTATTTTCTTATAAAGTTTGGGCTTTATTAAAAAAGGGTTAATGGAAACGAATAATAACGAGCAAAACAATCGTTCCGTACCGCCAAATCGAATTGGCTCGTATGGCGTATATATTCTTATTGCGGCTGCACTCATTGGTATCAATTTTTGGGTACTTTCTAGCTCTGTCACAGAAAAAATAGGTGAGGAAAGGTTCAGAGAGATGGCAAATAAGGGAGATATTGACCGAGTGACGGTGGTCAATAATGAGTTTGCACGCATCTTTATCAAGAAAGATCGTTTGGGAAAAGGAGAGTTCGATAAATTTAAAGATGGTGATTTTGTATCTCGTCCTCATTTTATATTTATTTTCCCAGATGTGAAAATCTTTCACGAAATTACTCAAGAAATTAATGAGACCTTACCAGAGGGCGCAAAAAAGCTCAGTCCTTCCTACATTAAGGAACGTGATTGGACAGGTATGGTACTAGGATGGATCGTACCATTACTCTTGTTGGTCGTACTTTGGATAGTGATTATGCGCAGAATGGGAGGCGCGGCTGGTGGACCTGGTGCGCAGATTTTCAATATTGGGAAATCGAAAGCTACTTTGTTTGACCAAAACTCCAAAGTCAATGTCACGTTCGCAGATGTGGCAGGGTTGGACGAAGCAAAAGAAGAAGTGATGGAAGTAGTGGACTTCCTGAAGAATCCTAAGAAATATACTGCTTTAGGTGGAAAAATTCCAAAAGGTGTTTTATTAGTAGGACCTCCAGGTACAGGTAAAACCTTGTTAGCCAAAGCAGTAGCAGGAGAAGCGGGTGTGCCTTTCTTTTCCATATCAGGTTCAGATTTCGTAGAAATGTTCGTTGGTGTAGGTGCTTCTCGTGTCCGCGATTTATTTAAACAAGCTAGAGAAAAAGCACCTTGTATTGTGTTTATTGACGAAATTGATGCAATTGGTAGAGCCAGAGGTAGAAATAGTTTTACGGGTGGCAATGACGAACGCGAAAACACGCTTAATCAATTGCTTGTAGAAATGGATGGTTTCAGCACAGATAAGGGTGTAATTTTGATGGCAGCTACTAACCGACCAGATGTGTTAGATAGTGCGTTGATGCGTCCTGGACGATTTGACCGTCAAATTGGAATTGATCCACCTGACTTGAAGGGACGTGAAGCGATTTTTAAAGTACACTTAAAAAACATCAAAAACCGCTGAAGACGTAAATCCTTGGGCATTAGCAGAAATGACACCAGGTTTTGCAGGAGCTGAAATAGCGAATGTGTGTAATGAAGCGGCTCTAGTGGCTGCAAGGCGGAACAAGAAAATGGTGGACATGGATGACTTTAACCATGCCCTTGATAGAGTGATTGGCGGTTTAGAAAAGAAAAATAAACTTATTTCGCCTGAAGAAAAAGAGATTATTGCCTTCCATGAAGCAGGACACGCTATTTGTGGTTGGTATTTGGAACATGCTTCCCCACTTGTAAAGGTAACTATTGTTCCGCGAGGTATTGGAACGCTGGGCTATGCACAGTATCTTCCAAAAGAAGAATATATCACTAGGACAGAGCAGTTGCTAGACCGAATTTGTATGACCTTTGGAGGGCGTGCAGCCGAAGATATTGTCTTTGGTAAAGTCTCCACAGGTGCCCAAAATGACCTTGATCAAGTTACAAAGATGGCTTACAGTATGGTATCCGTTTTCGGAATGAACGTTAAAGTAGGTCAAGTATCATTTTATGGATTGTCGCAAGACTCTTTTAGCAAACCATATTCGGACGAAACTGCCCGTCTGATTGATGATGAAGTAAGAAAACTATTGGATAGTCAATACGAACGTGCCAAAGAACTGCTGCGAGATAAACGTGCCATACTTAATATTTTAGCGCAACAACTTCTTGAAAAAGAGGTGCTTCTAAAGTCAGATGTAGAGCGACTAATCGGGCAACGTCCAATAGACATTGAGACTAAGGCTAAACGAAATGGAACTTTGGAAGAAGCTGTGCAAGTTGAAAATATTTAATATCAGTTCTTACAAAAAAACGTGCAGTTGGATAAGTATCTCCAGTTGTACGTTTTTTTTTACGGTCTTAACTGGCTCTATTAGGCACTTCCATGATATGGTAACAGTATTTAATGCCTACATAACATTTCTTAACATTTACTTATTGAGCCAACTTACTTCCTAAAGTGTTACGTATTCTTTATTGCTCTAATTGTCTATTATTATGTTATTTCTCCATAGATACGTTGCTACTGTTGCTTTATTGTTAATAGGTGGTTTAGGTTTCGCTCAATCTTTTACACTTTCTGGCTATGTTTGGGATGCTGATACAAATGAACCCATCCCATTTTGTAATGTGTATATTGAGGGAACTACTTTAGGAGTATCCACAGATTTGGATGGATTTTATACTTTTACACTTACTACTCAGGCAGATAGCCTTGTCGTTTCCGCAGTGGGCTACGAAGTGCAACGCAAAGCAATTAGCAAAGAAAGTTCCCAAACTATTAACTTTAATTTGTCTTCTGCTTCTTTGAATCTGAAAGAAGTGGTAGTGCTGGCTGGTGAGAATCCTGCTAATCGTATCGTCCGTGCTATTATTGAGAACAAACCAAACAACCGAGTAGAAGAATTAGAAACTTTTCAGTGCGAACGATATAGTAAATTAGAGATTGATTTAGAAAATTTACCAGAAGGTTGGAAAGATAGAAAAGTGTTAAAGCCCTTCGACTTCATTTTTGACAATATAGACACTTTGTCTGACGAAAAACCGTTTCTACCGATTTATCTGAATGAGTCTCTAGCTAATTTGTACCACTCTAAATCAGGTGGAAAGGCAAAAGCAGTGATAAAAGCACAAAAAATATCTGTTAATGAGACGAATAAGTCTTTTACTGAATTTATTAAGCAAATACAAGGCGAATACAGCCTATACGACAACTGGATTTATATTTTGGACAAGGCATTCGTGAGTCCTTTTGCTAATTCGGGTTTATTTTACTACGAATATTATATTGTTGATAGCACCTATATTCAAGGAAAATGGAGTTACAAACTCAAGTTCAAGCCAAAACGAAAACAAGAACCTACGTTCTACGGCGATTTTTGGGTAGCAGATAGCAGTTTTGCCGTTCAGCGCGTCAACATGCGTATGAGTCCAGACGTAAATATCAACTTTGTCAAGCGAATAATTATTTATCAAGAAGCACAATTACAACAAGATCGTTGGTTGCCTTACAAAGAAAAGTTGATTGTTGATTTTATACCCACCAAAGAAAATGCCACAGGCTTCATAGGACGTAGCACCTCGACGTACAAAGATTACAGAATCAACCAAAAGATATTAGCGAATTTTACAAGACTTCTGACCCCAATTATCGTTTTGAAGAAGTTAACAAAGAAGACCCAGCCTTTTGGGAACAAGTGCGGCACGAGCCACTCACTAGTACCGAAGCGAAAATTTATCCAATGATTGATAGCATTGTCAATGTCCCAATCTACAAAACGTATATTGATGTGCTTTACACCGTATTTATTGGCTACAAAGACCTCGGTTTAGTAGAAATTGGTCCTTACTCGTCTATTTTTAGTGTTAACCCCGTGGAAGGAAAGCGTTTTAGAATGGGTGTCAATACGAGACCAGAATGGAGTAAAACCTATTATTTAGGTGGCTATCTTGCTTACGGTACTAGGGATGAGCGTCTAAAATATGGTGCTGATTTTAAATGGAATATAAATACACATTTACGCACTCAATTGGGGGTTTCTTATAGAAAAGATATAAGTTTAAACAGTGAAAGCAGCGAATCCTTTCAGGAAGGGAACTTTTTTACGGGCGTATTTCGCCGACCGATTTTACAAAAGTTAATTGCAGTAGAGGAAAGTAAAATTTACTATGAAAAATTTTGGAATCAAGCAGTTTCTAACCGCTTTGTGTTATTACATCGCACTTTAGATCCCTACGGTGGTATATTTCCAGAGGGGAGAGGCTTCAACTATGGCTTTTTACCTGATCCTGAAAATCCAACAAAAATAGATACCACTATTTCTACTACGGAGTTTGTACTAAAAACGCGCTTTGCGCCAGGAGAGCGATTTTTGGAAAGTTACTTCAATCGTTACAGCTTAGGGTCACCTCGTCCAATTATTGAACTGCAATATACACTTGGTTTTCAAGCACTTGGTGGCAACTATACTTATCATAAAGTTGCTTTTAGTTACGAACATTATTTCTACATCAATCCATTTGGTTGGCTTTCGTACAAAGCTAAAGTGGGTAGAACCTTTGGTACATTGCCTTTTTTACTTTTAGAAGTGCATCCTGGAAACGAGGGTTTGTTTTACGATGCCAACGCTTTCAATACCATGAACCGCTATGAATTTGCTAGTGATACTTACGCAAGTTTACAACTGGAACACCATTTTGAAGGATTGTTTTTCAATAAAATTCCTTTGTTGCGCAAATTACAGTTCAGGGAGGTTGCCACTTTCAAAGCGGTCATGGGCTATATGTCAGAGGCGAATCAACAAGCGAATCAACTTAATGCCTTTGAAGCATCAGAAGAAAATACCTACACAGGATTTATTACACCATCTCAAAAACCTTATTTAGAAGCTGGGATTGGTATAGAAAATATCTTAAAAGTATTTCGTATTGAAACTTTGTGGCGACTAAATTACTTGGACAATCCACAAGCTAAAAGATTTAATTTGCGTTTAGGTGTGAATTTTTACTTTTAATTACGAAAATTAAGAAATACCATTAATTTCCAGACATCCAGCCATAGCAGTTTTTCGCTACCTCGTAACAATTGTTGGTAAGCTAGCTGCTGTATTTTTTTTTGGAAAGGTTTCAGGAGAAGAATCAATCCCCAGTAGCGCAGTCGTTGATGAGTCCTTATTAGTTTAGTAGAAATGGGATGTCCAGCATCTAATAGTTGGATTAAGTTTTTTATAGCTTGGTTTTGTTTGTGAAGGAAGGTAGATGTTTGCTCTAAGCCTATGTGTTGCAAAGGGTTATCAATGTGTTGTATCGCAATTTTTTTCTGCTGTAGCGCTAATCCAAAAAGAGTATCTTCATGCCCGTACTGTATTAAAGTTTCTTCAAATGGATGAGCCAACATTAAGTGCTTAGCAATCAGAAAATTATTGGTCATAAAACTCGTGTAAGGTTGCTGCTGGCGTACAGGTGCTGGAAGTTGTTCGCGTTGCTTTCCGTAAAGCCAATGCAATTTAAGTTCTTGATTATCAGGGGGTGATGAACTGTAAATGCGTCCTCCACAAATGACACTGTCCTCGTTTATCATTTTTAAGTAGTTACTAATATAATCCTCACTTCCTACTTTAGCATCGCAATCCATAAACAACAAACAATCATAGCTTGCTAGTCTCGTCAGTTGGTTTCTTATTTTTGCTCGACCAATGTTGGTGCTTAAATACTGATATTTTATTTGTGGCGAGAGTTCGTTTAAATGACTATTAACTTGCTGAAAATCAGGATTTGACGCATCGTCTAGGCAAATAATTTCATACGGTATGTTCGCCTTTTGGCATTGTAGATCAAGTGTCTGCACCAAAGCGCGGCAGTCAAAATTGTATATTGGTATTAAAATTGACAGCATTCAGGAAAAAAAACTAGAATTATAAAATAAAATGTTTGCTATGCGAGTTTTTTTACTTTCAATCAAAACTGAAAGTTCCGAAACTTGTTATACATTTGACTCAAAATTCAAACAAAACATTTGTCAAAAATAAATCAAAAAATGAAATCACCTTCTATTTCTACCATATTGAATGATACTAAGCTAAAATCTTCGCTGAAAGAAGTCGCTGAGAAAGTAGCTCACCACGAAAGAATCACTCCCGAAGAAGGGCTTTTGCTTTACGAAGAAGGTGACTTAGCTTATTTGGGTGCTTTGGCGAATTTTGTACGCGAACAAAAACATGGCGATACCACTTACTTTAATAGAAATTTTCACATTGAACCAACTAATATTTGTGTCTATACTTGTACATTTTGCTCTTACTCGCGCTTGATTAAACAGCGTTCAGAAGGTTGGGAGTACACGATGGAAGATATTATGGACATTATTAAAAAATATGACGAGCAACCTGTAACTGAAGTACACATTGTTGGTGGGGTATTGCCTCAATACGATGTACCATTTTATGTAGAGTTGTTTCGTCGCATCAAGGCGCATCGTCCAGCGTTACATATTAAAGCCTTGACCCCTGTGGAGTATCACTACATCTTCAAAAAAGCGAAAATTAGCTATGAAGAAGGTATGCAAATGATGAAAGAAGCAGGGCTAGACTCTTTGCCAGGTGGTGGTGCAGAAATTTTTCATCCAGAAATTAGAGATCAAATTGCTGGTGGAAAATGCAACGCAGAACAATGGCTGCGCATTCATGAAATATGGCATGAAATGGGAGGAAGGTCAAACGCCACTATGTTGTACGGACATATTGAGCGTTATGTGCACCGCGTAGATCATTTGGAGCGCCTGCGACAATTGCAAGACAGAACAAGTGGTTTTCAGACTTTTATTCCACTTAAATTCAGAAATCAAGATAATCAAATGTCACATTTACCAGAAGTATCTGTGATAGAAGACTTGAAAAACTATGCGATTAGCAGGATTTATTTGGACAATTTTGATCATCTAAAAGCCTATTGGCCCATGATTGGTCGAGATACTGCTCAATTGTCTCTAGCGTTTGGCGTAAACGACATTGATGGAACGATTGATGATACCACCAAAATATACGCTATGGCAGGTTCAGAAGAGCAACATCCTTCTCTTTCTACGCAACAGTTGGTAGAAATGGTCAGAAGGGTAGGGAGAAAACCAATAGAAAGAGACACACTTTATCATGTGTTGCAAGATTACTCAAATTATGAATTTGAAGAAGACAAAGCATTCAAAGGCTACTTGGCATTACCTGTGGTGTAGGTCAAATGGAATACCTAGAAGGTTGAAAGACGATTTTTGACTTCAACCCTTAAGTTCAAAGATAAATAGCTTAACATCAATCACTTATTTTTAATACCGACTGTTCAATGGACAAACAAATTTATCTTATCCGGCATGGCGAAACAGACTATAATCGTTTGGGTAAAGTACAAGGAAGTAGCGTAGATACCAGCTTGAACGAGACAGGTTTGGCACAGTCAGGTGCGTTCTTTGAAACCTATCGCCACCTGCCTTTTGAAGTGGTACTAACTTCTAAGCTGAAACGCACCCACGAAACAATAGCGCCTTTCGTAGAAATGGGTTGCCTTGGTATCAGTTTGCAGAAATCAACGAGATGTCGTGGGGCTGGCATGAAGGTATTGAGCGAACACAAGCCATGAAAGACGAGTATCAGTTGGTTATGGATGCTTGGAATATAGGTGATTTTCAAGCTAAACTAGAAGGTGGAGAAAGCGCACAAGATGTAGCTGATCGTTGTGCGGTGTTCGTAGCTCATCTGAAGCAAAGAGCCGAAAAGACAATTTTGGTTTGTTCGCATGGACGTTTGATGCGTTGCCTAGTTTGTGTACTACTTAATGAACCTTTGACTGCAATGGAAAAATATTCACAGGATAATACTGGATTATACCATTTAACGCTTGAGGGTGATGTTTTTCGACTTTATTTAGAAAACGATGTTCGCCATTTAGAGAAATTGTTAGTATAGATGAGCATTTACAAAAATTACCAAAGAATCAAAAATTACAAACAAAAATCATCATGAATCATAAACTAACCGTCACAGCGGTCACTTATTTGAACACAAAGCCATTTTTATATGGAATTGTTAAGTCAGGTTTTGATGCACAAATTCAGCTTGAACTGGATATTCCTTCTCAATGTGCCAAAAAACTAGCTTCTGGAGCCGCTCAAATTGGACTAATTCCTGTGGCAGCTATTCCAGAACTAAACAATGCCCAAATTATCTCTGATTATTGTATTGGTACTTTGAACGAAGTAAAAACCGTATGCCTTTACAGTGATTATCCAATTGAAGCGTTGACCCACTTATATTTGGATTTTCACTCTCGGACTTCTGTAGAGTTAACAAAAATTTTGTTGCGTGAATATTGGGGAGTGACACCAAAGTTGTTGCCTGCTGGCTCGGACTACATCCAGAAAATTGGAGGCAGTGTAGGTGGGCTAATTATTGGCGATAGAACAATTGGTTTGGAGGACAAGTATCCCTTCGTTTATGACCTTGGTGCTGCATGGCACGATTTGACAGGTTTGCCATTTGTATTCGCAGCTTGGGTGAGTACAGTACCGCTATCAGATACCTTTATTCAGCAATTTAATCAAGCACTTCAACTGGGTTTAGACTCTATTCCACAGCTACTCTATCTACTTCAGTCTCCCGATCCAAACTTTAGTTTAGACCGCTACTTCAATCAATATATCAGCTATACTTTTAATGAAAAAAAGCGGGAAGCACTTCAATTATTCTTATCAAAAATAGCAGTGAACGCACTGACCAAGCCTACATCGAAAATGATGGTTTGATAAGAAAATTGCAAAATAATATTTGGGTAGAGGCTAGGTTGCTGTTTTCTATTCAAATATTATTGTAAATGGAGCATGCTAATCTAGCTTCACAATATTCAAACTGCCTAAAAAAAGTAGAGAGCAATAAAACTATTTCTTAAAAGATAGGGTTATATTGTTAATTGTATTAATACGAGAGCAAACCTCATGTTTTGGTATATGAGGCATGGGGTATGGAACTACCTTTCTGTGATAGCAACTAAACTAAAATTAAAATGACATACAATATCCTACAACTTGAACAAGAAGACGACATTTTAACGCTCACCATCAATCGAGAAAAATCCTTAAATGCACTCAACCATCAAACACTTGACGAAATTAATTATTTCTTTGGTCAAGATGCTGCTAATTACCCGAAACTGAAAGGGATTATCCTGACAGGTGCAGGGGAAAAAGCCTTTGTCGCTGGCGCAGACATTAAAGAATTTGTCGGACTAGATGCTACTGCTGGTGAAATGCTCTCTAGAAAAGGGCAAGATGTCCTTTTCCGCATCGAACAATTCTCTAAACCAGTAGTAGCAGTTGTAAATGGATTCGCTTTAGGGGGAGGTTGCGAACTTGCTATGGCTTGCCATCTTAGAATAGCAACTGAACACGCAAAGTTTGGACAACCTGAAGTCAATTTAGGCATCATTCCAGGATACGGCGGTACGCAGCGTTTGATTCAGTACATCGGTAAAACAAAAGCTATAGAACTAATGCTTACAGGCGACATGATTGACGCTGAGGATGCTTTCAAATTGGGTCTAGTTAATTACGTGCTACCTACCAAAGCCGAAGCAATAAGTAAAGCAATAAATCTAATTCAAAAAATTTCACAGAAAGGACCTGTCGCAATTACCAAAGTAATTGAATCCGTCAACGCATACTTCCAAAGTGATACCAATGGATTTGAATCAGAAATTCAAAAGTTCGGTATTACTGCTGGCACTACAGATTTTCAGGAAGGTGCTGCTGCTTTTATTGAGAAGCGAAAACCTCACTTTAAAGGAGCATAGTTCCTGAAATTAAAACATCATGTAACGTAGTTTCATCAATATACCTTAACTTAGTTACATGCCTTTTTGTTATTTGTTTGTTCGCTACTCTGAAGTAGCCTTAAATCTTAATCCTTACTAGAACGTCGTTCTAGGCGCTAATGTCTGGTCATCTGCTAAAAAAAATGTGCAGGTACTTAATACTTTAGATTCCAAGAATGTCAGAATCTCCAATCACATTCAACAACATCATTAAATCATTCAAGCTCATAATACTTTGTTTTTGATTATGACACAAAGTTATGACGACTTGAAGTTGAGGTCTTTATCACTTCATAGACAAATATACATACGCTCTTTTGGGTGTAAAATCACTCAAAGAAAAAATACTTCCTTAATTATTAGGAAATTATATTGACAATTCGCTGCTAAAATACCCTTTTTTTACACGCCAACACATCGCTTTTTGATAGCACAAAGATAGGTGGGGGAAAAATCTTTTTTTCCTCACTCGCACACCGAATTAGCATACCGTTTTAAGCCTCTATTTTTTATCTAAAATTTATAAAATACTAAAAACTAATTTGTTATAAAAACGATTTAATGAATAAAAGTAAACGAATTACATTTTAAGCGATGAAGAGATTAAAAGAGCTAGTTAGCATTATTAGTAAGCTGAAAGTGAACCAAATACAAATTGTAGGTAATCGGTATCGTAGGAGAAATAAATCTGATGAATTTTACGATAAACTCCTTAAAGACGAGTTTAAAGACGATGATGAGGCTGCGCAATATTTCTTTGGCACTGATGGTAAAAGTAGGAATTATCAAATTCTAAAAAAAAGATTTGAGGCGAATTTACTGAATACCGTTTTCTTTATTGACTATAGAAGTAATGAATTGAGGGTAGAACAGCGCGTCTATTTTCAATTGCTTAGAGAAATTACCGCCTGTAAGATATTTACTGCCAGAGGTATTCATCAATTAAGTGTCGAAATTTTACAACGATGTTTGAAAAAGGCAGTCACTTACGGGTTCACGGAATTTGCTTATGATGCTGCTAAATTATTAGGTAAATACTATGGAACTATAGAATTTAATCGAAAGAGTATGAAAATTATTGTAACACTGCGAATTATTACCGACAATTACTAGATATAGAAGAACTATCTCAAGAATATTACACCAGAGTATTACTTGCTTACAAAAATGACCGGATTAATCTGCAAAAAACCTATCAGATTGCCAAAACCTACTATGATGAAATAGCACCATTTTTAGAACAATATAGTACGTATCGTCTGCATTTGACGGGAAGGCTACTAGAACTTTTTTGTATTTCTCTTCAACGAGACGTTAAGGCATTATTAGTGGCTTGCGACAAAGCCATCACTTTTTTTGAATCCTTAGAAATAAAGTATGTTTTTTCTTTACAAATTTTTCTTTTTCAAAAAGCACTTGCCTGCCTTCAATTAAAACGTTATGACGAAGGTAAAGAGCATATTGTAAGGTGTATTGACATGTACACGGTTAAATCTGGTAATTGGTTTTGGCATACCCACGCATACGTACTACTGTGCTTTCATTCGGGAGATTATCAACAAGCACAAAGTATTTTTGAAGAAGTAAGTGCGGCAGAAGGATTTGGAGAGTTAGCCACGCAGCACGCCAAAGAATCTTGGAAAATTGTAGAAGCCTATCTTTACTACCTTAATACAACTTACCGAACAGAAATTCAAACGCAAAGAAATTTTCGAGTCACTAAGTTCATCAATGAAGTTCCTGAATTTTCAAAAGATAAACGAGTGACTAATATTCCTATTTTGATTGTGCAGATTTTACTTTTGTTGCACGCTGCCAAAAAAAATCCTTCAAAAACAGGATGAAGCAATTGACCGCATCAATGCCATAGAACAATATTGCACTCGACATTTGAGGCGTAGCAATAATTTTCGCAGTAACTGTTTCATCAAAATGCTGCTGCAAATACCAGCAGGAAATTTTAATCGAGTTGCTGTGCAGCGTCGAGCAGAAAAATACCTAACCAAACTTAATTCGGGAGAAATGGAATTTGCTACCCAATCTTTTGAAATTGAGGTATTTCCTTACGAGACCCTATGGGAAATGGCGTTGGATAATTTATAGAGCAGTTCGTCTTTACCAACACCCCAAGCCCCAAATAACCAAAGCCCCAAATAACCAAAGACCAAAGCCCAAAGACCAAAGCCCAAATAACCAAAGACCAAATAACCAAAGACCAAAGACCAAATAACCAAAGACCAAAGACCAACATCATCTACTAACCGCTACTTGTTAAAAGTCAATCAATTTTTTATGATAGAAGCAATCGTATTAGCTGCTGGTTTTTCTCATCGTATGGGCGCACAAAATAAACTCTTACTTTCATTTCGTGATCAGCCCATGTTACGCTGCGTGCTAGAAGAACTAATTGACACAAGTATTCAAAGAATTATTGTGGTAACAGGTTTTGAGCACGAAAAAATTGTAACCATTCCTCCGCCTTCTGAAAAAATAACAGTAGTTTATAATCCAAACTACCAGAGGGGACAAATAACTTCTGTTCAGTTTGGTATTCAGTCACTTAGTGATGATGCTACAGGATTTATGATATGCCTTTCGGATATGCCGTTTTTAACTTCTGACCACTATGAAGAGGTAATTCGCGTATTTGACCATAATTTACCAGTCTTAACTTATCCTATTATTGTTCCCAACAGCGGAAAACGTCCAGGAAACCCTGTCTTATTTCATCGTCAATTCATCCCTGATTTTTTAGCACTTACAGATGCAGAAAACGGGAAAATAATCATGCAACGGTCATCCGCAACATGTTTTTCAATGATGACTATTCATCCGCATTATTTTATAGATATTGACACGCCTGAAGATTATCAAGAATATGGTAATCGCTTTTGGGTTTAGTTGCTAATTTTGATAGTCGCTAAAGTGTATCATATTGTTTTTATCTCTATTGAAAAATAAAATATTTGCTGCGATGCTCCTGACCTGTTAATTGTTATCAAAAATTTAAAATCAGAAAATAATTTTATTTTCTCGTCCCTTTTTACGATTTTTACGTTCATACTGGTACAAACTTGAGTTACTTATCAAAATTGCTAAAAAAACGATGGCTTTTAGCTACGCTAGTAAGAAAAAAAGATTATTATGCGAGGACTCTTTGGATTATTAAGCATCGCGCTGCTGGTAGTTGCTTGCAACAGTACCACTACTCGCCTAAATGAATTCGAGGTACACGGTATTGATGTATCTCATTATCAATCTGCTGTGGATTGGCAATTAATTGCCAATCAAAATATCCATTTCGCCTATGTTAAAGCGACAGAAGGAGAAACGTACACAGATAGTCTTTTTTGTGCTAATTGGGCATCTATCAAGCAAACGGGAATGAAACGTGGTGCTTATCACTTTTTTAGACCATCTCTTTCCATCGAATTGCAAGCCTCTAACTATTTAAGAAATGTTCATTTGGAGCCAGGCGATCTGCCACCCGTCTTGGATGCGGAAGTGGTGGATGGAGTCAGCCCTAAAGAATTAGTAGATCGGCTTACTAAATTAGCCGCGCTCTTTGAGGCAGCTTATAACGTAAAGCCTATTATATACACTTATCAAAAGTTCTACAATAAATATCTGGCTGGACATTTTGACGATTACCCAGTTTGGATAGCAAGATATAGCAGTCGAAAACCCGTTCTAGCCAACAATGCCGCTTGGCATTTTTGGCAGTACGGGAGCAAAGGTAAACTCCATGGTATTCGCGGGGATGTAGATTTCAATGTATTTCATGGTTCTTTGGATGCTTTGAACCAGTTTTGCATCAAAGAAACGACGCCACTTACCATTCTAGCAGCACCTTTGCCTCATCAGTCTATTTCCAAATAGACTGGGCAATGATCAGAGTGTACTGCTTCAGGTAAATGGTCTGCAAATCGAAGTCTATCCGCTAAAGTGTTACTAACAGACTGATAGTCAATTCTCCAACCTTTATTTCTTTCTCTTGCGCCAGCTCGAAAACTCCACCAACTGTATCCCACTTTTTCGGGGTTCAAATGTCTAAATCCATCTACAAAGCCGCTTTCTAGCCACTTGCTCATCCAAGTGCGTTCTTCTGGTAAAAAACCCGATGTATTTTTATTATTAACAGGGTCGTGAATATCTATGGCTTGATGCGCAATATTATAGTCTCCCACTACAATTAAGTGTGGACGCTCCTTGCGCAGTTCCTGTATCCAGTCATAAAAATCAGTTAAAAAATTCATTTTCACACCTTGCCGAACATCTCCAGTGGTGCCAGACGGGAAGTATGTATTGATAAGGGTCAAATCCCCAAAATCAGTTCTCAGCACCCTGCCTTCGCTATCGTATTTTGGAATACCCATTCCCACTACCACTTTATCGGGAACTGTTTTAAAAAAGGTAGCCACGCCACTATATCCTTTTTTTTCGGCACTATGCCAAACAGATTGATAGCCAAGTGATTCAAAATCAGTAAGTTCTACCTGACTGCGCGCTGCTTTGGTTTCCTGAAAGCAGAGGAAGTCGAACTGGTAAGGTTCCAGCCATTGTACAAGTCCTTTTTTTGAGCGGCTCTAATGCCGTTGACGTTGTAAGAAACTATCTTCATCAATATTATTTTTAGATGTTACGTCTATATCTTCCATATCTTTTATGGGTAATGCTCTTAGTCAATAAGAAAATTATAGCTTAAAACCGATCGTAGACTTCGTCAGACATAACAGGACGATCGAGGACATAGTAAGCATAACTAGCTTGATTTAGAAGTAGGCGCAACTCTGCAAGGCGAGACATTGGTATTTCTGGAAGGTTATCTAAATTTTATGCCATCACAACTCATTCTTAAATACTTACGTCATCACACAGTTGTTCAATAAGTTCAATAAGTTCGATAAGTTTTATAGCATTCTGATAAAAGCAAGGGGTTATTGATTATTGCCATAGTTTAGAATCTCACTTAATCTTAAAGTTTGTTAACTAGCCTTTAGAATTATGTCTGCAAACTTCCAACCAGGCAAATATTCTGCTAGAAATAAAGTTGAAAACCTAAATCTAAGAATATGATTACAACTGAACAACTAATAAAAGAAATGACTGAATGCCGCAAACAAACGATCGGTCTTTTGAGTCAAATCGAAGCTAGTCTTTATTTTGTACTGGCACATCCAGAATTTAGCCCGATCGGTTGGCATTTGGGACACATTGCCTATACAGAATCTCTCTGGTTACTAAAGCCAGAATATCAGCAGAACTTAGGGATAAAAAATCCCCAATCCTATTTTGCTGTAGAGAATTTACCTAAAACTAATCGAGTGAATTTGCCAGACCCCGATCGGATTTTATTGTATTGCCAACAAGTACGGGAGTTAGTGTTAGACACTCTAGGGAATCAAACTGAAAATAAGCTGTTAGCATTTTTATTACAACACGAAAGCCAACACCGCGAAATTATTACCTTTATCCTGCATATGATGGGACAGGAGGTTACAGGAATCCCGCCAGAAATCCTGCAGAAACGATCGGTCATGCTATTACTATTCCATCGGGAGAATTTATACAAGGGAGTAATGAATTTTTGGGCGTTAGATAATGAGCAGTTGCCTTTTAATCC